>JAFLSM010000028.1 GCA_022510955.1 Ruminococcus sp. | reverse complement strand
GAGTGCCATACCGCAGAAAGGCTGACGCCTTTCGAGGACAGGGCACGATGTATAATGAGAAATTTGCCTGAAAGATATCCATCTTTAATTGGTGTTTAGTATAAGGTCTGTTCGCAAAATCCAGACCCTAAAAAAACACTACGGAGGAATTTAATATGAAACAAAAATCAACAAGGTATATTGTGCAGGCTGCCGTTATTGCGGCACTCTATGCAGTAATGACAATCTTGCAGAACACACTGCTTCCGGGATCTGCTTCGGCGGCTGTTCAATTCAGAGTATCAGAGGTGCTTACAATTCTGGCACTTTATACTCCTGCTGCAATCCCGGGTCTTACGATAGGATGCATTATCGCAAACATCAGTTCCTTGTCAACACTCGGGCCGTACGATCTTATCTTCGGCTCACTTGCAAGCCTTATTGCGGCTGTTTGTATGTACGGACTCAAAAATGCCAGATTATCAACACTTCCGATTTTATCTGCTCTTATGCCTGCACTTGCAAACGGAATTATCGTAGGCTTTGAGATTGAGTTTTTCTTTGTTGAGGGCGGTTTCCACTTTGGAGACTTTCTTGTTCAAGGCGGACTTGTTGCCGTGGGAGAGCTTGCAGTGCTCTTTGTACTTGGACTTCCGCTTGCAAAGCTTATTGAAAAACAACAGCTTGACAAAAAACTGTTTGCACTCAGCTAATACTATTTAATTAGCATAAATATTAAATAAACATAAAAATCTTGATTTTGCAGCAGCTGTGCTTTTGCACAGCTGTTTTTTATTATAAACATAATATTCAATCAACTCTCCGCATATAAATTAGCGGTGATGTTTATGAAAAAGTTAATTTGCGTTTTTTCTTCGGTATTTTTAATCGCAATGTGCATTATGCCGCTTTTAGGCGGGCAAACTGAGCAAAAATCAAGCTACATAAAATATGTTGAATTTAATGTAAACCGTGACGCCCTTCGCTCGTCTATTGCTGCCGATATCAGCTCAAAGGACGCTAAGGTTCACATTAACTATATAGAATGTCTTGCTTATCTCGGTGCAAAATACGGCGGCGACTTTTCAAAGTTTAAAAACAGCGACCTCACTGATTTTATCAGCCGACTTGAGGACGGAGAAAGCGTAGATGAGATTACAAAGGATATGCAGTACTATTCATATTATCACGAGGCATATTCAGCAGCAGTCGGCGGAATGGTAGGGAATTTTGAAGAGGAAAACAGTGACGGCACTATGGAGCAAAAGTACGATATTAAGTGGTACTCCCCCATTGCAAAAACTTTTCCCTACTCCTGCTATGATGACTTTGGTGTGTTGCGTACATACGGATATTCCCGCCCTCACCTTGGACACGATATGATGGCAGCTGTCGGAACTCCTGTCATCGCCATTGAATCGGGGACTGTCGAAGTCCTCGGTTGGAATCAATACGGCGGTTGGCGAATCGGTATTCGCTCAAACGACAGCCAACGCTACTGGTACTATGCACATCTTCGTCAAAATCGTCCGTTTGCAGAGGGACTTAAAGAGGGTGATACAATACAAGCAGGCGATGTAATCGGTTATGTCGGCAGAACAGGTTACAGTACAACCGAAAATGTCAACAATATTGATGAGTATCACCTCCATCTCGGCCTGGAACTTGTATTTGACGAAAGTCAAAAGGAAAGTGACAACGAAATTTGGATTGACATAAGTGCACTCACAAGCATACTTGAAAATCATCAGAGTGCAGTTGTACGCAACAATGAAACAAAAGAATTTACCAGACAGTTTAAGTATAATGAGCTTGAATAATAGTTTTGTCACACTATTAACCAAAAAATATGACTTTCTTAAACTATATTACATACAACAACAATAATTGACAGTGTTATAACTTGATAGTATAATAGATATGAAATATCTAAATAAGATATTATCTTAAATAAAATTGGAGATGGGTAGAAATGAAAAAAATTATTACAGCAGTTATTGCCCTTATGGCCGTAGCAACAATGGTTCTCGGTATGACAGCATGTGGCGCTTCACCTGAGGAAAAGCTCAAAACATTTATTGAGTCTGATGCTTTCCAGAGTCAGATCGATTCATACAAGAGCTCATTCGGTTCAACACTTGACATTGATGTTAAGGCTGAAGAAAATAAGCTTATTTATGAGTTCACTTACAAAACACAGATTGAAGACAGCGTTGTTGATTCTGTAAAAGATCAGCTTGATACTGCTTCAACTTCTATGGCATCAACCTATGAGGAAATTGCAAATCAGCTCAAGGCAGAGATCAAAATTGACAATCCTGTAGTTGTTCTTAAGTATTTAAATGCTGACGGAACAACAATTTATGAGCATACTTTTGAAGCAACAGAATAATTTTAAACTTATATATTAAACGATTACCGCTTTGCGGTAGTCGTTTTTTATTTTTTGGAAATATAGGACATCGCTTAGAAACAGTCAGGCACAAAAGAGTGTTTTTATATGGCGTTGTCTGCTCGGATAGGTGCAGATTTTTTATAACGCTTCATCAGTTAGTTTAAATATGTAACCATGCACCCCGAAGATTTACTTTTGTGTAGCGGTAACAATCCATAACTTATAACTATAGGTTTATTAATTCCTGTTATAAAAATGCCCTTATTCTGTTATTGACTGAACTCACGGCATAAGGTAGAATAGTAAAAGTATTTATACTAATCGCCAACAGAAGAAATGAAAATTTTTTACCAAGGAGGAAAATAAAGTGGTATTCTCGAGCCTTGTATTTTTATTTGCGTATCTTCCAATAACACTTTTAATATATTACCTTGTACCTCGGCACGGCAGAAATATTTTTCTGTTTATTATAAACTTAGTATTCTACGGCTGGGGCGAGCCGACGCTTGTTTTGCTTATGGTGTTTAACATCTTTTTCAACTATGTGGGCGGATGGCTTGTTGATAAGTACAGGAAAGACGCCAAAAAGAAAAAGCTGTTTTTGATTTTAACCTGCATTCTCGACATTGGTATTCTTGCCGTGTTTAAATATACGGGAATGATTACTGACTCGCTGAATATGCTGCCGTTCTTAAACATTCCGTCGCTTAAAATCAGCCTGCCAATCGGCATAAGCTTTTACACCTTCCAGACAATGAGTTATGTCATTGATGTTTACCGTGATGACGCACCCGTATCAAGGAACTTTATCAATTTCGGAACATATGTCGCCTTGTTTCCGCAGCTTATTGCAGGCCCTATTGTACGGTACAAGGATGTTGCATATCAACTTTCTCACAGACGGGAAACCCTTGAGCAGTTCACATCAGGGGTAAAACTATTTATGGTGGGCTTGGGTAAAAAAGTTCTCATTGCAAACCAGATGGGCAACCTCACAACCTCCGTCTTTGCAACAACCGACGAAAACGGAGTACTTGGCACTTGGGTAGGAATTATTGCATACACCTTCCAGATTTACTTTGACTTTTCGGGTTACTCGGATATGGCTTGCGGATTGGGCAATATGCTTGGATTTGAGTTTTTGAAGAACTTTAACTACCCCTACATTTCAAAGTCAATCACCGAGTTTTGGAGAAGATGGCACATTTCGCTTTCGACCTGGTTTAGGGAATATGTTTACATTCCTCTTGGAGGCAACAAAAGGGGTACAAAAAGACAGATTATCAACCTGCTTGTTGTTTGGGGATTGACCGGTCTTTGGCACGGTGCATCCTGGAACTTCCTGTTATGGGGATTGTACTTCGGACTTTTACTTATTCTTGAAAAATTTGTTATTAAAAAAGTTTTGGACAAACTGCCATCTGTAATTCAGCACATTTATACGCTGTTTATCGTTGCAATCGGCTGGGGGATTTTCTACTTTACCGACATAAAACAGCTTGGTGCATTCTTTGCAGACTTATTTAACTTCGGCAACGGCATTATTGGTTCACAGGCATTGACACTCCTGCTCAGCTATCTGCCGATTATGATTGTTGCGGCAATCGCAAGCACCCCACTTGCAGCAAGGCTTTACAGCCGTTTTAAGAAAACAAAATTTATTTGGATTGCAGAGGTTTTGTTCTGCGTTGCTATCTTTGCAATCAGCACTGCAAGTCTTGTAAACCAAAGCTACAACCCATTCCTGTATTTTAGATTTTAAATTAAGAAGGTGATTAAATGCACTTTTCCAATAAAAAAAGCAAGTGCCGATATATTCCTGCGTTTGTCTTTTTGATTTTCATTTTCGGCATGGCACTTTGGTTTTTGTTCACTCCAAAGAGCGATTACAGTTCAGCCGAAAAACGATATCTACAGCAGTTCCCCAACACTTCCCTTGAAAACATTTCTAACGGTACATTCGGTGAAGAATTTGAAAGTTATTTTGCCGATCAGTTTCCAATGCGTAATCTGTGGGTTGGCTTTAATGCCTATTTCAGCCTCTACACAGGTAACAACGGTGCAAGCGGAGTATACAACTGTAAAAACGACTATCTTATTAATGTGCCTGTTTCAACCGATAATAACATCGACAAGAATTTTGGTGCTATTACAAAGTTTAAAAACAGCATTGATGTTCCGATGACCGTTATTTTTGCCCCATCCACGGGATATATTGCCGACGACGTTCTGCCGGATATTCACAACCAATACAATGACGATGAATACTTTGATAAGGCAGAAAAAACACTTTCACAAAACGGTATTAACTTTGTTGACCTACGTGAAAGTTTTAAAGAAGAATACCAAAACGGCACACAGCTTTATTACAAAACCGACCACCACTGGACAATATCAGGTGCATACACAGCATACACAAAGCTTTGTGAAAATCTTGGAATTACGCCCACTCCAAAAGATAGCTTTGATATCAAAAGCTATGACGGATTTTACGGCACAACATATTCGACAAGTGGATTTCTGATGACACCTGCCGACAGCATTGAGATTTGGGACAATCCGAACAACACAGAAAACAACATCAAGGTAAAAATCACCGAAGGCACTCAGACCAAGGAATACAACTCGATGTTCTTCTATGACCACCTTGAAAATGATGATAAATATCCTGTATTCATCGACGGTAATCACGCTCTGACCGAAATTACAAACTCAAATGCCGAGGGCGGTACGCTTGTGATAATCAAAGACAGCTTTTCACACTGCGTTGCACCGTTTCTTGTGGACAATTACAGCAAAATCATCCTCGTTGATATGCGCTACTACAAGCTGAGTGTATCAGCCCTTATTGAACAGGAAAACGCCGATCAGGTCGTTGTGCTTTACGGCATTGACAACATCGCAACAGACACAAACATCGTATGGCTCAAATGATTTTTTATATTCGCATTATAAGTTTGATATAACTTATAATGCAGTGTCCCGAAATTTAAACTTCGGTTGTTCGGTAACAATCCATAATCTCTATCAAAGATTTTATTATAATTTAATTATTTTTTATCTATTTATCTAAAAACAACAAACGGCTGACATTTCAGAACAATGTCAGCCGTTTGTTGTTTACTTATTTTATAAATTCCATAAAAAGGAATAACGGAAATTCATCCGACTTGTTAACCCCATTATATGACTTTGGTTCCTCCATATGTTTTAATGTAAAACCACAGTCCGTAATATTATTAACATAATAACTGATTGTGCGATGAAAATGTTGTGTTTCTCCCCAATATGGATTTGCAAAATTATATTCCGAAAGATACTTTTCCATAATCTTTGTTTTCATAAATCCGTGTTCATCCTCTCCCCACAGGCAGTCATAAAATGCAGGATGAACAATAGACATATAAAAACTTCCGCCCTTTTTTGTAACTCTGAAAATCTGATCAAATATTTTCTTTATGTTTTCAATATCCATTAAAACCTGATTACAAAATACTATATCAAATTCATCGTCATCATATGGCAAATTGTTTTCAATATCGACCAACTCAAAATCAATATTTTTATATGCATCTCTTGCAAGTAAAATCATTTTCTCCGAACCATCACAGGCAGTAATCTTTGCACCAATTTCTGAAAAATAGTTTGAATACCAACCATAGCCACAACCTAAATCCAATAAAGATTTGCCTTGCAAATCTTTAAATCTGTTTTTTACAACATTCTTGTTTACATAAGCAAATTCTGACTGCTCTTGATCCTGTCTAAACCGTTCAGCCGCATTATTCCATTGATTTAATATATCCGTAAAAATCCCTCATCTCTTCTTTAACTCAGCAAGTGCCGCATAATGCAGAACTTCAAATCTTTGCGGTGCAATTTTTGTAAGCAGATTTTTGTGCTCTTCCTCCCAGCTTACAAGCTCCTGTTCATTAAGTGATGCACCTACACCTCGGCACGCTTTCATACGACCGTGCCAGCTCTCACGGGTAAACGGCACTTTTACTTTATACTCCTCGTTTGATACAAGTTCAAAATAATCATAAACCTCATTCGGAATCTCAATCGGATGCATAGTTTCCCCTGCTCCGCTCCAATTAGGGCTGTATTTCAGCACAAGCTCCTCACTTGCCCCCGCAATCTTGTCCTCAAACGGAAGCCAAGCCATATATAGCACAAGAAGTCTGCCGTTATCTTTAAGAATTTTTTCAAATTTAGGCAAAGTTACGCTATGATTAAAATACCAAAAACACTGGCAGGCTGTTATGACATCAAAGCTGTTTTCGGGAAATTCAATGTTTTCTGTCGCAGACACAATATATTTTATTTCCATATTTTCAGCCTTTGAAAGTCTTTCTGCCTCAATAATTTGGTTTTCTGAAATATCAGCACCAATCCACTTTGCACCGTACTTGTACATATTTCTGGGCAAAACACCTGTTCCTGTGCCCAAATCAAGGACCGTCTGACCATTAACGCACAAATTTCTTTCGATTATTTTATCATAGAATATCTGGGGATAAATATCCCTGTATTTTGCATATTCCTTTGAGGTTAATCCCCAGTCGAAAGCTTTTCCGCTGTCAATATTTTTATCAATTATTTTCATATGCCTGCCCCTAATGGATATATTGTAATATCAATGCAATTTTGGCGGAGACTATGCTCCGCCAAAATTCTTAAAATTAAATTTCAATCATCACAAAGCTTTGCGGTTCCAGCTTAATCTTGCCCTCTGCAAGTTCTGTACTGCCAAGCTCATACACTTTTGTTCCCGTATATTCTGTTGCAATCTCAGCACTCTCACCAAGCGGATTGAAGAACATAACAAGTTTTCCTCTCTTGTATGAGAACGGAATTTTTCCCTCTTCAAAATTAAATTCAAGGTCACCGTTGCCGTGTAAATCGTCATACTTATGGCGGATTGCAATCATATCTTTAACAACCTTGTAAATGCTGTCGGGGTCGTCCTTCTGATTTTCAACAGTCGGAGCGTCCTCTGCCTTATCAACAGGAAGATACGGAGTATCGCTTGTTGAAAATCCTAAGTTTTTGCCGTTGCCCCACTGCATAGGAGTACGGGAGCCAGTTCTGCTGAAACCGCCCTCCTTGCTCACAAGGTCGGCCTGATAACGCATACCAATTTCGTCGCCGTAATAAAGGAAAGGCACACCGGGCATAGTGAAAATAAACACATTCACAAGCTTTATAGCCTGCTTGTCAAGGTAAGCTGTTACACGAGGCATATCGTGGTTGTTTGTCATAAAGCTGATGTAGCCGTTATCCTTTGAAGCCTCGTAATTAGGCAAATACTCATCAGCAAAAGCCTTGATGTTGCCCTTGCCGTTAGGATTGAATACAGCCTCATCGCCCCACTCGCCATAGCGAAACATTCGGCTGTAGCCGTTGCCGTAATGGTCAAGATAGAAGTCCATATGAAAACCTGCGTTGTTGATTGCACGCTGAGGACCGCACCACTCGGCAACCATTGCAGCCTCGGGATATTCCTTGTCGAGCATTTCACGCACACCGCGCCAAATCTTGGCTGTTGCAATTTTTTCATCATCATTCTTAACAAGCGAGTCTGCCATATCAACTCTGAAGCCGTCGGCACCCTTGTCAAGCCAAAAACGCATTACATCTTTCATAACCTCTGCAGTTGCAAGGCAGTCAGGATGGTCACAAGGCAACTGCCAATCAGGGTGAGTAATTTCGTAAAAGCCATAATTGAGGGCAGGCTGTGAACTGAAATAGTTCACCATATAGTTGCCGTTACGCTCACAAATTCCGCACATCATTCTGTACTGAGGAGGAGCATCCCAAACTGTTTTTGTAAATATATAACGGTTTGATGTTTCACATTCCTGTGCCTTTTTTGCCTCTAAAAACCAAGGATGAGTATCAGATGTGTGACCGGGAACGAGGTCAAGCAAAATCTTAATGCCCTTTTCATGAGCCACATTAAAAAGCCTTACCAAATCATCATTTGTTCCGTAACGCTGTGCAACCTGTTTGTAGTTGCGAACATCATATCCTGCATCCATAAAAGGAGAATCATAAACGGGATTAAGCCAGATTGCATTACAGCCGAGTCCCTTTACATAATCGAGTTTTTCTATAATGCCGTTTATATCACCGATTCCGTCACCGTTCGAGTCATAAAAGCTCTGCGGATATATCTCATAAAACACTGCATCTTCAAGCCACTTTGGCATAACAAACACCCTTTCTGATACTAATCTTCTATAGAATAGTATAAATAACTTATACAAGTTAATATTAACATTTTTATAGGATATTAGCAATATATATTTGGTAATCTATTCAATTAAATTTTCCAAACATATTTACTTGCAAACCAGATGAAAACATCATAATATGATAAGAGAAATAACTTAAAAAACATACCGTGGGGGGAAATTTTGTGACCATAGATAAGCTTGCAGACAATCGTGTGCTGATTGTACTGTGCAAACAGGATATGAGTGACTTTTCGCTTGATTACAGCAAAATGAAATTTGATGACGGCCATTCCCGTAAAGTACTTATGCGGATTTTGCGCCTTGCATGTATGAAAGAGGGTATTGAAATAAACGGCAAAAGCGTGCTTTTAGAAGCGATAAACTTTGATGAAGAATGTTATTTGCTGGTTACAATAAACAGTCATAGGCACAAAAGATATCGACTTAAAAGCAATAAAAACAGTCTGTGCTATCATCTTGGCGGCAGTGGAAATTTTCTTGATACAATCGAACAGCTTTACCGCCAGAATGTGTGTTGCAATCATAATTCCGCCTATATGTACAACAACGAATATTACCTTATATTTGACTATCCGTCAATTCCGCACAAACTTAAAAGAGTGCTTTCCGAATACGGCAACAAGGGTAAAAACAGCCTGTCTGCCGCACGGGTAAAAGAAAACGGCAAACAGCTGTGCAGGAACAATGCAATCGCACAAATCGGCAAATTTTTAGTTTAATACTAAACACTAGTTGAAAGATACCCATTTTTAATTGGTGTTTAGTATAAAGTTTAGTGAACATTATAATTTACAAAATAACAAAACCGCTGTATGTTTTTTGTGATTACATACAGCGGTTTTGTTATTTTATACTCATCAACAACACTTAATTGGTAATTGTTAAATTGTTGCCATTCCTGCAAGGTACTTTTGAATTAGGGTTACATCATCAATAGAAACTTTTCCGTCCTTGTCAACATCTGCAAGCGCCTCCTGCTCTTCGGTAAAAGCAAGCATATTACCTTAATTAATATTTATCTATTACTATATAGCTAATAATTATTACTGCCTCAATACTACTTGCATTGTAATAATTATAATACGCTTTTTAATAAAAAGCAATAGCTAATTAATAACTTATTTAATTTTATCATACAATAAGGTAACCTTATTAATAGAGGTGTTTTTATGTCTAAATCAAAACCCATTTCATATGATAATATAGATAAATATACCGAGCTTGGATTAAACATCTCCTTTTATCGTAAAAAGAAAGGATATACTCAAGAAGAATTGGCAGAAAAAGTTGGTATAAGCCGTTCACATCTTAGTGCAATCGAAGCACCAAATATAATTAAAGCATTTTCAATAGAGTTACTTTTTGATATTGCTAAAGCATTAGATATAGAAGCATATAAATTATTACTATTTAGAGATTAGAAAAATAACAGGCTGTCTTTCACAAAGGAATGACAGCCTGTTTTCTATTAATCACCTAAAGTACAATTAGAATTATAATTATCACTTTTTTTCAAACATAAATTCGTTGTCTTTATAATCGCAGACAACCTCGCTGTTTTCGGTCACCTTGCCCTCAAGCATTTGTTCTGACAGTTTATCCTCAATTTGCGTCTGAATTGCTCGTCTGAGCGGTCTTGCGCCGTAGCTTTCGTCAAAGCCTGCATCTGCAATAGCTGACACAGCTTCATCTGTAAAGCATATTTTAATATCCATATCAGCAAGTCTGTTTTCAACTGTTTCAAGCATTTTGCGTGCAATCTGCTTAATCTCGTCCTTGTTCAGCTTGTTGAATACGATAATGTCATCAACACGGTTCAAAAACTCCGGTCTAAACACATTTTTTAATTCTGAGAGTACAAGCTCCCTTACATTATTTTCGTTTTCATCGGATTTTTCATACAACCTAAATCCAAGTGAGTTTTTCTGCTGAGCATCTGTAATAAGGCGAGCACCAACATTTGATGTCATAATAATTACTGTATTCTTGAAGTCGACTGTTCTGCCCTGTGAGTCAGTCAGTCTACCGTCGTCAAGAATTTGAAGAAGCATATTGAAAACATCGGGATGAGCCTTTTCAATCTCATCAAACAGCACAACAGAATACGGCTTTCTTCTGACCTTTTCTGTAAGCTGTCCGCCCTCTTCAAAGCCTACATAGCCCGGAGGTGAACCGATAAGCTTTGACACGGTGTGCTTTTCCATATATTCACTCATATCAAGTCGGAGCATTGCACTTTCATCGCCGAACATTGTTTGGGCAAGCGCCTTGCAAAGCTCTGTTTTACCGACGCCTGTCGGACCAAGGAAGATAAACGAACCCACAGGTCGCTTTGGGTCTTTAAGACCTACCCTGCCTCGTCTGATCGCCCTTGCAATAGCCGACACAGCTTCATTCTGTCCTATTACCCTGTTGTGGAGTTCTTCTTCCATATTGAGCAATCGTTCGCTTTCTTCCTTTGTAAGCTGAACAACAGGTATCCCTGTCCAGTCTGACACAATCTTTGCAATGTCCTCAGCTGTAACCTCACCGCACTGGTTCTTCTGCTTATCCTGCCAATCCTTTTTTGCGTCATCAAGCTCTGTCTGAATCTTCTTTTGCTCGTCACGGAGTTTTGCTGCACGCTCAAAATCCTGTTCATTGACCGCACTTGCCTTTTCTTTTTCAAGCCTTTCAATCTCGTCCTCAAGATTTTTTACATCAGGAGGAGAAGTAAGAGAAGCAAGTCTAACCTTTGACGCACCCTCGTCTATAAGATCAATAGCCTTATCAGGCAGGTATCTGTCTGCAATATATCTTGATGAGAGAGAAACAGCCGCCTCAATCGCATCATCTGTAATTTTCACCTTATGATGTGCCTCATAGCTGTCACGCAATCCCTTTAGGATTTCAACAGCCTGCTCCTGCGTCGGCTCCCCGACCTTTACAGGCTGAAAACGGCGTTCCAAAGCAGCGTCCTTTTCGATATATTTTCTGTATTCATTTAGTGTTGTTGCACCGATAACCTGAAAATCACCTCTTGCAAGAGACGGCTTTAGGATATTTGCGGCATCAGCGCTTCCCTCTGCGGCACCTGCACCCACGATTGTATGAAGTTCATCAATAAAGAGAATGATATCCTTGGACTTTTTGACCTCGTCTATTGCATTTTTGATACGCTCCTCAAAGTCACCACGGTACTTAGCACCTGCAATCATACCCGTGAGGTCAAGGCTGACAACTTTTTTATCCTTTAAAATTTCAGGCACTTCGCCGTTTGAAATGGCCAAAGCCAAACCCTCGGCAACAGCCGTTTTGCCCACACCAGGTTCACCAATGAGCACAGGATTATTTTTTGTACGGCGAGAAAGAATTTGAATAACCCTTTCAATTTCCTTTTCTCTGCCGATAACAGGGTCAATTTCTCCCGATTTTGCCGCCCTTGTTAAATCTCTGCCAAACTTTTCAAGTGCAGAATCGCCCTGCGAGATGCCATCTGATTTGCCAAAGGTCTGTTCATCCGAACCAAACTGACCTTCGCCGCCAAGGCTTTGAATACTCTTTGATATCGCCTGTGCGATTGAATTTTCGCTAACACCCATTTCACGCAGGAACGAAACTGCATAGCTGTCATTTTCACTTATAATTGCAAGCAACAAATGTTCTGTGCCCACATAGCCGTTACCCATTCTTGAGGACGCAAGCATTGCCGCTCTTAACACCCTTTTAGTTCTGGGAGTAAAATCGTTTGGTGTCAGTTTTGTTTCGGTATTAATACTGTCATCTGCGCTGATTTTTTGCTTAAGTGCGTCTTCAGTAACACCACATTCACTCAATGCAGCGGCGGCAACACCTGAGCCTTCCTTAAGTAAGCCTAAAAGGATATATTCTGTGCCCACATAGTTGCTGCCCATTTTTTCTGCACTCTCAAGTGCGAGGTTTAATGCCTTGTTAGCCCTTTGTGTAAAACCTCTGAATTCATACATATACATACACCATCCTTACTTTAACACATTTTATTATGCTAAATATCAAAGCTCTGCTCTGAGCATATTTGCACGCTCAATGTCACGCTCACTTGCAGTCAGACTTTTTCCGCATTTAACCATAAGCGTAGCAGGCTCAACCGCAACCATAAGCCTGTCGATTGTATCGGTAGAAATATTTTCAATCTGCTTTGATTCAATGCCTGTTCTCACATTTGATAAAAGCTTCAATGCCTCATCGTGACTGATTACAAGTGCAGTTTTCAAAATGCCCAGACTACGGCTGATTGTATCTTTAATTTCAATGCTTGAGCAAAGGCGTTCTCTTGCCTGCTCTTCCTGAGTCACAAGCTGTTGTGTAATGCTCTTCAAATTTTCAATAGCCGATTTCTCGGAAATACCGAGTGTTACCTGATTTGAAAGCTGATAAAGTGCACCCATCGGCTCTGTACCCTCACCGTGAGCACCACGAATTGTAAGACCAAGCTTTGAAAGATTATCTGCAATTCTGCCTATGGCACGGCTTTTTTCAAGTGCAGGCAAGTGCAACATAACCGATGCTCTCATACCCGTACCAAGATTTGTAGGACACTGCGTAAGATAACCAAGTTTGCTGTCAAAAGCAAACTCAAGGTTTTCATCAAGCAGTGTATCAAGCTTGTCGGCTGTATCATAAGCCTCTTCAAGCGACAATCCGTCCTTAATAACCTGTAAGCGTATGTGGTCTTCCTCGTTAATCATAATACTCAAGCTCTCATCATCGCTCAAAAGAAGTCCCCTGCCGTTTGAGTTACTGATAAATTCGGGGCTAACAAGTCTTTTTTCCACAAACGACACACTTTGCGGCGGAGTAAGCTCACTCATTTTTATGAATGAAAACTCCTGTGCAATCGGACTGTTGCTGTCCTTAAGTGCCGATTTTACATTTTCAATCACCTTGTCCCTGCCCTGTTCGTTTAATCTGCAAGGAAATGGAAAATCCTTTAGATTTCGTGCAAGTCGCACTCTTGTTGAAATTACTACACTGCTGCTCATCATTAACCCTCCATTTCCTTGATTTTATCTCTCAGTTCCGCTGCATACTCAAAGTTTTGTTCTTTTATCGCTGTATCAAGCTCTGATTTCAGTCTTGCAATTTTCTGCTCCTTTGTTTCCTCTTGTGGTTTTGGATTTTGCTTTTCGGGTTTATCGCTATTCTTGCCACAATGAGCTGTATTTCCGTGTATTCTTCTTATTGAGGGCAAAAGCTGTTCACCAAAAATATTGTAGCAGTTTGCACATCCTACATGACCTGACTTTGAAATGTCCGAATAACTACTTCCGCAGAAATCACACCTTGTAGCCTGAGTTCTTGCAGGAAGAACATTTCCAAAAAAACTGCCTAAAAAGTTTGAAAACTCATTTTCGATATCTCCGAAAACATTTGTATAACCCATTTGTTTTGCACATTCCCCACAAAGGTCATATTCCTTAAATTCACCATTTACAATGGTCTTAATATGTGTGTTTGCGTTATTCACGCCACATTTTTGACATTTCATAATAATTCCTCCTAACTATTTAGTGCTAAAAGCATATTTTTAAACAAATCAGCCCGAACAACATCGCGTCTGTCCTGCTCAATGTGTGTAAGTGTTCTGTCTGAAAGAGCCGAAGCAATGATTTTTGCAGACAAAACCTCAATCAATCCTCTTCCAAGCATATTGTTAAGCATTGCCTCGGCAGTTGCTTTATCAAGGTTATTGCCCACAGAATTAATTATATGCATAATTGCTGTGCCCCTATCCATATTTACACGGCTAATGCGAATATATCCGCCGCCTCCACGACGGCTTTCAACAATATATCCCTGCTCGGGAGTAAATCTTGAAGTAATAACATAATTTATCTGACTTGGCACACAACCCAGGTTACCTGCCAGCTCGTTACGTTGAATCTCTGCACTTCCGTTTTGCTGTTCAAGAATCTCCAAAATATACTGTGCTACTAAATCGCTCATTCTCATAATAATTCCTCGTTTCTACGGCTGAATAATTTTATTTGAAGCTCGCAAATAATAATACATATTTGCTTTTAATGATTTGCTGTATTCAGCCTTTGATTATTATTATAGCGACAAAGTCAAATAAAGTCAAAGTCAATAAAAGTCAAACTATTTTGGCTTTTCTCGCTTATTCTCACTCAATCTCTTATTTTCATACAATTTGCTCAATTTAAAAATATTTTTGACTTTCTTTGACTTTTAGAATTTTCGATAATACTTTGTATTCAAATCTTAGTGTGAAAAATATGGTTGAATTCATACAATAATTATGATAAAATGAATAATAATTAACCTTATGAAAGGGGTTTTCGGAAATGTGCGGCATTTGTGGCTTTACCGGACAAATTGTTGACAGAGATGATGTTATTAAAAATATGACCGAAGTCATCACCCATCGTGGTCCTGACTCTGACGGCTTTTTTTGTGATGATTATATATCAATGGGATTCAGACGACTTGCAATTATTGACCTTGATTCAGGTCGTCAGCCTATTTATAATGAGGATAAAACTCTTGTTCTAACCTTTAACGGTGAAATATATAACTATAAAGAACTTAAAAAGATATTGATTGAAAAGGGTCACAAGTTCTATACAGATACTGACAGCGAGGTTCTTATTCACGGCTTTGAAGAATGGCACGAGGATTTACTGCCAAAGTTGCGTGGTATGTTTGGCTTTGCAATTTACAACACACAGGATAAGTCCGTGTTTATTGCCCGTGACTTTTTCGGAATTAAGCCAATGCATTACACAAAGATTGGCGACGACTTGGTTTACGCAAGTGAAATAAAAAGCATTTTGGAACATCCGAAGTTTGTTAAGCGTTTTAATAAGAGAGCTTTGGACACCTATCTTTCATTCCAATATGCAGCTCCTCCTGAAACATTTTTTGAGGATGTTTACTGCCTTATGCCGGGTCATTACCTTTGGTATCGTGACGGAGAAATTGAAATCACCCGCTATTTTGAACCTAAATTCAATCCTGATGAGTCAATGACCGAGCAAGAGGCTGTTGACAAAATTGAAAAAATCTTTGAAAATTCAGTTAATGCACATAAAATTGCCGATGTTGAGGTTGGTTGTTTCCTTTCAAGCGGTGTTGACTCAAGCTATGTTTCAACATATTTTGCAGACCAAAAAACTTTTACTGTCGGATTTGACTTTGGCGAAAAATATAACGAAATAAGCTGGGCAGAAAATTTGAGTAAGGAAATCGGAGTTGAACATCACACTCATCTTATTTCAAGTGAAGAGTTCTGGGACGCTGTACCAACTGTTCAGTATCATATGGACCAACCACTTGCCGACCCATCCTGCATTGCACTCTACTTTGTGTCCCGTCTTGCAAGCCAATATGTTAAGGTTGTCCTCTCTGGAGAGGGTGCTGACGAGCTGTTTGGCGGATACACCTGCTATAATGACCCAAGAGTTTTCAAACTCTATCAAACAATCGTTCCTCACTGCATTCGTAAGGCAATCAGAGCAGTCTGCAAAAAGTTGCCTGATATCAAAGGCAGAGATTATCTTATTCGTGCATGCGATCCGCTTGAGGACAGATATATCGGCAATGCGTTTATGTATGATTTAAAGGAAAAGCGTAATATTCTAAAAGATCCGTCAATCGCAACTCGTCCACAGGACTTTGTAAGAAAATATTATTATCGTTGTCGCAAATATGATGATGTCACAAAAATGCAATATCTTGACATCAATATGTGGATGGTAGGCGACATTCTCCTTAAAGCAGACCGAATGAGTATGGCAAACTCTCTTGAATTGCGTGTTCCTTTCCTTGATAAGGAAGTATTCAAGGTTGCCTCCTCTCTTCCTACACAGCTTCGTTGCAACAAGAGCAACACAAAATACGCAATGCGTAAAGCCGCTGTCAAGCATATGCCTGAGGCTACAGCAGAAAAAGAAAAACTCGGTTTCCCTGTTCCTACTCGTGTTTGGCTGCGTGATAAAAAATACTATAATGTTGTAAAGAAAAAGTTTGAGGGCAAGACAGCTCAAAAATTCTTTAATACAGACGCCCTTGTTGCTTGGCTTGATGAGCATTTCAGCGGTAAAGAGGATAACAGCCGTCGTGTCTGGACTGTATATGTATTCCTTGTATGGTATGACATTTATTTTGATGAAGCATCCGATAAGGTGGAAAAGCCTGTTAATCATCTTGACGAGCTGAAAGCTATTGCCGAGGCAAGAAGAGAAAAGCAGATTGATGCACCGGGTGATGTTATTATGGCGGCTGCCGAGGCAGTGGATAACAGCTATAACGCACCTAACTTTGAGAACATATCTTCAACAAAGGCTGAGCAAGCTGAATCACCCGCCGAAGATGACAATGATTCTGTTATCATTGAAAATGAGGACGATAGCAAAGAAGAGCCTGTAAAGGAAGAAACGAAAGAAAAATATGTCAATATTTCTAATCCCGAGGACAAAGAAATTTATGACGCACCAAAGAAACCGTCAACTCCACAGGAGCAGTTACAAATGACGCTTGAAGGCATTGAAAAGCGTTCACAATATATGGACGAGCCGAATGTAATCTCTGACGAAGCTATTGACAGCATTATGAGTTCAATAAGTTTCTTTGATGACGAGGACAAAGAATAACACAAGTAAAAATGCAAAAAGGGCAGCGTTTCGTTGCCCTTGAATTTTATGAGGTTGCTATGTTTTATCTGTTTAAAGATTTAAAAATCAAATATATAACTATAGCTATAATTTTATTGATTACACTACTTACATTGACATCCTATTCATTTGTGAACTCAACTGTTATAATAACCAGCTTATCTCCTATGTGTTATCCATGCGCAATTTTGTTGATTACGATTGTACTTAATAGAATTACACTAAAAAGGCTTAACCGCATAACAGAAATAATGAACGAAGAATGTGATCCGTATAAATATATAGAGCAAATTCTGCCGCTGACACAACAAAAATTGAACAACAATACAAAAGTTCTGATTTTAATTTACCTTGCGTGCGGATACATTAATGCAGGTGACATAAAGCAGGCAAAAATGGTGCTTGCTGATATTGCAAAAATCGGTACATACAATAAAATTCTTTTGGCTAACATAAGCAATCTTTGGATTACATTATACATCAAAGAAAATGATCTGAAAAATGCACAGCTTGCACTTGCTGATTTATGGAATTTTTTAAGCCTACAAAAATCAAACAAAATAAATTATCAATTCACAAGAATTTATAACAGACAAGCTGCAGTATTTAATATGCAGTCTAACAAATTAGAAGGCGTTGAAGAAGTTTTTAACACACAGTTAAAAAGCATTGAATCATCAATTGAAAAAAATAGCTTATACTATAATTTGGCTTTACTATACATCAAACAAAATCGAATTGAGGAAGCAATGCAGGCGCTGCAATTTGTAATTGCAAACGGCAATAAACTGCATCTTGTAACTCTGGCAAAGGAAAAACTTGCTCAGCTTAATGCTGATATCCAATAAAACATCTATGAATATTTTTTTATATCAGCATTAAAACACAACTCCAAGACAAAAAATATCTTTGAGGATTTCATACTCACTTTCAAAATCTGACAACGGCAATGGATTTTCGCCAAGCCCCATTTCAATGGTGAGGGCAGGCTTTTTGAATCTTTCAATAAACCAATCCTTAAATCCACCGCCTGTAGCAATAGCCTCAGGAAATCCTATATTATATCCGCTTGCCTGTGAAAAAATTGATGCAAGCTTAAAGCTAAGGACAGGTGTGTTCTCACCGAACGAGCAGTAAATCTCCCGTCCCTGACTGTGCAAAGCAACTGCACGCTCAAAGTCAGTGTTTCGACACAGCTTGGTGAGCGCTTTGGTTTCGGGTTCGCTTTCAGGACAATTTCCTCCAAAACGAGTTGGCGACGGACATTTGATGTTTCGGCTTAATTCTCTTTGCTTTAACTCGCACCAACCTGCATTGAAATTGTGATTTATGTCAACGCCTCTGGCATTTGCCTGCCACTTGTTGGTATTGTCTGACACCTTATCAACAAGCGGTTTATACTTGAGCGCCGCATCACTGCCATGCAGTGCTATTTCAACTCCGTCAGGATTGACACACGGCACGATTGTAAGCCCTCTTTTTTTCAGAAAATCCGCCACCCGGTACTCACCTACTGCACACTCGTCCTGCATTGACTTTACACAGTCATCAAGGAATTTTAAAAGTGCAAGTATTGTCAGATATTCTGATCCGTGAAAGCCTCCGCAGTACAAAATACGATTTTCTGTGTTACCGATATGCAACACATCAATACTTCTGCCGCAAACGCTTTTGCCTGCATAGGTGTGTTTAATAAACGGATAACGCTCGCAAAGATCTGATATAATTTCATTACGAGTTTTATAATCAGGTAAAACATTGTAATTTATCATTTAGAAAATCCTTTCCTTTTATTAAGTGTAATTTATGGAACTAGCTGAAAAAACTTTTTATACTATTATATTTAAGATTAGTATTAAGCAAATCCGTGTCTAAAGAACAGATTTTGCATAGCACTATGTAATTATTATTAATAAAAACTTTCGTATTATTATATATAATTTATGAAATTTATAAAAAATTTAATTAAAATTAAATTTTACGAATGGATTTTGCATATTACCGTATAATTTATCATTTATAAATCCTTACTTTTTAAGAGGTGTAATATATGAAACTCACTGAAAAAACTCTTTCAAGCAAAACCGTGTTTGATGGACGGATTTTGCATATTACTGTTGATGACATTGAACTGCCTGACGGCACAACATCAAAACGAGAGGTTGTAAATCATCCGGGAGGCGTTGTAATTGCAGCTCTGGACAATGAAAACAACCTGCTTTTTGTACGACAATTCAGATATCCCTACAAGGAAGTTGTGCTTGAACTGCCGGCCGGTAAGCTTGAAAAAGGCTCCACTCCGCTTGAAAACGGAAAGCGTGAATTGCTTGAAGAAACAGGAGCCGAAGGCTACTCATATATTTCACTTGGTCAAATCTATCCGTCTCCAGGGTACACCAACGAAATCATTCATATGTATGCCTGCAAAATAAAAAATATGGGCGACAGTCGCCCGGACGAGGGTGAATTTGTAAACCTTGAGAAAATTCCTCTTAACAAAGCTGTTGAAATGGTGCTCAACAATCAAATTCCCGACGCAAAAACACAAATAGCCGTTTTAAAAACAGCAATGCTGCTTGAAAGCGGTAAGATTTGAGGTACAGATATCTTTATGCAAAAGTTCACTGAAATATTACCCGAATATCAACATACAGCAGTTGCACTCGGCTTTTTTGACGGCTTGCACATTGGTCACCGCAGTGTCATAAGCCTTGCTGTACAGGAAAAGAAAAACGGTCTTCTACCTGTGTGCTTTACATTTTCACAAAATCCAAAAAATATTATACTGGGTACCCCTGAAAACGCCTTAATGACAGACCACGATAAAGAAAAAATGCTTGAACAGCTTAGAATTGAACATATGATTGAAGCTGATTTTCTGAGTATTAAGGATATGACTGCAACTAATTTTTTTGAAGAAATTCTTGTAGGCAGACTAAAGGCAAAAAAAATCTTCTGTGGATTTAATTATCACTTTGGCAAAAACGGAGAGGGCAATTCCGAAATGCTTTTAAAGCTTTGCAAGAGGAACAACATTGAACTTGTTGTTGTTCCGCCAGCAAAAGCACAAGGACAGGTGGTTTCATCATCACTGATTCGCTCTCTCATTCAAAACGGCGACATAAACTATGCAAACAAACTGCTTTGCTCACGCTTTGGCTTTTCTTCAACCATTGAATTCGGCAAACAGCTTGGCAGAAAAATAGGAACTCCGACAATTAATCAACCTCTTTGCAAAAAGCTTGTTGTGCCAAAGTATGGCGTGTATGTGTCGGCCATCACACTTGAAAACGGAGACATCTACTGCGGTGTTACAAATATCGGAATAAAACCAACAGTTGGCGGTACTGTTCCGCTGTGTGAAAGCTGGATGCCACAATATGACGGCGGCGAAATATATGGTCAGACTGCTGATGTAAGGCTGATTGACTTTCTTCGTGATGAGAAAAAGTTTGCAAGCATTGAGGAACTGAAAAATGCCATTGCAGAAAACGGCAGAACCGCTCTGAAAATTTTTGAAAATCAAACATAATATTTATACTATTCTATTGAAGATTAGTATTACATTTCATACAAAAAAGCACTCACTATTTTCATCATAGTGAGTGCTTTTTTATCGTCCGTTTTCCGAACATATTTAATTATAAAATCATATATTTTTGAAAATTTACTCTACTGAAATATTCTCTGTTACTACTTCTTCTGTTTCTAAGTTATTATCCGTTTCCCTGCGTTTTTTGAACACATATACATAGAGGCAAAGACAAATGAATATAAGCACACTAACACTTGTAACCGCAAATCCAGGCCAGAAACCCTTTGGATAATAGTTGAGCTTAATTGTGTGTTCACCCTTTGCAAGATTGAATGCCAGTAATGAGTTACCTATTGGAGTAATCTCAACCTCTTTGTCATCAACAGTAGCAGTCCAGCCCTCCTCATACGGAATTGAGGTGTAGAATAATCCGTCCTCGCTCACATTGATTGTGCCTTCCATTGAGCTGTCTGTACGCTTGGTTGTTGTCATAAAATCACGGCTTATTGTTTCATAGCCCTTTTCAAAAACATCCTCATTGAGCTTGCACACATAAACTCTCGCAGAACCTGATTTTCCCTGCTCAAGATCTGCATAAACAGAAATCTTGTCGCCTTTGTCAAATTCGCCGATACAAGCAATATACGGACGGCCCATTCCGTATTTGTTAGGCTGTGCAGCGTCGTTACGCATTACAGTAACATCATCACCGCCGTCAATGTCAGCATACATACAATACAAACCGTCATCGGGAGCCTCGTAGTTCCACTTTACAGTAGGAGTAATTGTAGAGTCAAGGCAGTTGAACTGATATAGACCGTACTCTGTCTTGTTCACCTGAAATTGGTCATAGCTTGTGTGTCCCTGTGAAACAACTTCGAGCGGAGTGTATACATCTTCTTCAATACCCGTAGCAAGTTTAAAGAATTCTCCCTGCTGTTCAAATTGATTAAAGTTATCCTCGTTGTCCTTCTCTTCCCACTTCAGCAAATCACTGTTTACCATAAAGCCCATTGGAATGTAGTGCTGATTAATTAAGAGTTTTTCGTTCTCAACCTCATAAACAGTCTTTAAATCATAAGTATTTTGATATGCACCATTGCGGGATATAACATATTTAAGATTCATAAACATATTGGTAACAGGTGAACTTTCGGCATAGGTGTATCTGTTTCCGCTCTTCCAGCCCATCATACCAAAGTTTTCAAAAAATCTTGTGATATTTTCATTTGCCATCGAGTTAAACATGGACAATCCGTTATAGCCGTTCAACGCACCGTCATTAAGAGTTTGAGTTGTTGTCATCTCTGCACGCCAAAGCTCTTTAGTGTTCTGTTCACGAATATCCATTTGATTAATAATTTCGGCGGTTTTTTCTTCGCCTCTCGGATAATCATAAGTTCCTGTAACTGTGGTTGTCTTAACACCGATATATGCAGTTGCACCGCTTTCGCCAATAACAAGAACAGCAAGCACAATCAACAACACATTTTTAGGTATAATTCTCTTTGTATAAAGCAACAGCATAATGCAGATAACTGCTGAAATAATAGCTGTGCCGTACAGCACATAGTTCTCCTGTGTGCCTATACCCATAATAATAATCAAAGCTACAAAAAGTGCCGCCAGAATAACATCCCACATTGATGTCTTATCAATCAGCATAAAAGCTCTGAATGCCATAACAACCAGCACAAAGCTTATTAGATAGCTGAAACGGTAAGGAATCATATTTGTAAAGTGGAAGCCGTGCCAAATGTAGTCAAGCTGTCTGATAATACAGCTTAAGAACATAAACACAATCAAGCAAAGGTCAACAATCTTTTCCTTAAAAGAAATCTTCTTACAGGTAAAGAATATAATTCCCAATACAATCGAAATTGTACCGCAAGCAATATTCGGCAGTGCGTCTGCCTCTTTTATTGCTGGCTCTGAAAAAGTCATAAAATTAGAAAAAATCTTTTGTAATGCAGTCAGCACACCTGTAAGGTCGTTTGAACCGCCGATATTAATTGCAAATGTGCTTGGGAATGTGCTTAATGATGCGTGCGTATTCTGAAGTCCAAAATACGCAGGCAGCAGGAAAAATGCAGTAATGCCGATAGCAATTATTGAGAAAATACCTGTTTGCACGAGCTTTTTAAAGAATTTTTTAAAGCCCTCCCACTTAACAATGCTGTATGCAATGAAAACGAGAAGCACAAAAATGCAGGTAAACAATCCGATATAATAGTTTGCAAGCAGTGACAGAGCCAATGTAATCGTAAACAGTCTGAACTTATTTTCTGTAAGCAGCTTGCAGATTCCGAGTGCCACAAGCGGAGTGATACAAACGGTATCAAGCCAAATAGTGTTCCAATAATAACCCATAAAGAAGGCACAGAACGAGAAACAGCATCCGAAAATAACAAGTGAAAAATCATTTTTCTTGTAAACACTGCGTAAAAAGATTGCCATAAACATTCCTGCACACGCAATCTTAATTGCAACTGAGAACATCAAAAACTCTCTCAGCCACTCGCTTGGAATAAACACCGACGCAAAGTTGAGCGGACTTGCAAGATAATACGACATCAGGGAAAAATAGTTTACGCCTGCGCCCTGTGCCCATGACCAAAACATCGACTCGCCGTTTTTCAGCTTGTTCTGAAACTCAACCAAAAAAGGAAAGTACTGGTGCCATAAGTCGGTAACAAGAATTTGTTTGTCACCAAACGGCGAAACCTGCATAATTCCGAATGCTGTCACCATAAGGACAAACGGTACGGCAAATGCGAGCAAAATGAACACATTGTGCGAGAAAAAGCCCTTAATTTTTTCAGCAAATGAACCCTGAGATTTGGGGGCATTCTCAATTTTTTTTGCAATGGTCATAAATGAACCTCCAAAAATGCTTTATATACATAAAAAATGTCCGTAATGCTGTTATCCAACAAAAGTAAAAATTTATAAATATTTTTATTTGATAACAGTATTATATACTTTAACCAATATATTTTAACACGAAAATTAAATAAGGTAAATAAAAAATTCAGAAAATAATAAAAAAAATAGACTTTTTCATTAAGCTTTGTTATAATGTAAATAAATTAGGACAATTCATCATAATTAAAGCGGTGATAAATAAATGAAAACTATTGATTTGGTTGTACCTTGTTACAACGAAGAGGCAGGTCTTGAGCATTTTGTGCTTGAAACCAACAAGATTATTAATTCTCTGCCGAACTATAGCTTTAGATATATTTTAGTAAATGACGGCAGCAAGGACAAAACCTATCTTGTAATGAAAAAACTTGCAAAAGAATTTGAAAATATAAAATATATTTCTTTCTCACGAAATTTTGGCAAAGAGGCTGCAATGTATGCAGGACTTCAGCACACAACTGCTGACTATGTGATTGTTATGGACGCCGATTTACAGCATCCGCCGAGACTGTTCCCTCAAATGATCGAGGCGCTCGAAAACGAAAACTATGACTGCTGTGCTACAAAGCGTGACGAGCGAGAAGGCGAAAGTGCATTCCGAGGGCTGTTTTCAAAGTTATTCTTCAAGCTTTCAAACATGATGACCGATGTCAAAATGCCCTACGGTGCAATGGATTTTAGAATGATGACACGCCAAATGGTTGATTCAATTTTGGAGCTTGGCGAAGTGCAGAGATTTTCAAAGGGAATTTTTTCCTGGGTTGGGTTTAAAACAAAATGGATTTCGTTTAAGACTGTTGACCGTCAAATCGGAACATCTACATGGAAATTTTCAAGCCTGTTTAAATATGCAATCGACGGCATAACCTGCTTTTCAGTTGCCCCGCTTCGTTTTACCGCTGTTATGGGTGCAATAATTTTCTTTATCTCACTGATTTATATTATCATCACACTGATTCAAACACTATTTTTCGGAATTACCACACCGGGTTATGTAACCACACTTTGTGCGGTACTGTTTTTGGGTGGTATCACCGAGATGTCAATCGGCATTTTGGGCGAATACATCGGCAGGATATATATGGAGTCAAAGAACAGACCTATATACATTATAAAACACTCAAATTTTAAGGACGATAACGCAAAAGAGGATATAGAATAATGAAAGATTTTATAAAACAATTTTTTGACATTAAGTTCTGGAAATTTATTCTTGTAGGTATCCTGAACACGATTATCGGTAACGGTCTAATGTTCGTTTTTTACAACTTTACACCGATAAAGAACATCAGTATGGGTGTTATTGACGGCTATTGGGTATCATCTGCACTCGGATATATTATCGGAAGTATTGTCAGCTACTTTTTGAACAAGCACTTTACATTCCATAATAAAGAAAAAGGATTTAAACCTGCTTTAAAGTTTGCAGTCAATATAGCCGTATGTTACTTTCTTGCATACGGTCTTGCAAAACCGCTTATCACCTGGATGCTTTCGGGGCAAAGCGAAACCATTCAATCAAATGTTGCAATGCTTGCAGGTATGTGCCTGTTTGTTGCCTTTAACTACATCGGTCAGCGTTTCTTTGCTTTCAAGGAAAAGTAACTGAACCTTCGATTTATAAATTATAAAAGGATAAAAAGCTATGACAAAAGCAGAAGAAAAATTTTTTGATTTAATAAAAAATAATATTATTTGGATTATACTTATAGCCGCAACAATTTTGGGAGTAGTAATACGGTTTTGCGGATTTGATTTTCAAAGCGATGACTTTAACAGCTTTTTAAATCCCTGGTGGTCAGTCATCAGCTCAGGTGGAATTAAAGGACTTTCGCAACAGGTAGGAAACTACAATATTCCGTATCAAATCATCACCTATATTTTAACTCTGCTTCCTCTGAGTGCACTTTATTCATATAAATTACTTTCAGTAATTTTTGACTTTGTACTTGCAATTTCGGCAGCACTCGTTGTAAATGAATTTGACAGTAAAAAATCAAAACTCAAACCTGTACTCACCTATTCAGCTGTTTTCTGCTCAATCACAGTTATTTTTAACTCATCATTCTGGGCACAGTGCGACTCAATCTATGTTGCATTTATTCTGCTTGCTATTTATTGTGTACATCGACACAAAAATATAGCAGCATTCATTTTCCTTGGCGTTGCCTTTGCATTTAAACTGCAAACTGTATTCATTTTGCCGATTTTCCTTTATCTTTATATTTCAAATCGCAAAATCTCAATCCTTCATTTTTTGCTGATTCCTGTAACAGACATTGTTTTGTGTCTTCCTGCTGTCTTCCTTGGCAGAAAAATTTCAGACATTTTCACAATTTATCTTGTTCAGACCGATTACGGCAAGCAAATTCAAATGAACTGTCCCAACCTCTGGGCACTCATTTGCGATAGAAATGACTCTACATATTATTATCTTTTCAAAACAATTTCAATCGCCATTACCGTGCTTGTACTCGGAATTGGTCTTGCACTGATAATACATAAGGGCATTGACCTTTTAAATCGTGAAAACTTCCTATTAACATCAATCTGGACGGTTTTTACCTGCATTATGTTCCTGTCATCAATGCACGAGCGTTACGGATATCTGCTTGATATTTTGACAATAATCTATGCCGTGTTTATGTTTAAGCGTGTCTGGCTTGCGGTGCTTTGCAATCTTGTAAGTCTGAGGGGATATTGCTTCTATCTGTTCACCTATGATGTGTTGGACATCAAGATTACCGCAATAATCTACACAGCAACCTACGCTTATATTACATATCTGTTCATAAAAGATGTCATACTAAACGGAAAAAAGCAGTCAGGGGGTTGCACTCATCTGAGCAGATAGAATTTGTTTTTTATAAAATCAAAAGCTTACACAACCAAAATCGGCTGTGTAAGCTTTTTTATTATCGTATTAAGATATCAAAAATTACTCATAGAGAGGATATTTTTTGCAAATCTCTTCAACGCCTGCTCTTACCTTATCCTTGCTGTTTTCATAGTCATTAATAACAAGAGTAATGTACTCAGCAATCTTGTCCATATCCTCTTCTTTAAGACCTCTTGTTGTAACAGCAGCAGTACCGATTCTTACACCGCTTGTAACAAACGGAGAGCGTGGCTCACCAGGGATTGTGTTCTTGTTTACTGTAATGTAACAGTCATCAAGACGAGCCTCAAGCTCCTTACCTGTAATCTCAGTATCCTTAAGGTCAATAAGAAGAACATGGTTATCTGTACCACCTGAAACAAGCTTGTTGCCTCTCTTAAGAAGTCCATCAGCAAGTGCCTTACAGTTGGCAACTATCTGTGCACCATATTCCTTGAACTCAGGCTTTAAAGCCTCGCCAAAGCAAACTGCCTTTGCAGCAATCGTGTGCATAAGAGGACCGCCCTGTGTGCCCGGGAAGATAGCCTTGTCAATCTGCTTTGCAAACTCTTCACGGCAAAGAATAAGTCCGCCTCGTGGTCCACGGAGAGTTTTGTGAGTAGTTGTTGTAACAAACTCACAGTATGGAACAGGGTTTGGATGAACACCGGCAGCAACAAGACCTGCAATATGAGCCATGTCAACCATAAGATAAGCTCCAACCTCATCGGCAATTTCACGAAGCTTTGCAAAATCGATAACTCTTGGATACGCAGACGCACCTGCAACAATCATTTTTGGTTTGCATTCCTTAGCAATTTCAAGCACCTTATCATAATCAATGCGGTGAGTTGTTTCATCAACGCCGTATGGTACAAAGTTAAAATATTTACCTGAAATATTAACAGGAGAACCGTGTGTAAGATGACCGCCTTCATTGAGATTCATACCCATTACAGTATCGCCAGGGTTAAGCATTGCAAAATAAACAGCAGTGTTTGCCTGTGCACCTGAATGTGGCTGAACATTAGCGTGCTCTGCATCAAAAAGCTCGCAAGCTCTCTTGCGGGCAATTTCTTCAACAACATCTACACAACCACAACCGCCGTAATAACGCTTGCCGGGATAGCCCTCGGCATATTTGTTTGTCAGCAGACTTCCCATAGCAGCCATAACAGCAGGAGAAACAATGTTCTCACTTGCGATAAGCTCAAGGTTTCTTCTCTGTCTTTTGAGTTCGTTTGTCATTGCCTCGCCAACAGCAGGGTCATAGCTGTTAAGGTAGTCAAGTGACGCAATATTAGTCTTTTCACTCATTCTAAATTCTCCTATCATCTGTATATTGTAATTAATACGCACCCTGTGCGGCAAGTGCTTTTTGCCTTAATGCGTACAAATCATCAAGTGTAGAAATTTTGCCCGACTCTCCTCTGAGGGCCGCAGCACCTCTCATTCCCTTGAAGTAGCCTGCCACCAGCTTGCGAGCCTGCAACATCGCCATATGCTCGCCTTTGTAATCAACCATTGTTCTGATATGTTCAAGCATTACATCAAGCTTTTCTTCAAGTGTCGGAATATGTAAAGGATTGTTCGGATTTTGAATATATGAATTAATCTGCTCAAAAATCCACGGATTGCCAAGGCTTGCCCTGCCAATCATCACAAGGTCACAGCCTGTTTTGTCCATAACCTCTTTTGCCTTTTGTGCTGAATCAATGTCACCGTTTGCAATAACAGGAACTTTTACAGCTTCTTTCACAGCTCTTATTATATCATAATCAACAGGAGGCTTATAATACTGCATCCTTGTTCTGCCGTGAACCGTAATTGCAGACGCTCCCGCCTGCTCACAGATTTTGGCAACCTCAACTGCATTAGCCATATTTTCATCCCATCCCTTGCGAATCTTGACCGTTACAGGCACATTGCTTGTCTTAACAACGGCTTCAAGGATTTTTCCGCAAAGCTCGGGATTTTTCATTAATGCACTGCCACTACCGTTTGTGCTTATTTTAGGAGCAGGACATCCCATATTAATGTCAATTATATCAGGCGAGTTCTTCATTGCGTGAAGCGCTGCCTCCGCCATACATTGCGGGTCATCACCAAAAATCTGAATACCGCACGGGCGTTCAAAATCTGATGTTTCCATCAAATCTTCGCTCTTTTTATTGTTGAACGAAAGCGCCTTTGAGCTAACCATTTCGCTAACACAATAACCTGCACCAAAACGCATACAAAGCTCACGATATGCACGGTCACTCACCCCTGCCATTGGTGCAAGAAGTGCATTTGACCTAAGTTCAACATTTCCAATTTTTAAATTACTCATATTAGCCATATGCAAATTAACCCTTTTTGCCACTGAGTTTCGTGCTGATTAGCACAGCCGCCACAACAATTACACCCACGGCAACGCAAATCCAAGAAATTATGCCTGCGATATAGTTCGTCGAATATTGTTTGTCGCTGATAGTCTTTGCTAATGTAGGAGCCTGAAATTCAGTAGTTTCCTGAGCAACAGGTGCCTGCTCAACATATTGAGTGGGCGCCTCAGTATATACAGGCTCAGCATCCTCAGTCGGTGCCTCGGTATATACAGGCTCAGGCTCAACATATTCAGTCGGCGCTTCGGTATATACAGGCTCAACATATTCAGTCGGCGCCTCGGTATATATTGGCTCAGGCTCAACATATTCAGTCGGTGCCTCAGTATATACAGGCTCTTCATCATCAATGCCGTCACCGTCAAGGTCAACAGCAAATACTGTTGCACTACAAAAAAATGCAATAACAGCAACGATGATAAGGCTCAATACTCGCTTGAACTTAACTTCGTTTTTCATTAGAATACCCCATCATTAATACTAAACACTAATTAAAAGTGAGATAAGACTTCATAGCAGATTTTGTGTCAGACGAGTGCCATACCGCAGAAAGGCTGACGCCTTTCGAG
>JAFLSM010000027.1 GCA_022510955.1 Ruminococcus sp. | reverse complement strand
AGGGGTTCGCTTAATTGTACTTTTTTATTGTCTACTTTTACTTGACAGATTCACTCGGAAACAGTAGTGAGTAAAAGAACATTTTTATGGTGCTGTATGCTCGGATTAGATGCAAAGTTATGTTTCTTTTATATTTATGTATAAAAATAATTACAAGGGTGTAATTTTTGTAATATTTATCTTATTTATCATAAAATAGGCACTTTTCAACATGATTAACATTTTTCCACAATAGAAATACGACTTTTAAACTCTTCTAACATATTTCCATACAAGCAAAAATTATGTCACTTATACATACTTATAAAGGTAAAAGTAACAGGAAATTATATAATATTAATAATGATTACTTGAACTGTAATATTTTTCGCCAAATAATTTCATTTTTTTAAATTTATTTACAAAAAACACTTGTTTTTTTTCTAATAAAGTATTATAATAACATCACAATGTTTTTAAAGAATTTTAATAAAGAATTTTTTAAGAGAATTATTAGATATGGAGAGAGTAAAAAATGAGATTACGCAAACAAGAACTTGGAGACAGAAACCTTGTAGGCAACCGTGTTGAAATCGTTAGAAAGCAAAAGGGTATGAAACAAAAAGAATTGCTCGCACAGCTTCAGGTTAATGGTGTTGATATGAATGCCTCAGGTCTTTCAAAGCTTGAGGGACAGATAAGATTTGTTACTGATGTTGAGCTTGTGGCTCTTTCGGATATCCTTGAGGTATCGGTAGATTATCTTCTCGGAAGAGCAGATAGATAACTATTAAATTTAATTTGTTGACTTAAATACTTTCTGTATTTATTTCTCCCTAATTAATTACGATATCTATTATTTAATATCGATTTAAGGACAGTTTTTTTGCTGTCCTTTTCTTTTTTGTGTATAAAAATTATGCACCTGTCAATAATTGCTGTGAAGGGACAGGTGCATATTTATGAAATTATTTATTAAGTCAGCTTGCATTGCTTTTGTACTTACTGTTATATATTCTGTTATTCCTTTTGAGGCTCAGTGTAGTGAGTTGTCAAAAGATGTATTCAGACTTCACATTCTTGCAAACTCCGATTCTAAGGCTGACCAGAGCCTGAAAATAAAGGTTAGAGATAAGGTACTTGAATTCACCGAGGATTTGTTTAACTCTGCATCTTCAAAGGAAGAGGCAGAAAGTATTATTTCTGATAATTTACAATCTATTTCAAATGTTGCGTATCAGACTGTTATTGATAACGGTTATGATTACAAAGTAACCGCTCAAATTACTAACATGTATTTTTCAACCCGTTATTATGAGGAATATACTTTACCCTCTGGAATGTATGATGCCCTCCGCATCACAATAGGTGAGGGCGAAGGGCATAATTGGTGGTGTGTTATGTATCCGTCAATTTGCATATCTTCTGCTCAGGATAAAGATAGTAAAGCAAAAGAAGTTTTTGATGAAAATGAATATGATATTGTACGAAATGAACAGTATCAGTACAAATTCAAAATAGTTGAGATGTTTGAAAAATTCTGCACACTGTTTTGATATACATTTTTAGATAACTAGATTCGGATTTAAATATCAGACTGTTTTAATTGCATTTAGAATTGTTGAAAGAATCATAAGTGCAAATGTTATTAAAGTTACAGGTGAGCACATAAACACAGCAATTTTGTTTGATGTTTTAATATTAAAGACGCTTTTCACAAGATTGGCTTTTCCTTTATGCTTAACCATTTCAATAACGAAAAGAGTTATTGCTGCAATAATAATTCCCAAAATAAAGAATCCGAATAAACTAAAACTTAAAACAGAAATTAATTTTTCATTTGTAAGTAATTCTATATCGCTCATATTTGCAATTTCATCAATATCTAAATCATTTGCTCTAAATATTAGTGCAATAACTGTTGATAAGCTGTTAATCAAAAAATGTACAATTATAGATGGAATTATAGAGCGTGTTTTTACGACCATAAATGCACTGAAACATCCTAATACAGCCGCGAACAGAAATTGCGGATAGTTTTCGTGCCATAATCCAAAGATGATTCCGGATATAATTATTGCAAACCACTGTCCCATAGGCTCACAGTTTTTAAGTACAACACCTCTGAATAGGAGTTCTTCAAATATCGGAGCAAAAATTACTGGCGCTATAATTGTGACAATTAATCCAAATACTGAATCCCCCATGTCAAAACTTGCTTCATTCAATGTTCTTCCAATCAAGGTTTCAATTATTGTAAATATTATGTTTGAAACAAAGCTTGCAATGTATGTAAAACCAATTGAAATTATTATCCATTTAAAGCACCAAAACGCCGATTTTTGCGGTTTTCTAAAAAGTGATGATAATTTAATTCCAACCTTATTTCCCTTTGTTTTTTGAAATATCAGCACAATTAACGGAATACAAATAAGATACAGTAAAATATAGACAATCAAGTTTAAAAATCCGTCATCTCTTAATATTGATCCATAGGGCGCACTGCTTATCAAAAAACTTAAAGAAATACTTATAGCAGTCATTGCAATTAAAAATGCAAGCACAGGCAGGGTAGTGGAAGTTGAAATTTTTCTAATCTGTTTGTTAATTAATTTTTTGTTCATTTTTACCTCGTTTATATTGCAGATACTACTGTCAGCAATAACATTACTGCAAATGCAATAATTGTAATCGGTTCTGAAAAGCAGACTGCAAGTTTGTGATTAATTTTACTTCAAATGTTCTTTTATATGAAAAATAAATAGTAATTGATACAATATATTATAGAGATAATGTTGTGTTTTATCAATATATAATTATAAAAATGACATACTATTTACATTATAACAGATTATAACAGAAATTTCCATAATATATTTTATTTAAACAAACCTTTATCACCGTCGTAATATTCTTTATCGGAAATTTCTTTGTCGTCTTCTAAATTAAACTCACTGTGTTCAAACATTCCTTTGCCTGTACGATAGTTAATATTTTGTCCACGAACAAAGGCTAATCCGATGCAAATCACAACAACTATTAATGCAATAAGTCCTAAAACTCCCCAAAAGTCCATAATTCCCTCCATTATTTTTTTAGCTGACTTTTTTTCATTATAATATAAAATCCTATAGAAAAAAGTATTACAATTCCTATGCTGATCATACACGAAATCACTGGCGATTTATATGTAACTCCGTACATAGTATAAACAATGTTGTTATAGCTCTCAGCCAATGTGCCATTTGTAGCAAACATATCAACTATAGGAATACCTACATAAACTAGAGTCAACGGTACAAAAATAATAAGCATTTTTACAAGCAAATTAACCCTGTAAAACAGGCTTGCAATAAACAGACAAAATACATAAACTGCAAATGATGCAAAAAGCATAGTAAGTATGCCGAGAAGAATTTTTTCTGTATTGTTTGGTTTGCCAAAGAAATATACAGTATGAAAATCCATATAATACATTGTTTCAGTAAAAAACGGTCTTAATTCAATTTTAAAACCTGAGGTGTTGATTATAGCCTTGCAAATAGAATTAACACCAAAGCAAAACAATGCGCTTATAACAGAACACACTGCTGATGTTGTTATTCCGACAATAAGTTTTGACAGAAAGAGTCCGGTTTTGCTGTTTGAAAGCTGGAAACAAAAATTTAATTCTTTTTTATAGTAGTAAAATGCCGAAATTATCATTGCAAGCACAAAAAGTATATCGTATCCGTCTAAAACTAAAATTGCATTAATAGGTTTGTTGGCATAATTTATTGCAATGCTTATGTAATAAACAGCTAATGCAAGACAAGCCGCTAACGAGGCAACTATTACCAGCAAAAAATGATTGCAAAGCTGATATTTGATTGATGTTTTAAGTTTCATATTAACCCTCCCTTTGATTTGTAAGCTTTATAAACAGCTTTTGAAGATTAAGCTGTGATATTTCTATTTCATTTGGAATTAAATCTGGAATATCACCAATTACATAAATTGTCTTAGTCATTCCAAATTGTTCACAGTCTATAATTTCATAATTCTTTGCAAATTCATCAACAATATCACTTTTACCCGATATCGCAAAGCCCTCTGACAAAAATTCATCCTTTGACTTTTGAACAACGATTTTTCCGTTGTCAATTATAATAACCTCTTCAACAATATTTGCAATCTCGTCAATTAAATGAGTAGAAACTATAATTGTGCAGGGATCCTCAATGTATTTTTCAAGCAAATGCCTATAGAATTGCTCTCTGTGGTTTGCATCAAGTCCGTTTACCGGTTCATCAAAAATCAAGTATGGTTTATTTATGCACAGACCGACAATCAACTTTAAAATTGTTGACTGACCTGTTGAAAGACCCCTGATTTTTATGTTGTCTGAAATTTTATAGCAGGTTAACAGTGAGTTTGCTTTGTTAATATCAAATTCACTATTAAAAGATTTTATCCATTTAAAAAGTGTTTTTATTTTCATCTCTTTCGGAAAAAGATTGATTTCGCTCATCATATATATCTTTGACAGTGCTTTTGAGCTCTTTTTGACATTTTCACCGTCAATTAAAATTTCGCCCGAAGTAGGGAAGATACGGTTATTGATTATGTTAAGCAGAGTAGTTTTTCCGACTCCGTTTCTGCCGAATAGACCATAGATTTTATTATTATCAATAGTCAAATTAATATTATCAAGCGCAGTAGTTTGCTTGTAGTTTTTGCAAACATTTTTAATTTCAATGCTCATCCTTAAATCCCCTTTCAATCATTTTTTTGATGTCATCAGGCGACAACTTAAGTCGCTTTGCCTCACTGACAAGAGAGGTAATGTACTTATCAAAAAATTCATTTCGCCTATCCTCAAACAATCTTTCAGTGGCACCGTCGCATACAAACATTCCTATTCCACGCTTTTTGTATACGATATTATTCTCAACAAGAATATTAATGCCTTTTAAAGCTGTTGCAGGATTAATCTGATACCTCAAGGCAAGGTCTGTAATTGAAGGAATCTGCTCGCCCTCTTTGTAATATCCCTGTAAAATAGAGTCCTCAATACCTTCTCTTATTTGCTGAAAGATTGGTTTATCAACATTTGTATTTATTTGCAAGTTTCTACCTCCTTTGGTTAGTTAGTTGACTAATTAACTAACTTGATTATATCACGAAAATCCTCTTTGTCAATACTCATTAAAAAATTTTTTCAATACAACATATTGAATATTCATTTAATAAATGATACTATATTTACATATATCGAACAATATTTCGCACAGGAGTGTTCTATGCTTAGGTTTATTTTAGGAAAAAGCGGAAGTGGTAAAACCACTTACATATATGATCGTATTTCAGAGCTTGTAAATAACTCTGACAGTAAAATTGTGATGCTCATACCTGACCAGAGTTCATTTGAAACAGAGAAGATATTTCTTAATCTTTTCGGCGCAAAAAAGGCAAAGCAAGTGTCTGTTTTCGGATTTACAAAGCTGTGCAGTTATGTATTTAATAAGGTGAATTTCAAACCCGTAAATGTAATTGATAATGGTACTCGTGCAGTAATAATGAACCTTGCACTTGAACAGCTTACAGAGAAACTGAATTTATTCAGCAGTAAAAACAGCAAAAGTATTGCTGATGTTATGCTCAAAACCCTTGAGGACTGCAAAAATAATAATGTTTCTACAGATTTATTAAGAGAATGTTCATTAAAAATTAACGACAACACACTTAGTTCAAAGCTGTATGAAACCTCACTGATTCTTGATACCTATGATGCACTTGTGTCACAGAGCTATATTGATCCTCTGGATGATCTTACACGACTTAAAAATATTCTGTTAGATAATAATGTTTTTGAGAATTATATTTTATTTGTCGATTCGTTCAGTGGCTTTAACAATCAGCAGCTTGATGTGCTGAGAATGCTTATAATGCAATGCAAGGATACATTTATTTCACTCACGCTTGATCCGCTTAGAAAGGGCAACGATGAGCTTTTTGAAACATCATACAACACAATGCGTCAAATTACTGATATTGGCAACCGTGATTTTATCGACATAAAAAAGCCTGTCGAATTAAACGAATGTATGCGTTTTAAAAATAAAGAACTTGCTGTTCTGGAGCAGGGAATATGTCGCTATGATTTTGAAAAAGTTGATACTACACCTGAAAATATCAAGCTTTATCCTGCAAATGACATTCACAATGAATGTGAATTTGTAGCTCGTGAGATTAAACGGCTTGTAATTGATAACGGTTACCTGTATTCCGACATTACTGTAATCGCACACGATACATCTGATTACAACGGTGTTTTAAACAGCGTTTTTGATAAGTACGAAATTCCGTATTTTATGGATATTCCAAGTGACATTGAGGTAAAATCAGTTATAAGATTTGTAAATTCACTGTTTAGAATGGTAATTGATGATTTTGAGCGAGATGATGTTATAACTTTACTAAAAACAGGTCTTACAGCAAATACTTTTGATGAAATTAGTGTCTTTGAAAATTATATCTATGTGTGGAATCTGACAAGTGCAGGCATAAAAAAAGAATTTACTCAAAATCCAAGAGGTTTTGCCGATAGTATGACTGACAGCGATGTTCGCACATTGGAAACAGCTGAAAGAGTAAGAAAATCAGTTGTTGAACCTGCCTTAAAATTTAAAGCGAACTGTAAAGATAAAAATGCAACAGATATTACAAGGCTTTTATATGATTTAATGACGGAAATCGGAGTGCAAAAAGCACTTGATTCTATGTACGATACTCTTGAAAAGAATGTAGAAAAAGGTCTTGGTGCCGAGCAAATCAGGGTATGGAATATGCTTATGGAAGTTCTTGATAAAATGGTTGCAATTCTTTCTGACAAGCCTATTTCAATTAAGCGATATTTTGAATTGCTTTCTATTCAAATATCATCAATGCAGCTTTCAGAAATTCCTCAAACGCTTGACAGCGTCACCGTTACAACTGCTCAAAGAGTTCGTCTTTCAAAGCAAAAGGCAACATTTCTTATCGGATGTATTGACGGAAAATTCCCTGAGGCTCCAAAATCAACCGGTGTGTTCTCAATGCATGAATTAAAAATATTGGCTCTTAACGATATTGCACTTGCAGATGATTTTGCCGATTTTTCAAAGCTTGAAACTTTTATGGCTTACTGTTGTATGACATCATCATCTGATAAGCTTTATTTGTCATATCCCCAGTCAAATCTGAAAGGAGAACAATTTACTCCGTCATTAATTATTGAAGAAACAGTAAAGATATTTACTAAACTGAAAGCACTTGACAGTGGTGATGTAAACTCTACCGAAAATTCAATGTGGGCATTACAACCTGCTTTTGAGGAATATGCAAGATGTTGCGGCAGTGGTTTAAACATTAGCTCATTAAATGATGTTTTTGCTGAGAATGAAGAATACAAGTCAAGGATTTTTGCACTTTACAGAGCACTTGACCATTCACCCTTTAAGATTGAAAACAGTGATAATACACACAACTTATTTGGAAATGACTTAAAAATATCTGCGTCTCAAATAGAAAAATTTAATCTTTGCAGATTTTCCTATTTTTGTAATTATGGATTGCGTGTACGAGAGAGAAAAAAGGCAGAAATTAATCCTTTGGAGTACGGCACGCTGGTTCACTTTATTCTTGAGAAGTTTTTTAATAGTTATACAAAAGTCGGTTACTCAGATTGTTCAAAAGAAGAGATTATTGATTTTGTGAATAAAATTCTTGAAGAATATACCGAAGATTATTTTGGAGGCAGTGAGGACAAGACAAAGTCATTTTTGTTTAAATTATCAACGCTCAAAGAAAATGTTGTTTTGCTCTTATGTCACATTGTTGAAGAATTGTCGCAAAGTGATTTTGATGTTGTTGATTGTGAGCTTTCAATCGGAAATGATATTCCGGCTTATACTCTGACTTTACCGACAGGTCAAAATATTGCAATTTATGGCAGTATCGACAGAGTAGATATAATGGAGCAAAACGGAGTAAGATATCTGCGTGTTGTTGATTACAAAACAGGTACAAAAAATTTCAAGCTTTCCGATGTTTTGTATGGACTGAATTTGCAAATGCTTCTATATCTGTATTCAGTTCAAAAAAACGGCAAAGATAGGTATGGTGATACTACTCCGGCGGGTATTTTATATATGCCTGCAACTGTGCCTTTAATCAGTGCTGACAACACAATGACTGATGATAAAATAGATACTAAATTAAATGCAGAGCTTAGAATGAATGGCTTGCTTTTGAATGATATAACCGTAATAAAGGGAATGGACAGAACCGAAAAGGCAAAATATATTCCAGTTAAGATAAAGGCGGATATGCCGGATTCAAAGACAAGCCTTGCAAGTCTTGAAGAGTTCGGAAAAGTCTTTAATAAGCTTGATTTAATCGTTGCACAAATGGGAGCTGATTTATATTCAGGCAATATAATAGCTTCGCCGATTAAAGACAAAAAGGCTGCAAACGCTTATGATGCCTGCACATACTGTCCTTATGACAGTGTGTGTACATATCATATGAGTGAGCCAAGAATAGTCTATGAATTTGATAATAAAGCCGTTTTTGAACAGCTTGACAAGGAAAGCGAAAAGGGGGAAGAAGCAGATGGCAAGACAATGGACTAATCAACAACGTAATGCAATTTACGCTACAGACGGCTCGGTTCTTGTATCAGCTGCCGCTGGTTCTGGCAAAACAGCTGTACTTGTTGAGCGAGTAATCAATCTTATCACTCGTGAAGAAAATCCAATGGATGTCGACCGTCTTCTAATAGTAACTTTCACCCGTGCAGCAGCAACTGAAATGCGTCAGCGTTTGTCGGAAGAACTGAATTCACTTATCGAGAATGATCCGTATAATCCTAATTTGCTAAAACAAAAACAACTTTTGTACAATGCAAGTATTTGCACCATTGACAGTTTTTGTTCAAATCTTGTGCGTGAATATTTTCATACTCTGCAAATTAATGCTGATTTTAGAAATGCAGAGGACAGTGAACTTAATATTTTGGAAAATCAAGCTCTTGATACATCATTTGAGGATTTTTACAAGCAGGACGGAGCAGATTTTGTAAATCTTGTTAATGCCTTTTCATCAAAAGGCGGAGATGTAAAACTTAGAGAAACCGTGCTTAAAATCTGCAAATTTTTGTCAACTCAACCGTTTCCTTATAAATGGCTTGATGATATGCTTAAAAATTATGATGAAATCCCTGTGAAAGAAACTATTTGGGGTAAAATATTGATTTATAATGCCCATTCTACGACAATGCACGCAATTAATATAACGGAAAACTCAATTAAAATGCTTGCTGAAGATGATGTTTTGTACGAAAAATTTATCTCCCGCTTTGAGGAGGATTCTGCATTTTTGCAGAGATTTCAGGAAAAGCTGTACGGTTGCTCATGGGACGAAATTAAACAGCATATTCATAGCTTTGTCCCAGGACAACTGCGTGCCCCTAAGGGATATACTGAACATCCAATAAAACTTGCTGTTGCCAAAAACCGTGATGAGGTAAAATCGGCAATAAAAGAAATTCAAACGCTTTTTTCTTGGAATGAGAATGAAGCGAAGCAGGAAATTAGAGAAATCAGGTTGCTCACTTCCACGCTTTTTGAACTTATAAGACATTATCTTAAAATTCTTTCAGAGCTAAAGGCAAAGAAGAACATTCTTTCGTTCTCAGACATTGAATCGCTTACAGTAAAGCTTCTTGCCGTGCCTTCAGGCGACTCATATCAAAAGACTGAACAGGCAAATGAAATTTCTGCCCGTTATGATACTGTTATGGTTGATGAATTTCAGGATGTTAATGATGTGCAGGATTTGATATTCAAATGTGTAAGCACAGACGAAAATAACATTTTTGTTGTTGGTGATGTCAAGCAGAGTATCTATGGATTCCGTCAGGCAAAACCTGAAATTTTTATTAATCGCAAGAATGAATATAAGCGATTTGACGAGGAAAATCCTCAATATCCTGCAACAATAATTCTTGATAAGAATTTTAGAAGTCGTGTTGAGGTGTGTGATGCCGTAAATTTCATTTTCTCAAGGTTGATGTCAAAAGAGTCGGCACAAATGGATTATACTTCTGACGAAAGACTTAATGTAGGTGCAAGCTATGAACCAAGTGAAGACTGTTGTTTCGAGCTTGCAATGATTGAAAAAAATGCATTTGACGAGGATGATAATGCAGTTATTGAAGCACAGTACATAGCTAACAGAATCAGAAAAATGATGAGTGACGGATTTATGGTTACTGACGGCGGCGTTCAGCGAAAAGCAACATTTGGTGATTTTGCCGTTATTATGCGCAGTCCTAAAAAAACTGCTGCAACCTATGTTAAGGTACTTTCAGATTATGGTATTCCTGCATTCAGCGACAACAAGAACAATTCTTTTGACGCTCAGGAAATAAAGGTTATGCTTAATTTGTTAAGAGTAATCAATAATCCGACGCTTGATATTCCTTTGCTTTCTATAATGTGCAGCCCCATCTATGGGTTCACGCCTGATGAGCTTGCAGAAATGCGTTCTGATTCACGGTATAAAAGTCTTTATGCATCCGTTGTGAGTTATTCAGAAAAAAGTATTAAAGCAAAAATGTTTATTAAAGAGCTTGAAAAACTAAGGAATTTATCATACGCCTGCGGTATTGATGAACTATTAGGCAGAGTCTATGATGAAACAGCATTTTTGGCAATTACCTCAGCAGTCGGTAAGGAATTTGAACCTGTAAAAAATCTTAATCTCTTAAGAGATTATGCTCGTAATTTTGAAAAAAACGGTTACAAAACACTCTCTGATTTTATTCAGCTTATTGATAAAATGATAGAAAATGATACACCGCTTCCAGCTTCATCGTCAGGTGAAGACGGATTAAACGGTGTGCGAGTGTTAAGTATTCATTCGTCAAAAGGACTTGAATATCCTGTTTGTTTTATTGCTGATGCGGCTCACCAATTCAATGAAGATGAAGTGCGAAAATCGGATGTTCTTGTGGACAGTCATGCAGGACTTGGAATCAAAAAAAAGGACGGATTTTGCCGATACAATACCTTGCCTATGATTGCTGTTCGCAAGGAAATTGAAAAAAATAATATTGCCGAGGAAATCAGAATTCTCTATGTAGCTCTTACGAGAGCCAGGGAGAAGCTGATTGTTGTTTCCACAAAAAAAGATGTTGATAAATATCTTGAGAACCAATATTCAAAAATTGTGCTTGATAAAATCATAGAGCCATATACCGTGTCAAACTGCAAAAGTATTTCTGATTGGATTACTTTGTGCGCTCTTGTTCATCCATCGCTTAATCATATTCGTAAAGGCATTGACCCGACTGCTGGTCATATTTTCAATGAAGAAAATACTACTGATTGGAAATTTGAATTGGTAAAAGAATTTTATGATGAAAAAAGTGATGAGGGAATTTCAGAAGAACTTGACAGTTATGAAATTAGTAACATTTTAAATGCACAGAGAATTTCTGAAAAAGCTCCGCAAATAGATGATAAATTATACGGAGATATTCTAAAAAAAAATATTTCATTTGAATATCCTAACAGGGATATAATGAATTTACCTCAGAAAGTTTCAGCATCTCAAATTGCCCATGAGCAAAATGCAAGCTACTTTGAACGCATTGTTACTAAACCTAAATTTCTAAAAGGCGAGACTGCAACTGCTGTTGAGAGAGGTACGGCACATCATCGTTTTCTTGAATATTGTGACTTTTCAAAAGCAAGGGAAGATATTAATGCTGAAATAAACAGACTGGTCAAATTTAATATCCTTGATGAAGTTCAAGCAAATGTAATTGACGCTTCAAAGCTTTCAAAATTATTGCATACTAAAATTTTTGACAGAATTATTGCATCATCAAATGTTAAAAGGGAAGAGCAGTTCTTTGTAAAGGTCAGTCCTTCACTTATCTATGATGAATATAAGGATACTCATACTGAGTGCGATATTATCCTGCAAGGTGCCGTTGACCTTGTGTTTGTTGAAGACAACAAGCTTGTTATTGTTGATTATAAGACTGATAAGGTTTCCAACATTCAAAAACTTAAAGACCTATATTCAAAACAGCTTGAGCTTTACAAAGTAGCTATGTCGCAGTCAACCGAACTTGAAGTAAAGGAATGTGTAATCTGTTCAGTCTGGCTCGATGATTATATTTCATTGTAAATATATAATTTCAAAGTATATACACTAACGATTAAAACGATAAGGGATTTTCTCTTATCGTTTTTTATGTCTCCAGAATAAAGTATTGACATTACTTAGTTTTGTTGCTATAATTAAACTCACAGTTTAATTAATTGCGGAGGAGAATATGGGACGAAGAAAAAAAGAGCCTAAGAGTGTGCACAGAGAAAATATATCTTCAGCCGCTTCAAAGTTATTTATGAAAAAAGGTATTTCTGCAACTTCTATGGATGATATCGCAAAAGCTTCAGGATATAGCAAAGCGACTTTATATGTGTATTTTAAAAATAAGGAAGAAATTGTCGGTATTTTGGTGTTGGAAAGTATGCAGAAGTTATATGATTACATATCTTCGGCAATAGAACAAAAAAAGTCAACTAAGGAAAGATATGATTTAATTTGTCTGGGATTGGTACAATATCAGGAAGAGTTTCCTTTTTACTTTAAAATAGTATTAGAGCAAATCAATATTGATTTTGATAATAATGATTATTTGCCTGAGGAAAAGGAAACTTATTTTGTAGGAGAAAAAATAAATGAAAGGCTGAAAGAGTTCATAATTTCGGGCATAGAGAAAGGCGACCTGCGGGGAGATATCAAAATTTTGCCTGAGATATTTAATTTTTGGGGTATGCTGTCAGGCATAATTCAGCTTGCTTCAAGCAAAGAAGAATATATAAAAGCTTCAATGGGTATGACGAAAAATCAATTTTTGGAATATGGTTTTCAAATGCTTTATCGCTCAATTAAGAATACGGAGGACGAAAAATGAGTCAGAAAAATATACTTGCAATTTTAGGAAGCCCACATTCAAAAGGAACAACAGCTACAATGCTTAAGTACGCAATATCTGAGGCAGAAAAAACCGGTTATAATGTAACAAAAGTCAATTTGTATGAAAAGAGCATAGCTTACTGCAAAGGGTGTAATGTTTGTGATGATATAGGAGTTTGTGCACAAAAAGATGATATTCAGGAAATAGTTACTTTGTTGAAAGAAAGCCATATTGTTATACTTGCCGCTCCCGTATATTGGGCAAATGTACCTGCGCCGGTAAAAAATCTGTTTGACCGATTAAAAGGAACTGTAATGGAGGAAACAAAAACATTTCCAAAACCTCGCCTTAAGGGGAAAAAATATGTGATTTTAACATCCTGTCACACTCCTTCTCCTTTTTCATGGATATTCGGTCAGAGTAGAGGCGTAATCCGCAATATGGATGAATTTTTTAAAACTGCGGGAATGAAACCGATAGGTAAAATTGTTTGTGCAAATCCTTCAAATAAAGCTGAATTACCAAAATCTGTGATTAATAAGATTAAAAGCTGCTGGAAATAATCGGCGTCTTTTATATTTATAAATTACTAAAAAGGGATTGATTTTTAAAAATCAATCCCTTTCGTTGTTATGTTTTTTAGTTTGTGTTTTAGCTAATCTATATCATAAGATTCAACATCAGTTGCTTCCGAATCAATCATCCGATGACTATTATCTGCCTTTTTGCTATAGTGATTTGCAAAAATTAAGATTGAAAGCCCTGAAATTCCCTCATAAATAAGCAAAGTTCCAAGAAAAATCATAATTACTTCTGCAAAGAATTCTTTGAATACAATTGTGCAAATTCCAAGCAAAATGACAATCATTGAAAGTACAAAATAAATCCACCAATATTTCATATTAAGTGATTTTAGTATAAAAGCGTATTTAACTTCAATGGCACTGACAATAATAATCAAAATCCCTATGATAAAGAATATTATGCCTATGATTGTTTTCGGAGATATCAGCGTAAATATGCTGACTGCTGTTGAAAGAATCCCTGTTATCAATTCAAGAACCAGGTTTGTTCCTCGACTTATGAAAAATGATAAAATATTAAAAAGTCCGTAAACTGTAAGTGCAGTACCGAGTGTATAGCAAAACGCAATCTCAATCGATTCTGACCATACTATCATAATCACACCAAGCACCAAATAGGCGAGGGAAGAGATAATCATAGCCTTTAGCGAATTAATTTTATTTTTGTTTGTGTTTTTCATATTTGTTAGTCTACTCTTTTGTCACAGTAGTCGCACATAATCATACCCTTTTTCTCGTACGCAAGATGTGGCAAATATTCCTCTTGTTGTGTTATACATTTTGGATTTTTACATTTATGCTCTGTTGTTAATGTATCACGAGTTGATATTGTAAAGTCCTCATCCTGTAAAAGGAGCAGTATTAAAGCCATTCTGCCGTACATGCCGTATTGAGCCTGCTTAAAGTACAAAGCTCTCGGGTCATCGTCAATGTCAACTGTAATTTCATTAACTCTGGGAAGAGGATGGAGAATAATCATATCATCTTTTGCTTTGTCAAGTTTATCTTTATCAAGTACAAAAACATTCTTTTGTGCCTCATAATCTTCTTCACTTTTAAAGCGTTCCCTTTGAATTCTTGTCATATAAATAACATCAAGGTCTGAAATTGCATCTGAAAGATTGTTTGAAATCTCATAGTTACAGCCATTTTTTTCAAGAATATCTATAATATACAATGGAACGCTCAGTTCCTTTGTTGAAATCAAAACAAAGCTGTTGTTTTCATATTTTGCGAGTGTTTTAATAAGCGAATGAACAGTTCTGCCATTGAGCAGGTCTCCACAGACACCGATTTTTAGATTATCAAGTCTGCCTTTTTCACAGCTTAAGGTTATAATATCTGTAAGTGTCTGTGTCGGATGCAGGTGTCCTCCGTCACCGCAGTTGATAACAGGCACATTTGCGTATAGGGATGATGCCATTGCAGTACCCTCAATCGGATGTCTGATAGCGATAATATCTGCATATCCTCCGACTATTGATGTAGTATCCTTTAAACTTTCACCTTTTGAAACTGAAGTATTCATCGGATTGTCAAAGCCAATAGTCCTGCCTCCGAGTTTAAGCATTGCAGTTTGAAATGACATCTGTGTTCTTGTGCTTGGTTCATAAAATAGTGTTGCCAAAATTTTGCCGTCACATGCATGGCGAAAATCAGCCGGACTTTGCATAATTTTCTTAGCTTTTTTGATTACTTTATCAATCTGCTGTGGGGTCATTGCCTCAAGGTCAATCAAACTTTTATTAGTCATTAAAACACATCCTTTATGGATTTTTTTTATTTTATCAAAAATATTACTGATTATAATATAATAAAAAGAAATAAAGTAAACTTTGCAGAATAATTTATCAAACTATGTTGTATTTAATAAATTGATAGAAAAAGCAGCCGATAGGATTGACCTATCTGAGCAGACAGCACCATATAAAAACGCTCTTTCACGCCAGACTGTTTCCGAGCAGTTTTCTATAAATTAAAAAGACCCTGTTCATACGAACAAGGTCTTTGGTGCCGGTGGTGGGACTCGAACCCACACGCCATTGCTGACAACAGATTTTGAGTCTGTCTCGTCTGCCAATTCCGACACACCGGCGTGTGCAAGTAGTATTATACATTATCATTTTAAAAAAATCAAGAAAAATTTTAAATTTTTTAAAATTCTAATAATCTTATTTGGCAATTTACATAATAATTCACGGAAAAAGCGATAAATGAGTATAAATTGCAGATTTTTTTCGGAAAATTTATTTTTAATTCTAATACGGTTGTTTAAATTAAAAATATATATTATAATATATGTGTATTTTTATTTTTACATTATAAATCTGTTTTACTGTAATGGAGGATTAAAGTTATGGAAAAGAAAGAGTTACTTTACGAGGGAAAAGCAAAAAAAGTTTTCTCAACAGAGAATCCTGATTACTGCATTGTATCATACAAGGATGATGCAACTGCTTTTAATGGAGAAAAGAAGGGTACAATTATTGGCAAGGGTGTTGTAAATAACCGTATGTCAAACTTTATGTTCCAGATGCTTGAAAAAGAAGGCATTCCAACAGACTATGTTGAAGAGCTTTCTGACAGAGATACAGTTCTTAAGAAGGTTGAAATTGTGCCTCTTGAGGTTATCGTAAGAAACAAAGCAGCTGGCAGTCTTTCAAAGCGTCTCGGACTTCCTGAGGGTACACCGATGAAGACACCTGTTCTTGAGTTTTGCTACAAGGATGATGACCTTGGCGACCCTATGGTAAATGAGTATCATATCCTTGCTGCTGACCTTGCAACAAAGGAAGAAATTGATACAATAGCAAAATATGCGCTCAAAGTAAATGAGCTTATGATTGCTTTCTTCAAGGAATGTAATGTTGACCTTATAGACTTTAAGATTGAGTTTGGCAGATTCCACGGTGAAATTCTTCTTGCTGATGAAATCTCTCCTGATACTTGCCGTTTCTGGGATATGGACACTCAGGAAAAGCTTGACAAAGATCGTTTCCGTCGTGATATGGGCGGTGTTGAAGAGGCATATGCTGAGATGATGAAGCGTATCGGACTTGCTTAATTATTTTATAACTATATAATCGGATGGTGTAACCTTTGAATAATTCTTTCGATAATTTTGCAAAAGAAGGACTTCACGAGGAATGTGGAGTTTTTGGTGTTTTCAGCGACGGGTCACTTGACCCTGCATATGCTTGCTACAACGGTCTTCTTGCGCTCCAGCACAGGGGTCAGGAAAGCTGCGGTATCGCTGTATCTGACGAAGGTGTAATTGATTACCACAAAAATATGGGCCTTGTTACAGAGGTCTTTAATAACAATATTCTCGATACATTAAGCGGTCAGATGGGTATTGCCCATGTCCGCTATTCAACAGCAGGCGGCTCTGTGCTTGAAAATGCACAACCGCTTGTTATGCGTTATGTAAAAGGTACTTTATCGGTTGCTCATAACGGCAATCTGACAAATGCTGTTGAATTACGTAGACAGCTTGAACAGAGAGGTGCAATTTTTCAGACAACTATCGACTCTGAGGTTATCTGTTATGTAATTGCCCGTGAAAGACTTAAATGTCACTCTGTAGAAGATGCTGTTGCACGAACCATGCAGGCAATAGAAGGTGCTTATTCTTTGCTTGTAATGAGTCCGAGAAAGGTAATCGCTGCTCGTGATCCTCACGGATTCAGACCACTCTGTATGGGAAGGGTAAACGGCACATATGTATTTGCAAGTGAAAGTGCTGCCCTTGATGCCTGTGGTGCAGAATTTGTCCGTGACATTGAACCGGGTGAAATTGTTATTGTTGACAAAGACGGCCTTCGCAGTATGAAACCGGAATTTGGTGAAAAGAAAAACTCACTTTGTATTTTTGAATATATTTATTTTGCTCGTAGTGACTCCTTTATTGATGGAGTAAGCGTTTATGAAGCAAGAAAGCAGGCAGGAAGAATTCTTGCCCGTACTTTCCCTGTAGAAGCTGATATGGTAATCGGTGTTCCTGAATCGGGAATTGATGCAGCAATAGGATACAGCGAGGAATCGGGAATTCCTTATGAAAAAGCTATTGTTAAGAACAGCTACATTGGCAGAACTTTTATCAAGCCGAGCCAAAAAGAGCGAATGAAGAGCGTAAGAATCAAGCTTAACCCTATAGCCGATATGGTAAAAGGTAAGCGTGTAGTAATGATTGATGACAGTATTGTTCGAGGAACAACAGTTGACCGAATTGTTACAATGCTTAGGGATGCAGGTGCCAAGGAAGTACATATGCGTATCAGTTCTCCGCCGTTTATGTGGCCTTGCTACTACGGAACGGATATTCCTTCTCGTGGAGAACTTATTGCCTGCAACCACACGATTGAAGAAATCACAAAATTAAGTGGTGCTGATTCACTCGGATATCTCCCTGTTGAATCATTACACGAAATGATAGGCTATGCTCCTATTGGATTCTGTGACGGTTGTTTCACAGGCAAATATCCTGCTGCTATCACAAAAGAGACCTTTAAGGGCAAAGAACGCGGCGGAATGAACTTTGACGATAAATCCAAGTCAAAATCATAACAATGTTAATATCTGAAAGGATGTAAATAATGATTAAAGATACATATGAATCACCTTTGTCTGCTCGTTATGCAAGCAAAGAAATGAAATATATCTTCTCACCTGATAAGAAGTTCAGAACTTGGCGTAAGCTATGGATTGCTCTTGCCGAGTCAGAAAAAGAGCTTGGTTTACCTATTACACAGGAACAGATTGATGAGCTCAAGGCTAATGCTGATGACATAAACTATGAGGTTGCTCAGGAGCGTGAAAAGCTTGTAAGACACGATGTAATGTCACATGTTTACGCTTACGGTCAGCAGTGTCCTAATGCAGCAGGTATCATTCATCTTGGTGCTACATCCTGCTATGTTGGTGATAATACAGATATCATTATTATGACAGAAGGCTTACAGCTTATTAGAAACAAACTTATTTCTGTTATTCGCAATCTCTCAAAGTTTGCTGATCAGTATAAGGCTCTGCCAACACTTGCTTTTACACATTTTCAGCCTGCACAGCCGACAACTGTGGGCAAGAGGGCAACACTTTGGATTCAAGAGCTTTTAATGGATCTTGAAGATGTTGAGTATCAGCTTGAAAAGGCAAAATTACTCGGTTCTAAGGGTACAACAGGTACTCAGGCAAGTTTCTTAGAGCTTTTTGACGGAGATCACCAAAAGTGTAAGGAACTTGACAAGAAGATAGCTGAAAAAATGGGCTATAAGGCTTGTTTCCCTGTATCAGGTCAGACTTATTCAAGAAAGCTTGACTCACAGTTCTTAAATGTTCTTGCGGGTATTGCGCAGAGTGCAGCAAAGTTTTCTAATGATATTCGTCTTTTACAGCATCTTAAAGAGGTTGAAGAGCCGTTTGAAAAGAATCAGATTGGTTCTTCTGCAATGGCTTACAAGCGTAATCCAATGCGCAGTGAACGTATCGGTTCTCTTTCAAGATATGTTATGGTTGATGTTCTCAACGGCTACTTTACAACTGCAACACAGTGGTTTGAAAGAACACTTGATGACTCAGCAAACAAGCGTTTGAGTGTTCCGGAAGCATTTCTTGCTGTTGACGGCATTTTGGCTCTTTATGAAAATGTTGCAGACGGTCTTGTTGTTTATCCAAAGGTTATCGAGCAAAGACTTCGCAAGGAACTTCCGTTTATGGCAACTGAAAATATTATGATGGATGCTGTAAAGAAGCGTGGAGCAAACAGACAGGAACTTCATGAGAGAATTCGTGTTCACTCAATGGCAGCATCAAAGGTAATCAAGGAAGAGGGCGGAGAAAACGACCTTCTTAATCGTATTGCTGACGATGACGCTTTCGGTGTTACTCTTGAAGAACTTGAAACAATTTTACAACCTGAAAAATATACAGGCAGAGCCAAGGAACAAACTGAAGACTTCTTAAACGAGTATGTTCAGCCGATCCTTGATAATTATAAGGATATTGAAACAGATAAACCGGAAATTAATGTATAAGTATTAATTCATATAAATTTGCACATTGCAAAAAGGAGTTTTGTATTATGGTAAAAGCAATAGTAGGTGCCAACTGGGGCGACGAGGGTAAAGGTAAGCTTACTGATGTTCTCGCAAATGACAGTGACATAGTAATTCGTTTTCAGGGTGGTGCAAATGCAGGTCATACCATTGTAAACGACTATGGCAAATTTGCCCTTCATCAGCTTCCATCCGGTGTTTTTCACCAGAATATTACTAACATAATTGGCAACGGTGTTGCTTTTAGTGTTGAAAACTTTGTAAAAGAAATTGCTGAACTTGAAAGCCGTGGAGTTCCAAAGCCAAATATCATCATTTCTGACAGAGCACAGATTGTAATGCCTTATCATGTTGATTTTGACTGCTACGAAGAAGAAAGACTTGGCAAAAACTCTTTTGGTTCAACCAAAAGCGGTATAGCTCCGTTCTATTCTGATAAATATTCAAAGATTGGTTTTCAGATCAACGAGCTTTATGATGATCCTGATTCGCTTAAAGCAAAGATTAGACATGCCCTTGAAATAAAGAATGCTACACTCAAAAATCTCTATAACAAGCCTGAAATTACCGAAGAAGAGGTTTTTGATAAACTTATGGAATACAAGGAACTTTTAGCTCCTTATGTTGGAGATGCTTTTACCTATATTCACAATGCGATTAAAGAGGGAAAAAATATCCTTCTTGAAGGACAGCTTGGTTCATTGAAGGATACAGACTTTGGCATTTATCCAATGGTAACATCATCAAATACTATTGCAGGATACGGTGCAGTAGGCGCAGGTATTCCACCTTATGAAATTAAAGAAATTATTACAGTTGTAAAGGCATATTCAAGTGCAGTAGGTGCAGGTGAATTTGTATCCGAAATATTCGGTGAAGAGGCCGATGAACTCCGTAAAAGAGGCGGAGACGGCGGCGAATTCGGTGCAACAACAGGCAGACCCCGTCGTATGGGTTGGCTTGACCTTGTTGCAACACGCTACGGCTGTATGGTTCAGGGCGCAACACAGGTTGCATTCACAGTACTTGATGTTCTCGGTTATCTTGATGAAATCCCGGTTTGTGTAGGTTATGAGCTTGACGGAGAAGTAATTGATTACTTCCCATCAACAACAAAGCTTAAGAGATGTAAGCCAATTCTAAAGAAACTGAAGGGTTGGAAGTGTTCAATTTCCGGTATAACAAATTATGATGAGCTTCCTCAGGAATGCCGTGATTATATTGAGTTTGCCGAAAAAGAAATTGGAGTTCCGATTACAATGGTTTCAAACGGCCCTGCAAGAAGTGACATTATTTATAGATAAGTATTTTAAGAGGTGGTAAAGGATATGGGAAACATGGAAACTGTTATTGTACTTGACTTTGGCGGTCAGTATAATCAGCTGATTGCAAGACGAGTTCGTGAATGTAATGTTTACTGTGAAATTCTGCCTTATACTGTTGATATTCAGAGAATTAAGGAAATTGCACCAAAGGGTATTATCTTCACAGGTGGTCCTAACAGCGTTTATGATGAGTCATCACCTCACTATACACCTGAAATTTTTAAGCTTGGTATTCCAATTCTCGGTATCTGCTACGGTTGTCAGCTTATGGCATATTCACTTGGCGGAGTTGTAACCTCTGCAACTGACAACTCAATTAGCGAATACGGCAAAACTGAGACATCTTATAATGCAGATGATATTTTATTCAGTGGACTTCCAGAAAGCGGTATTTCATGGATGAGCCACCGAGACTATATCAGTGCTGTTCCAGAGGGTTTTTCTGTAACGGCAACAACCGCTGTTTGTCCTACCGCAGCAATGTCAAATCCAGATAAGAAGCTCTACGGTGTTCAGTTCCATCCTGAGGTTAATCACACAGAAAATGGTAAGGATATGTTGAAATCATTCCTTTACAATGTGTGTGACTGTAAAGGTGAGTGGAAGATGGAAAGCTTCATTGAAACCACTGTTGCACAACTAAAGGAGCAAATAGGTGACAAGGGCGTTGTTCTTGGACTTTCCGGCGGTGTTGATTCTTCTGTTGCTGCTGCTCTTTTGAGCAAGGCTGTCGGTAAGCAACTTACTTGTGTCTTTGTTGACCAAGGATTAATGCGTAAGGACGAGGGTGATTATGTTGAACAGACTTTTACAAAGTTATTTGATATGAATTTCGTCCGCATAAATTGTCAGGATGAATTTTTGTCGAAACTCAAAGGTGTTTCAGAGCCTGAGGAAAAGAGAAAAATCATCGGTAAAGAATTCTACAGAGTGTTTTGGGATAAAATCCGTGAAAACTATGGAAGTGGATATTTTGCTCAAGGCACAATATATCCTGACAGAATAGAAAGCGGTAAAGGCGATGCCGCCAAAATTAAAACACACCACAATCAAGTAGGTGTACCAAAAGATATTAGCTTTGAGGGCATTATTGAACCGCTCAAGGATTTATTTAAAGATGAAGTTAGAGTTGTTGGTGAGAAACTTGGACTTCCTCATGAACTTGTATGGCGTCAGCCGTTCCCTGGTCCGGGACTTGGTGTAAGAGTAATTGGTGAGGTTACTGCCGAAAAAGTTAGAATTCTTCAGGAGGCAGATGCAATTCTTCGTGATGAAATGGATAAATGTGGTTATGCTGAGCAAATGAGCCAATTTTTTGCTGTGCTTCCTGGTGTAAAAACCGTGGGCGTTATGGGTGATGCAAGAACTTATGATGAACTTGTTGCTCTGCGTGCAGTTACCACAGATGACTTTATGACAGCTGACTGGGCAAAAATCCCATACGATATTCTCGGCAGAGTTTCAAACCGCATAATTAATGAGGTTGAACATGTAAACAGAGTTGTCTATGACATAACTTCAAAACCACCTGGTACAGTTGAGTGGGAATAATGGCGAGAACGCAAAAATCTCAGTATTTATGCGGGTTTGCGCCCTCTCTAATCGCCTTTTGATAACAATTTGATAACGGCGCCCAAAGGTAGCATTATTCTTGCTACCGAGTGGTTTACAGGTTATCAGAATAATTTTCTGATGGCTGCCTGCTGAAAATCCATATTTATAAAGCCCTTAGCTGTGGTTTACACGGCTAAGGGCTTTTTGTCGTTTGTTAAATAAATTTTTCAGAAAGTGCTTCTATGGATTTGTTTATGTACTTTAGAGCAGATAATTCATTATCAATTTTCGGTTCAAGTGTAAAGACCTTATGGAGATAGTTCAAGTCAACCTTGTATTGTTCTCTGAATTCCTTATTGCAAGTGGAATACCGAATCTCAACATCTAATTCTGTTTCTTCGAAGTTTGTAAAATCAAAAACAGTTCCAATATGTTGTTGAGGTGCAAGAAATATGTTGTTCAATTTTGTGATATTAAACTCATCCACATCAGAATGACCTGCTTTTGACCAGTCTAAGTCTGGTGTAATGCAAAGGGACAAAAGCTTGGCTGGAGAATTCCCAAAGTTCTTTATAATTAAATCGTGAGTCACGCCGATAGAGCTTTTTTGAATATAAAAAATAAGATTCCCTCGGTTCTGCTCAAAGTACTGATTTTGCTGTTCGCTAAGTTGCTTTCTCATCTCGGATAAATTCTTGTAAGTCAAAATAACTGCGACTATAGAAGCACCTAAAGCCAATAGACTAACGATAGTTCCAATACATTGAAAAAGCGTTGAGTGCCATTCTGCGACTGTCATATATTATCTCCTTGTTTTCTGTATTGTTATTATTATCTTTACATATCTTTCAGTTTGTCTCTGAACTGCTCGACTAAGGCATCGCTAAGCTCCTGTGACGGGACTTTTGCCCAAATCTGCGTTGTGTCGTACTTCGGGTAATAGTAGCGCCACCTGTCATAGTCCTCTTTGCTGATTTCGCCTGCCGCAAGTTTAGCAGACTGCTCCTGCCAAGCGGCAAGCATTTTCAGCAGATCGTTTGTGGTGTGTCCTTTATCCTTATTGATTCGCAGACATACTTCGCCGTCAATCTCCCCGACGGTAATGCCGTAAACATCTTCAAGGGTAAACAGCGTGTGCATAAGCCCGATTTGGCTGTCAATGTCCGGCACAGCGAGCGCTTGCGGCGCAACATCAAGGGCCTGCGCCAATGCAGCAGTTAAATCCGCTTTGGGTGTGCGTGTTCCCGTTTCATACTGCGCCAACCGCACATCTGCGGATTTTTCAGGAAAGCCGATAAGCGTTCCGAGATACTTTTGTGTCATTCCCCGCAGATTACGGAAGAAATGTATTCTCTCACCAATAGCCATAGTGTTTTCTCCTCACCTATGTATTTGCAAACAGTATAGCATATATGTTTAGGGATTGTCAAGAGGAAATAAAACAAAAAAGTTTAACATTTTCTTGAAAACCACTTGACAAAAACAAATATGCTTAGTATAATGAGAAAGCGTTAAACAAATAAGCTTAATTTAATAACCGTCGTGTGTCACGGTAATGGCACATCCGCCCGGGCAAATCGGAAGGCGGCAAGAAAGTATTCCGACACTAAAGAAATGCAATTAAAAAACAGAAATGAAAGGAGATTTTTATGGACAACAAATTCATCCGTGCGGATGAAGTGGCAAAAGAACTTGCTGTTTCAAAGCCTTATGCCTATAAGCTCATCAGAAAGCTGAACGACGAGTTAAAAGCACAGGGCGTTATCACAATCGCAGGGCGGATCAACCGCCAATATTTCAATGAAAGGCTCTACGGAGCAGGAAAGGAGAGAGATTGAATGCCCGTATTTAAGAATGAAAGCAACGGCACTTGGTATGTAATGGCACGATATGTAGATTGGAAAGGAGAACGCAAGCAGAAATGCAAGCGAGGGTTTGAAACCAAGCGGGAAGCACAGGAATGGGAGCGCACCTTTCAGCAGCAGAACGCTTCTGATCTCGATATGACCTTTGAAGCCTTTACGGAGCTTTATACGAGAGATATAAAGAGCCGCTTGAAAGAAAACACTTGGCTCACTAAGGATCATATTATCAAAACAAAAATCCTGCCGTATTTCGGCAAGCTGAAAATCAGCGAGATCACCACAAAGGATGTCATTGCTTGGCAAAATGAAATGCTTGCTTTTCGGGATGAAAAGCGAAACCCGTATTCACAGACCTATCTCAAAACCGTTCACAATCAGTTGAGCGCCATTTTCAATCACGCTGTAAGGCACTATGACCTGCGTTCCAATCCCGCCGCAAAAGCGGGCAGTATGGGCGATAAAGAGGGCGGTAACATCAGCTTTTGGACAAAGGACGAGTATAAACGCTTTGCCGATGAAATGATGGACAAACCGACTTCCTTTTATGCCTTTGAAATGCTCTACTGGTGCGGTATCCGTGAGGGTGAACTACTGACGCTCACCGCCGCTGATTTCGACTTTGAAAAGGAAACCGTTAGGATCAACAAGTCCTATCAGCGGCTGCACGGTGAGGATGTGATTACAACCCCGAAAACCAAAAAGAGTATTCGCACAATCAAAATGCCGAAGTTCCTTTCTGATGAAATGCAGGACTACCTCGGTATGCTGTACGGGCTGAAGAAAAAAGACCGCATTTTCACCATAACAAAAAGCTATCTGCACCACGAAATGGACAGAGGGGCAAAAGCCGCAGGTGTGAAGCGCATACGAATCCACGATTTACGACACAGCCATATATCTCTACTGATTGATATGGGGTTTTCGGCGGTGGCAATCGCTGACCGTGTCGGTCACGAAAGCATTGAGATCACCTATCGCTATGCACACCTGTTCCCGTCAAAGCAAATAGAGATGGCAAAGAAATTAGAGTATGAAAGGATGGAAATATAATGTCTGCAAAAAACCGTGACAACCACAACCGTTGGAGAAATAAGACGATTGGTTTTCGTGTATCGCCCGAAGAAAATGAACAGATCGAAATCGCTGTTCGGCTTTCAGGTCTAACCAAACAGGACTATATCACCCGTAGACTGCTCTACAAAGATGTAGTCGTGCAGGGTAATCCGAGAGTCTTCAAGGCACTCCGCAATCAGCTTGCCGCTGTCCTCGCTGAGTTAGAGAGGATCGAAGCTGGCAGCGGCGTGAACGACGAACTCCTCGACACAATCGAACTGATCTCCGTTATCCTCGGAGAGATGAAAGGAGAGTAACAGAATGAATGAGCAAAAAGAAATGACTGCCCGAAGCACATCTGTTGGCGCAGATGTAAGGCAGTCACCCAATGTATCTGACAATAGTATAACCGAAAAGAACGGAAAAATCAATCCTCTTGAAGCAATTTCTATGAGCGAACTGTATGACACCGTGTACCAAAGCAAGCCGCCGCTGATCGACGGTTTGCTTTACCCCGGTGTCTATCTCTTTGTCGGAGCGCCGAAGCTCGGCAAAAGTTTCCTGATGGCGCAGCTTGCCTATCACATCAGCACCGGCACACCGCTGTGGGATTATCCCGTCCGCAAAAGCACTGTGCTGTATCTTGCGCTTGAGGATGATTACCGCCGCTTACAGGAACGGCTGTACCGTATGTTCGACACAGAGGGTGCGGAAGATCTGTTCTTCTCTGTTTCGGCAGGTAATCTTGACAGCGGCTTGGACGATCAGCTACAAGGCTTTATGAAAGATCACTCCGACACAAAGCTGATTATCATTGACACACTTCAAAAGGTGCGAGAGGTCGGCGGTGATAATTACAGCTACGCAAATGACTATTAGATCATCGCCCGCTTGAAAGAATTTGCTGATACGCACAATATCTGTTTACTGCTCGTACACCATACCCGCAAGCAGCAGTCGGACGATAAATTTGATATGATCTCGGGAACAAACGGTTTACTCGGTGCGGCAGACGGAGCGTTTCTGCTCCAAAAGGAAAAGCGCACAAGCAATGCCGCCACGCTTGAAATATCGGGCAGAGATCAGCAAGACCAAAAACTGTATCTTTCCCGTAACCCTGAACGGCTGATATGGGAATTAGAAAAAGCCGAAACGGAACTTTGGAAAGAACCGCCCGAGCCGTTGCTCGAAGAAATTGCAAAGCATATCAACGCCGATCTCCCCGAGTGGCAGGGTACGCCCACAGAGCTTGTGGCTCTGCTTGCGATTGACATTCAGCCCAATGCTCTCACAAAGAAACTGAATGTCAACGCAGGTCGGCTGTTCAACGAATACGGTATCCGTTATGAGAACAGCCGCAGTCACGATGGGCGCAAGGTGAGTTTTCAGCTTGTGCAGGCGTGACGATGCGTGACGGTCGTGTCGATGTTTTAGGGGGTGGCGATGGTATCAAAATTACCGTCACCATCGACACGCACCGTCACGGATAAAGTTTAGGCGGGGTGCAGGGAGCCCTTTTCAAAGGGCAGCCCTGCTGGGGAGTTGTCCGCAGACAACGGGGCAACGCCCCACACCACCCCGTAGGGCGCAACAGCAGCTTTTGATGGCCAAAGGCTGTCAAAAGTGCTTTTGCGTTACTTTTGACAAAAGTAACAAAACCCGCCGCTAAAGCGGCGAAAGGAAAAGGAAGTGATATTTTGAAAAGAACAATCAGCGCAATGGTCGGAAAAGGATCGGTCAAACACAACAGCCGCCTATTCACAGCGGAAAATGTAGACCCCGATCGCACCCATCTTAATATAAATTACTGCAATCGAAATGTGAAAACGGTCTATCACGAACTGTTCGATGAAGCCCTGAAACGCTACAACGATAAGCAGACAAGAGCCGACAGACGGATCGATGATTACTATGAAAAGATACGCTCCAGTAAGCAGGAAAAGCCCTTTCACGAGATCATTTTGCAGATAGGAAATGTCGATGATATGAATGCTCAGTGTGAAAACGGACAGCTTGCAAAACAAATTTTGGACGAGTATTACCGAGGCTTTCAGCAACGAAATCCCAATCTGTATGTGTTCTCTGCCCATCTCCATATGGATGAAGCGACGCCGCATTTGCACATAGATTTTGTACCGTTTACCACTGGAAGCAAACGAGGATTAGACACCCGTGTGTCGCTGAAACAGGCGCTTGCCGCACAGGGATTTAAGGGCGGAACTCGTGGTGCAACAGAATGGAATCAATGGGTACAGTCCGAAAAAGAACAGCTTGCTGCCGTAATGGAACGGTACGGTATCGAGTGGGAACGCAAAGGCACACACGAAAAACACCTTGATGTTTTGGACTATAAAGTGCAGGAGCGTTCAAAAGAAATTGAGGTACTCGAAGCAAAGATAGCAACGAAACATGACGAGGTCAAGAGCCTGTCGGCAAGGGTAGATAACTTCAGCAAAGGACTTGCTGAACTGCAAAAGGTGGAGCAGGCTTTGGATACTGACACTGCCTTTCAACTACCTGAACCGCAGGGATTGATGACCGCCAAAAGCTATAAAACAAAAGTTGCCGAACCGCTGGTAAAGAAGCTGAAATCTCTCATCAAGCGTGTTCTTGCACGGTGTTTTGAAGCGATGGATAGCTATTACCGACTGAATGTCACCAACGCAAATCTCTATCGTGAGAATGAAAAGCTGAGCAAAGTCAATGACCATCTCAAAGGTGAAAACGACAGTCTGCGGAGCGAAAATCGGGATTACAAGCTGCTACGAAAGGTGTTCGGCAACAAGCAGATCGACGGCCTTTTGGCGCAGGCAAGGCAGTCTAAGCAGCGTGATAAACGCTTTAGAAATATGCAAAATGAAAGGTAGGAATCACAATGAACAAGCACATCACAGACGAAAAAACAGGTATCAGCTACACTCTGCAAGGCGATTATTACTTGCCCGATCTCGCATTACCAACCGAAGAAGAAAAGCCCATCGGTATTTGGGGACAGCGGCATTTGCGGTATATCCGGCAGCATAAACGCCTGCTCTACTCCAATCTTCTGACAAGCGGAAAGCTGAACGGATACCTTGCCGATGTTGACAGACAGGCAGAGGAAATGTTCTCACGGCTGGTAAAACAGATGGCAGAGCGTGAGGACATTACTGAAAAGCTAAAGGCAGAAAATCAAATGGAATGGGTTGCTCGGATGAACAATATTCGAAACAGAGCAACGGAAATTGTAAGCGCAGATCTGATCTATGCGTAAAGATAGGGTGCATCCTCATAGGTGGGGATGCACCCTTTTTTTATTTACACCTACCGCAATCGGAGCAGCCGTTGCAGATCAATCTGCTGCCGCAATGCTCACAGTTTTTCCGATAGTGTGGAACATACAATTTATTTTTCGGTATCTCCATACCGAAGCGGTCTGTCAACTTCCATTCCATAGGCTTGCCTACAAAGTTTACGCCGGACTTATATGCCATCTCACTTTGTAGCAGTTTTTTCGGCAAGTGATAGCGCTTTCCGTCCTTGATAAACACGGTTCCGGTTTCAATAAAGCAGAATGTGATGTTGTGAGCCACACATTCCGTCCGTAGATTTTTCACCCAATCAAAGTTACACGGTCTTGCGCCGTCGTAATTCTCCCCGCCGCAAATGACCTGTTCGATTTGTCCGTCACCGAGGTATTTTTCGATACTGACCGCACCGATAAAGGGCGCACACATAATGCCCTTGTGCTTGAACGGCAAATCGAGCAGTATCGGGATACGCTCATCGGCTCTGCGCTGATTTTCGCAGGTGACATTGAAAAAGATGTTCTCCCAACCGTCGCCCCAATCTTTCGGCAGGCAATTCTTTACTCTTTGCGGGCGCTTTGTGAGCAGAAAGAACTTTACATCGCTGCGCTCTCTCATAAGCTCCCACGCCTCATCACGCCACTCGTCCGCTTCCTCCAAAAAGAAATCTGAAGACATACAAACACGGATCAGTTCGCCGCTTTGGATTTTGTAACCGCCGTTTCTGTTTTTGTGAATGGGATAGGTAAATCCTGATTTCGTTTTGTAAATATCAGCGCCGTTTCGGTCACGAACACGGTCAAGAAAATACATATAGCAATGCTGGCAACCCTCGCTGCATTTTACGCAGCCGTGCCACGGATTCCATATATCGTGCATACCGTTACCTCAAATCTTCTAAAACCTTTGTAATGTCGCTGTCAATACAAATCGACTGTCCCTTGATTTCGGTGGGACAAACTGCTTCTCCGTAATTGATACACGCATAGGTCGCCGCCTTATTCTGTGCGGTCATACGCCAAAACGGATATTTGATAATGACCGGAGTATTGTAGCCAACACCCAGTTCTAAAAACAGGATCCGCAGGTTGCCTCTCGTCCGCAAGAAGTTTTCATAGCGTACTGCGGCTTCGTGCCAGCCTTTGTCCTCTACAAAGCGATTATCCGAGCGCAGATTTGGCGTCATAGGCTTGCCGCAATGTGGGCAGACGGGCAGCAGTCGTGATGGAATACGCATATCCTTTTGCTGTTCCATCATCTGCCTGATGATGTCCGCATTATCAAAGGTTTCTTGACAGCACGGCTGGCTGCATTGAAACAGACCATAATCGCCCTGCGTGTAAAACAGCCGTTTCTTATCAAATCCGGCTTTTTGAAAACAATGGTCTACATTCGTGGTAATGACAAAATAGTCTTTGTCTTTCACAAGTTCAAAAATATCCTGATAGACGGGCTTGGGTGCGTCCATATAGCGATTGACCGTAATAAAACGGCTCCAATACGCCCAATGTTCTTCCGGTGTGTCGTAGCGGCAAAACGCCCCCG
>JAFLSM010000026.1 GCA_022510955.1 Ruminococcus sp. | reverse complement strand
AATAGCTCAGCTGGATAGAGCAACTGCCTTCTAAGCAGTAGGTCAGGGGTTCGAGTCCCTTTTGGCGCGCCATATGGTGGGATTAGCGTAGTCGGTTAACGCGCCAGTTTGTGGCACTGGAGACCGCCGGTTCGAATCCGGCATTCCACCCCATATGACTCATTAGCTCAGTTGGCAGAGCACTTGACTTTTAATCAAGGTGTCCGGAGTTCGAATCTCCGATGGGTCACCACAGCCGCACATTATTCTAATAATTTTGTGCGGCTATTATTATAATGGGCTGTAGCCAAGCGGTAAGGCAACGGACTTTGACTCCGTCATCTCGTGGGTTCGAATCCCGCCAGCCCAGCCAATTTATTTCAGTAGAGTAATTTAAACAATCAGCAGTTGCTTAAATTACTCGGCTGAAAGTTTGGATGTAGATTATACAGATTATCTTTACCTTGAAACGATAACAGAGTGTCTTGTTCTCGTTCTGTTATTCGCATTTACTGCGTCCTCTGGTCGTTCCGTATTAAACAGAGTTATGTCACCACAACTCTTACCCAATAACGAAAGTATCAATCAACTGCAACTTGATTGGCTCGCTTTTCCGTTGTTGTAACGGCTTTAGTTGCTAATGCACTAAAGGTCATGGCGCATTTAATTAGCGTGGCTACACTGTTATCGTTAAATTTGTATTGTCATCTGTCCTACATTATTAAATTGTAATGCAAAAAGATAAGACCTGCACCACCGTTCAAAGTAATACAGGCCTTGAAAAAAATTAATAAGCGTTTAAAATTAAACGCAGATTAGGCTTCACAAGTTCTGAGTACTGACTTACTCGGGGCGCACGCTCATTTGTTGCTACCAACAACAGATGAGCTGTGAGGCTTATTTTTATGCCTACTATAATTTTATAGTGTTTGTCATTATTTGTCAAGTACTTTTTGTGAATTATATGCAAATATTTATCAATTGTCCCTCTAAGGGACAATTATTTATAAATATATGGTGACATAACATCATTTAATGTGTTGAAAAATTGAGGTGATATTAATGAGTAATTCTATGGAATAAGTTAATATTATTAATTAATAATATTATTGTTTTCTAAGCGATATATAAAATTAAGGAGGAAAAATTTTGGAAATAAAGTATGATATTGCTGATGATAAAGTACGCAATTTTACAGATGATGCAAAAAGTAGACTTCAAGAACAAGCTTTAGAATATACATTAGAAATAATTAGTGAAGCGGAAAAAGTTGAAAAATTTATACGAGAACATGGTGCTTCCCCTGAAATTACTGATAATATTATTTTCCAAGCTGTTAGAAGAAACAAAACTGAAAAGAAAAAAAGTATATTTATTATTCTTGTTCGAATTATAGCGGAATTATTATTATTTATAGCGGGATTAATGTTTTTGCCTGATATGTTTATTACTGCTGAAGGAACTCTAAATATTAGTTATTTTTTAATTTTTGTAATAGTAACAGTTATTGCTATAATAGCATCGATTGTTACATATTTCGTAAGAGGTGAATAATATGAGATACAACATTTCTGATAATAATTTAAAAGTAATAGTTGATGAAATCGGAGAAGAATATAAGGATATTTTGATTGAAAAGGTTCTTGATGATATGAATGAGATAGACGCTGAACTAATTAATCCTTCTGATTTAATCAGATTGGATGTTGCAACAAAATCTAATCTTAGAAAAGATAATAAAACTCTAAGAATGAATTACATTTTTTCACTTATTTCGATATTTGGAGTTATATATGCAATATTTGGCGTAATGCTTATGATGTTGAGTGATTCTTCTAACATAATTCGATATAATAGTACTATGATGATGTCAGTGGTTTTAATATTCATTGGATTATTTATGTCTTTACTATCATTATGTTATATATATACAATAAATATGAAACCATCAAATTACAGAAGAAAAAGACATACTATTTCGTCATATGAAGTTGTGAATAAATGGAAAGAAATTGAAGCATTGATTAATCAACTTACTCCAGAAAATGAACTATTATCGTTGTCGTCTATGATTTCGTATTTGGAAAAAACAAAAATTATTTCTAAAGAAGATAAAGAAAGAATAAACCAATTGTTAAATTTAAGAAATCAAATAGTGCATAAACAAAAAATAGATAGCGGGATATCACAAGCTGAACTACGTTCGGTTCTTGTACAAAATGAAAAAATAATTTTTAAAATGAAAAAATTGTTGTAAATTATAAAGGTGTAGTTTGTAATATAAGTATAATTAATATTTTATTTTTCCCTGTAAAAGGAAAATAAAAACTGTCCCTCCGGGGGACAGTTAAGAGAAAACGACAAGTGTCCCTCCGAGGGACACTTGTATTTTTATCAACCTTGCGTAAAACCAAATCCACCTGCATCAGGAAGCTGACAGGGTAGGATAGCTTGATTTAATTTTGGTTGTAATTCACTTGTGAGATGATTTTTAATGTCAGTTATATGCTGTTCAAGTTTGTTTGGAAATCGACCCTCGTATGATAATATTCGTAACAATTTCTTTTGTATAGTTTCAATTTCTCGACTGCTTTTTAAACAAAGTGGTTTGCCTTTTGATATATATTCTCTATCTATGTACTTATCTGTTACTGGAAAACAGTTACTTATTTTATATAAAGCCGGTTTATTTGTATGACCAATATGATAATAAGCAGAACGAATATCAGATTTTGGAAGACTGATATATTTATTGTATTTATCAATTTGTTGTTGCGTTCTGTGCGAAATATCGCTTGTTGGTATAGCCCAATACAAATTTTCTATGTATTTGTCCTTGATACAACAGTATATAGGACGTTGTTTATTATCAGCATATTTTCCACCAAGATTTTTTATTAAATCTATGTAGTCCTGTTTTATTAAGTAAAAACCATTTTCGTTCATAACTACTCCTTATGATATGAAATAAGCCTCCTACCATACATCATTAAGGTAAGAGGCTATTTTCTTCAAACCGTCAATTTAGAAACGCCGATCGGTAGGCATATTCAATCGAACCGTCAATTTAGAAACGCCGAGCGGTAGGCATATTCAATCAAACCGTCAATTTAGAAACGCCAGACGGTAAGCGTTATTCATCAGGATTTCTCCCTGTACTATTATTATACACATGAATAAATTTATGTCAAGATTTTTTGGCAAGTGTCCCTCCGGGGGACAGATAATTCTTTTTTCTCTGCTATATGGGCGTTGCTCTGTACCTTGATTGATGTAGCTTTTCGCACAAAATCGAAAAACTTTTTGTAATTGCATTACTTATAATCTGAATTTTGATATCTAACCCCCTCACCTACATATTCACAAAAAATATTTTAAAAAAATTGAAAAAAGTTTCAAAAAAAGTCTTGACAATGCACGCATTGCGTGCTATAATATAATTAAGATAAAGGAAAGGAAAATCCTAAAAACCAGAAAGGTATAGATTATGACTAATAAATATTTTGAAAGAAAAGCAAAAAAAGACAACTGGACTGAAAAAGAAATTGAAACTTTCAATCGTGCTTGTCAAGAACACAACGAAATTAATGATGTTTATATTGCTGCTTTGAACGAATTATGCAGCAACGATAAAGTAAGTCTCACATATTACGAGAATAAAAATGATGATTTCAATCAAAAAAGTTATAATGCGTTTGAATTAACAACTAAGTTCGGTAAGATTTTTATTAGTGTACATTCTGCTATGAACGCTTTAAGTGCAAAATCTTTGCATGAATGGGAAAAGGATTTTGAACTAATCAAAGAAATTGTTAGTGTAGTAAACGCAATGAAAGAATTAACTTATGAATTTTACTGCGGAGAACCTCAAATTGAGATTTTGCAGGATTTATATAAGAAGAGAGAAAATGTAGAAGGCTCAGTTATCTATATATCACGTGTAGAATCAGAGCTAATAAACTTAGTTTTGACTGACGAAGACAGAGCAATGCTGTTATTAGAATCATAATATAAATTTTATTTAATAATGCTGTGCTATCGGCTTGACGGGCGAAAGGTGAAGAAAATGACAATAAAAGAAGCAAGACAAAAAGCAAACTTATCACGCGCTAAAATGTCGGAAATTTTAGGTATACCTACAAGAACAATTCAGGATTGGGAATTACAAAAACGAACCCCATCCGAATGGGTGGAGAGATTAATAATCAAGGAATTGGACAGGCTGAGTAACCCATTCAAAAATTTTAAGGCATCCGCAGTCATAGATAAACCACTCCCTTCAAATTTTGAATATGCTGCTGAATATGCTGTTGAAACTCCTGAGGGAGATATAGGCGCACTGCTATGCAACAAAGATACAGGAAGATATGTTGTTATATGCGGCGATGTTAATTATAGTTGCCCACAAGAATGGGCTATGAACATCTGCAAAAAGGGACTAATTATGAAAAAAATCGAAGAACTAAAACAAATGATTGAAATAATCAATGAAACCGAATTTTTTAATGATTTAGATGACAAAGAAATTTACTTTGAAGTTGAAGATAATTGTGATAATTCAGCCACATTTGATGATATTGAGAAAGCATATGAGCATTATTTATATGAAAAAGACCGCATTATAACTGAGGGCGGAGCAGATTTTCTTTATTTAGAGTATCATATAATCGAGGAATTTAATTGTAGAGATAGTGAGTTCTCTGAGGATAATGTGTTCTATCTTGTAGCATTTGATAAAGATACTAATATTGAGACTTTTGCTGAAATAAATCAAAAAGGCGAATTTGTTGATGCAAGAGAATTATAATAAATATAAAATCCCCGAAGCAACCTTCTGCGACTACTTCGGGGATTATTTTTTGATGTTGTGTATTAATTTAATTTTGAAATAGTTATTTCTTGTAAAAATTATGTGTCCCTCCGTGGGACAGTTATTTAAAACAATAAGTACTCATCCGAAGGTTATTTAAAAAATGTAGCAAGTGTTCTTATAGAAGCTTGTACAGGTTCGTTTATTACGAGAGTACAAGTAGATTGTTTCGGTATGTTTTCATGACTTTCAAGAATATAGTATAAAACATATTTTGGTTCATCATTTTTGAAAATCATTATGTCACCCTTATATGTTTTGTCAAAGGGTAATTTATCAGGTTCTTCAGTTTGAACACTGTCAACGCTGAAAATTGTGTTTTTATATTCATCGTTGTTTATATCAATATTAAACTTTTCTTTAATTGCATCAGCGATTGGTTTTTGAAATAAAAAATACATATTTACTCTCCTTAAAATTAATCTATTTTTTATTATGTGTTCCTCCGGGGGACAGTTAAGAGAAAAAACAACAAGTGTCCCTCGGAGGGACACTTGCGAAAAAATTTAAAAAGGTAAATCATCATCATATGGCATATCCTGAAAATTAGTATTTGAATTACTTTGATATGAGGCAGGAGCATCCGGTATCTGTGCCTGTGGAGCAGCTTGGTAAGACTGGTTGTCATTATAGGATTGTCCGCCGTAGGACTGATTACCATATCCGCCTGCGTTTTCACGACGTTCACCTGTGAATGAAACGCTATCTGCAACAACTTCGACAACATAACGGCTTGTTCCGTCTTTTGCCTGATATGTACGGCTCTGAAGTTGTCCATCAATAGCAATCATTGAACCTTTACTGAAGTAACGGCAAACAAATTCTGCTGAATTTCTCCAACAAACAATGTCAAAGAAGTCTGCTTTACGTTCTTCGCCTGTTTTTACATAACTGCGTTCGACTGCAATTCTGAAGCTTGTCACGCTTATACCTGTTCCTGTTGTCTTTAGTTCCGGGTCAGCTACAAGCCTTCCCATTAGAATAACTCTGTTTAACATATAATCAAATCCTTTCTGTCCGTCAAGCCGATAACACAGCCTTTTTTATTTAAATGTCCCTCGGAGGGACAGATAATTCTTTTTTTCTCTGCTATATGGGCGTTGCTCTGTACCTTGATTGAGTTACCACGTTTTGAAACGATAGCAACTTTATTTCAAGAATGTGTGAGCTGTTGTTGTTTACTGTTACCAAGACTTAATGTAAGTGTCCCTCGGAGGGACAGATAATTCTTTTTTCTCTGCTATACGGGCGTTGTGCTGCACTCTGATTGTGGTTCAGCATTTTGATACCGTATCAAGATTTCTTCAAAAGTGGGAGAGAAGTAACCGTTGTACGCATATCAAAGATGATTTAGTTTTAACCTTTGATTAATTTACATTAACTTCAAGTGTCCCTCGGATGGACACTTGAAACGAAAAGGAAGTCATTGTTTTTGATACTCTGACTTCCTTTTTCTTTATGCTATTTTATCGAACGCATTTTCGATAATCTCGAAATTTTACCACGCCGAAAGAGGGATATAAATTTGCAGGATAAAGAAATAATATTGCGAGCAATATTATTTCAGTTACATTTGTCGGCAGTGCCGACAAAGTTGGCAATATTAAAAGTAATATTATTTGCTGAAAGCATAATATTATCTTTTATATTGCTTTTTGATTTTTTGCTGATAAATAGTGAGGTTTCAAGAATATTGAAAGTAATATTGTGATGTTTTACAAGATAAAATTTGACAAAAAAATATATTATTGACTTATAAACCAAAATTGTAAACTTCATCCCATAAAAGCGATTTCAGATATTGTGTAGGTTGCTTAATATTATACTTTTCAGCACATAAATCATAGTGCCAAACAGTTTGCATTATTACATCACGCAGAGATAATCCGTCTATGTCCTCTGTTATGCAATCGTTAAGATAGTCAAACAGCTTGTCGGTGCTGACAAGTTGTTTGTTGTATAAAGATTTTTCTTTTTCACAAAGCATTTCAATAAGCACTTTGATTGTTTTACAATATTTCCTTGAAAATTCATCATTTTTGTTTGAGTATTCACTAAACCTTGTTAGGTTGTAAATCGTATTCCTAATCTCATCATAACTTTGAGTGTATGGTATATAACTAACTTCTTGAATAGATGGAGTTATAGAAAATATACTGTTATTACTGGTACTGTTATTATTGTCACAATTTTCCTGACACGGTAATGTCTTATTTTCTCCGACACGGTTGTTTTTTATAATGTCCTCATTTTCCTGACACGGTGAAATCTTACTGTTTAAGCCACTATCTGTAATGTCGCAATTTTCCGAACACGGTGATTTGTCAGTATTTTCCTTAGTTTTCTTAATGTCTTTATTTTCCTGACACGGATTGCTGTTAAGAATATAATCATTAACTGAAAATCTTCCGTTTTTGTTGTGTCGTTGTTTTACAGTTATGTAGTTATATTCAATAAGCTGATTCAGTGCATTATAATAAACTTCCTTTGAGATTTGCAGAAAAGTACATATGGTTGACCTGTGCGGATAAGCTCTGCATCCGGCTTGAACGAGGGAATAGAAGAACGCAATTAACCCTTTAGCTTTAATTGATAATCTTGTGTCCTGCATTATGAGCTTTGGAATAAAACCAAATCCGTTGGCGTTTATTCCATCAAGTGACAGTTGACTATCTTGTTCAGAAGAAGAAACTGCGGCAAAACATTTGACTTTGGCCGGATTGTTACAAATGGTGTAGACATTTTTATTCTTATATCCCTTTGCTTTGCTTATTTTTATGTATCCATTATCAAGCAATGGCTTTAAATGCTTATAATAAGCGTTTTTAGACATTTTTAAATCAGAAAGGATAGTTTCCCTTTTTGGAAAGATTGTCCTTCCTGAGCCTGTGTAGGACACAAAATAGGCATAGATTGCCTTGCTTTGTATAGGTATATCAACATCAAACATAACAGCTTGAGATATTATTCCGTATCCCTTGGCATTAACGCCTTCTATTTCAAGTATATTTTCAATTTCCCTTTTCATAATATGTTTCCTTTCATTTTTCCTAAAAAGCTGTGTATAACAAGCTTTTTTATTTTTTCTGGCCAACACAAGCTATCAGAAAAAATAAAAAAACTTGCTGTTGTGCAGCAAGTTTGATGTGTTACATATATTCTTCAAGGTTTCCCTGACTAACAGCAGCAGGAGCAGCTGAAGATACATATCTGTATTTACTTTGTATAGCTGAAAATAACTGCGTTCTGTTAGCATAGCTGACTTCTCTTGCAGATTTGGAAGCAATCTTGTACGGATTGTTATCATCAAATTTAATTCCCCATACCTCACGAGGCGGAAGGCTGACTTTAGTAGGATTCTGACCTGTTTTCATCAGAACCCATTCACCCTTTTTCATCTCTTTAATAGCGTTCGGCGACATTAGAGGTTTCTTTACCATTTGGTAGGTAGTAGAGGATGTATTGTTTGAGCCATTAGAGCGATTGGAAATAGAACCACCACGAACTGTTTGTGTACTGAGAACATCTGAAAACTTTTTAGCATCATCCGAAAGCGGAGCTTGCCAACCGAACATAATATTTTGGCAACAAGATTTAATTGTTCTTGCTGTTTTTTCTCCGTATTTTTCATCAAGTTGGGATAAAGACTGAAGGAATGGATTTGACATAATGTTTCGTGAACGACCTGCCGAGAAGAACTGATTAACGCCTTCAATAGATGTGAATGTGCCAAATTCATCAAGAAAGTATTGCACTCTGTGAGGTAGTCGATTATCTGGGTATCGCTCTGAAGCTTTCAGTAATTCATTATAGGTTTGTCTGATGAGCAGAGAAGATATAAAATTCTTGGTATTAGAGCTTTCATCAAATATAAAGAATATAGCTGTTTTACCTTCTACAAATTTTTCAATGTCTACACCGTCATCAAAGCAGAGCAGCTGCTCCATTTCACTGTCAATGAAAGAGAGCATTTGAGATGTTGCCGTTGAGAGAATACTGCCGATTGTTTTTAAATCACCTGCATAAGCAGCAGACGATAATAAATCTTTTGATATATGATTTTCCGGGAGCATATGATAAAGCTTCATAAGATATGGCTGAGGTATTACACCTTTTTTTCCAACAGTTTCCGGGTCGATTTCAATAATCTGCCTTATAATTTTGAAAACTGAAACAATGTGCCTTTGATTCTTATTACACAATTCCGACACAAGGTATGTTATTGCGGCGACCACCGCTTCAGCGCAGGTGTAGAAGTATTTATTTGTTCCGGCGTGATCGCTTGCGTTATCAAGATTAATAACAGACTTGCCGACATTTTTGGCATACATTTCAGCTCTGCCTTTGTACTCAATGTTTCCGGTGCTGTTATATAGGTCAATATATTTATTAGTTAAGGTCAGCAAGTTGTAACTGTCAGAGCTTGAGGGATTACGCATATCGATAACATATGTAGTCATGTTGTATTTTTCTTGCAATATTCGGCCGTACTTTTGTGATGGGTCACCCTTTGTATCAGTCACAAAAATAGGCGAACCAACTGCTGCCGAGTATTCAATGTTTGGGTATTCAATAGAAGTTGTTTTACCGCCTGAAGGTGCAGCTACAAACATTGTGTGGTTATCATCTGTATCAACCATTGCATAAAGCTTACTACCGTGTCTTTCCGTTCCGAGTATAATACCTTCATATTGCGGTAAATTTTGCCCTTTGCGCCATTTTTCCGGTTCATAAAGAACAAACTTCATCTTGCTGTGTAATTCTTTGTTTGTTGCCCATTTTGCATCTCCATACTGTCCGTCACCAACAACAGTACTTTTTATATTATTAAGATTTCCTGCTCTGTTAGATATTAAATATATAACAAAACAAATAACTATAAATACTCCAACTACAATAAATAAACCTATGTTCATTTTATATTCTCCTTTAAAACTTCATTCCAATCTTTTTTTATCGGTGTATGTATTTTGGCGTTGTAACCTTGCTTTAAAAGTTTTTTCTGTGTAAGCGTTGCATACTCCTGTCCCTTATTGGTTTTTCTCTGATAGTCGTTATCGGTGCAAATAATGACTGTCTTTACATGGGGATATGCCTTTAAAAAATTAAGTAAAATGTCGTAATATAAACCACCAAGGGCAATATAATTAAATTTGTGCCAATCTATATCAAGATGAAAAAGCGTGATATAGCTAAACAAATCAATAAAAGCCTCAAACACATATAAAGTATCTGAAGTACCTATGTGTTTGAAGCAATATCTTTTGTCGCTATTTTTGAGTTCTCCTTTGAATGGCTTATCTGTGAGAGTACCTTTTAATCCGGCATATTTTATGACTCCTTTTTTATCCTTGCCTACAAAAACAATATTATGATGTTCAGATTCTTCATAAATCATATTGCATTTTATAAAGTACTGAACCACAGATATATTTATCCCTCGAGTATTACAGAGATAGCAGATAAGCCTTTTATTATCAGTATGTTTTTGTGGAAGTACAACTTTTGCTTTTGGATGGTAGGGAGTAGGTATTTTTGAAATTTGCATCGGAGTGCTGTTTCTTGTAGCCATATATTTGCCATCAAGCAAATATATGACTGCATCCTGAAAGGAATAATTAAAAAAGTTAATAAGTAACGTAACGGTTGTTCCTTTGTCACCTGTTGAATGTTGATACCATACATGACCTCTAAATTTGAGGCTGTTATGCTCAACCCACAAATATTCTGTACCGGACTTTGCAACGCTTTGGCCAAGTCCCTCCAAGACTTCTTTTATGTTTCTATGATTGGCAACATACAATTCTTCTTCTGTAAACGGTATGAATCTCGACATTTCTCATTCCTTTCCTGTCCCTCCGAGGGACACTTATCAATAATCAAAACCTTGTTCGTTATCACTTACAGCATGACCTGCTGCGATTTTATGTAATTTTTCGTTTCGCTTTAGTTTATGGTCTGAAGCGTAATGCTGTTTTGCCGCAGCTTGTGTTTCGGTGTTTATAATCTTACCAAAATGACAAGCTGTTTGTGCAATACTCATAGCTGATAAAGATTTGTCATTCAGGGCATTATCAATTTTTTCTTGAGCTTTTAAATTGCCAAGTTCAACAGCTTTTCTGTACCAAGATAATGCTTTCTCAATATCACGCTCAACGCCAAGTCCGTAATGGTACATGGTTCCGATTCGCATTGCAATATTACCGTCAGTAGGGGATTTGTTAAATTCCGCCATATATGAATTTAAGGCGAAATTGTAGTATTGATATGCAATGTTGTAATTCTTAAATCCGTAATTATCAGAATGATAAATATTACCTAACTGATATGCAGCATCAGGATTTCCAAAATTATATGATTTTTCAAACCAAGAAATTGCATCAGGTATATTTACAACTGTTCCTTGACCATGCATATACATACTTGCAATTCTGTATGCAGTGAAGTCATCAGGATTGTTTGTATAATCAGAAATATACTGCTTGAGAGCATTTGCATAACAGTCTTGAGCCTTTGCTCCGTCAAAAAAGCCTAATTCTTCACTTGAATATATCTGACCAAGTTTATACCAAGCATGAGAAATGTTACCGTCTGTTGCCCTTTTAAAATAGTCTATGGAGGCTTTGATATTGTTATTTTCAAATTCTTGTTTACCTAAATAGTAATTAGCATAGGCGTGGCCAAGATCCGCTGCGTATTTATAAAAGATGATGGACTTCTCATTATCAAAGAAACCATACTCTTCTGAAGAGAAAATCTGTGCAATTCTATAAGCTGCATCAGCATTGCCATTCTGCATTGACCTACTGAACCAGGATATAGCTTTGTCAATATTCTGTTCTGTACCTAAAGATCTTAAATACATATTGCCTAAGCGGTACTCAGCAGTTGAATTTTCATTATCGTTCTCTGCATTTTCATAGCCTTCAATCGCAATTTTATAATATTCAGTTGCTTTTTCAGTATCATGTACATCATATTTTTTACTCGTATATATGTAGGCAAGCTGATATGCTGCATCAGGATTGCCGGATAGGGCGGCTTTATCGAACCAACTAATTGCATTTTCAATATTTTTATCTGTTCCCTTGCCATTAAGATACATACTTCCGATACGCATTTCTGTGAATGGGTCATGTTTGTCCTGTTCTTGCTCAAGAAGACCATCAAGAGCTGTTTTATAATGCTTTTGTATTGTTTCGTCAGACACATTGAAAATATTTGAATTTTCTTCATAAATTCGTGCAAGGTCATAGTTTGCTAAAACTACTCTGTCACTGCATTTAAGCAATAATTCTTCCGCTTTTTGCAGGTCAACTGATACACCTTCTCCCTTAAGATACATTTTTGCGAGCCTATATGTTGCGTACATATCTTTATTTTCATGAGCACGATAATAATATTCTGCGGCCTTCTCAAAAGATTGTTCAAATCCCAATCCGTAATAATACATATTACCGATATAATAATTTGCGTGAGAATAGCCATTTGTAGCAGATAATTTAAAACTGTAATAAGCTTTATCATAGTCTTGTTCAATACCATGTCCGTTCATATACATACGGCCAATTAAATATTCTTTGTAGGCATCTTCTCTGCTTACTTTATCATAATAATCAAGATTTTCGCTATTATTTTCAAGTGCGTTAAAATATTGTGAATTCTTGATTTCATCTCTAAATTGTATATAGGCAGTTTTAAAATAATAATTTGATAGATTAGTGTCTATTTCAATGCCATCAGCCCCATAGTAATATAATTCTGCCAAGCGATAAGCTGACATACTATCTTCAAATTCATCAACTGCAATACCATACCATAATAAAGCTTCTGACATATCTTTATTGCAACCGTTGCCATATCTGTAACAATCAGCAAGTTTTCTGCAAATTTCACTGTTTCTTGTATCAAAATTATTAGCTAATATTCGTAAAGATTTGAATTTCTGTATTTGTTCATCATCAAATTTATATATAAGGTTTAAATTTTTATGCTCCGGAGTATATACCTTTGGATCTTCGGAATAATAGATTAATTCAGGATAATCCTTTAGCATTTCATTCATCGTATAATATTTTTGTTTGCCTTGAGGAAGATAATCTTTATCAAAGCCATAATGATGATTAATATAATTTTCTCCCCAACGTATAACATCAAATTCTTTTTTTATAGCACTTTCATCTGTTTTTTCTTGTGGTTCTTGTTTTAGGGGAATATCAGTAGTTTTTGTAATATCCAACTCTACCACTTTTTCCTGAGGTGTATTATTATTCTTTGCTACATACTCAAAGTCGGTATTTTTAGATGTACCGTCTCTTAAGCCTTTTGCAGCATTGATTATATCGTTTTTTATCATAGAAAAAGTTGTGTTGCTTTCAATAGGATAATCAAATTCAGGTTCATTGATATAGAGCTTAACAATGTTATTCTGCTCTGCGCACCAATTTTGATATAACTGTGAAAGTATCGGGTTATCATATACAAAAATTTTTTGTATTTCATTAACAAGTGCTTTTTGCTTTGCAGGCAAAAAGCCGTATTTTATTTTACCTTTTGAAGGTAATAAATCTGCCAGTTCATTCATTTTATTTGTGAGCAGTTCAACTTTATCGTCTGAAAAACCGGAGTTCTCACCGTACAACAGTTCATTAAGCAGTTTTTCGGATTGCTTGCTTAATGTGTTTCTATACTCTGTTTTTTGCTCTTTTGCATAAGTAAAATATGGGTCATCTTTAAATATGTCATTTGCAAAAGCTGATTTTAAATTAGATATACTTTTATTTTTCTTTTCATTGAAAAAACCTTCATTATTAATATGGTCAGCCGAGTAAACAAATAAGTGTATGTGAGGGTGATGTCCTGTGTTGTGCATAGCAGCATACCACCGCAAGTTTTCGACCTTAATATCGTGAGCTTTTGCAATATCATCAATGTGTGACATTACCAAATTACGCCAAGGTGCTTGACTGTCATAACCAAGTTTGTCTGCATCTTCTCGTCTCAGGGATAATATGTGTGTCCAAATGTTTCCCTCGTGTGATGATATTTCTTCCGCAGCTTTGTCGAGGTCAACATTCGGAAAAGATGAAAATAGGCCATGTTCACCAATTCTTACTACACCGGGACGATTTCCGGCATAATCAACAAGGTTTGCTACTTCATTAATACTTTTTACATTATTGCCGTAAAGGATTATTTCTGAAAGGCGAGAAATAAGCTCCGACGCATTTTCTCTTGTCGGAGCTTTCAAATAATCCTTATATTCAAATGTTTCCTTGCCTTCGTTTTCATCGCCGTTTTGAAGTTCTTTTAGCATTTCATCTATTGTTTCTTGTTGCTTAAGAGTTGCTGTTAAATTTGCATTTTCAGGTTTTAATTCAAGTGCAACGGTTTCTCTTGTACCTGCGTATTGCACTAATTTTTTTACATGTTCCTTTGACAGCTTATATTCACTTGTCTGCTCTCCCGGTTTCACTATTGAAAAATAACGAGTATTAAGAATAAACCTTGCACCCTGCATAAAAATTGCTCCCCTTATTTTGCATCGTAAATATTAATTATTCCCTGTGTTGCCTTAACATCATCAACAGCCTTTTTCCTCAGCTTGTCATAGCTCATTTTGTCGATTTCAAGCTGTGATGCTAATATGCGTGTAAGCAAATTAATCTCAACAGCTTCTTTGAAGTCAAGTTTTGCAATACGGTTTGTTGATTTGTTTATAAGTCCTTCTACTTTTTGTCCGACAACAGACAAAAGATAATCCTGACTTATTTCTGATGTAAGATAAGAAAAATAAAAGTCAACAGCTTTCTCAATACAAATATTTCTGCTTGTAAGACTGTTATCGAGTTTTTGAAGGCTTGCAATCTTTTTTAGTGTTGATTGCGGAAGTTGCACTGCTATTTGTTCCTTTTTATCCATTACTCAACCTCTCTGCAATGTGTTTTTGATACTCTCCGCTCTGAAGCATACCATAATAATAATCAACGGCTGCCGAAATAATATTACTCCTGCTTTCTGAATGTGTAGCAGCCCTTATCTCATCAATTTTTTTAAATGTATTTTTTGTAAGATAAATACAGGTAGTGAATTTTTCGCTTCCTAATATTTTTTCATCTTCAGCGTATTCTTGCCTATATGTAATTCCCATTGCATTTCTTCCCTTCAATTAAAATAAAAGTTCAACTGAATTAATACGCCAGTTTTCTGATTGATATTTCATATTGAACCTATATGCTACTGTTTCAGTAGCAACATCATCTTTATAAATTGTAGTCTTTTTGCATATTGCAATAATATCTACACTGTCAGAGGGGATAGAGTTATCGCTGTAATATAGAGTTTCAAGTCCGCAAGCCTGCTCAAATTTCTCATTAGACTGAATGTGGCCTAAGTATGATTGAAGTTCGTCATAGTAGATGTCAGTAACAATATCTTTGACTTCAATTATATTGTCAGCTGATATGTTGTCTGTGTAAGTGAGCATATTATTGCAGTATGTAATAATATTATCCCTAATCCTGCTGTCATAAATTTTTTGCATATCATTGTACTTTTCTTCAAGAGCGTTATACTCATTTTCAAGATTAGCATAATCTTGTTTGATAGCTTCAACATTAACAGTTGTTACTGCGATAGTGTCAGATGATGCAGTGTTCGGTATAGATATATCTGCCTTATCTTTTTTTGCACATGAACTTAAAGATAAAAGGCTAAACAGTGCGATTGATATAATTAAAATTTTCTTCATTAGTTCACCTCATTATTCAGCAAGTGTCCCACGGAGGGACACTTGCGTTATTTGTGTATTATTTTTTAAGTAGTTGTAAGTCCAACTACGCCTTGCGGTATAGCTATAATTGCTGTCAGCCCATGCACGCTGTGAATTATATATTTCATCAAGTGACATTGACCCGGTAACACCGTAAAGCACTCCATGATAACCGTTACCATAAACATTTGCATTGAATGATGCAGTACCGTATTGATTTAAAATGTCAGAACAGTAAGCAATACATTTGCTGTCTGTTAATCCGTTATCCTGGCAAATTTGTATGTATGATTGTGCATCTTCAAGCGACATACTGTCCTGAGCCTGTTTTCCTGCATCAGTAAGCAGCATGGCTTTGATACAAGAACAAACTGACTGTCCGGGTATATATGACGACCAATTATCACCATTGCGTATTGCTGACATAACCTCGTTTCCGGCAGATGAAAAAGATGTTGCAACTGCTGAAATTTGAACAGAATTGTTATTATATGCTTTCTCAAGTAATAACAAGGCTTTGTTTGCGTGCCATCCATATACACCGATAGAAATAGCTCCGTTATCATTTGCAATAACAGAGCCGTAATAATCGTTTGTAATATCATCATAAAGTATACCTACTTCATTGTGGCATATTACATTTCTTACAGTACCATTTAATCCGGTTATAGTAACGGTAGTTGAACTGCCAACATCTCCATAACAAGCTATAGTATCGTTATACATTGATAAAGTGTACTTGTTTACATAGCTAACAGATGCCCAGTTAGAAGTTTGTCCCTGATATTCATTACCTGCAATTACTGTTATGTTATTTCCGTCAACCTCAACCACAATACCAATATGGGCTACAAAGTTTGAAGCTGCATAATTAGCTCTGCCTGAATAGTTAAAAAACACACAATTTCCAACTTTAGGTGTGTATCCTGATGCAGCAGTATGTAATTTATTATTGCTTTCAAGATTAGCCGTCCAATTATTTGTAACAGGGTCAAAACCACTATCATTTATATCAATGCCAGCCTCTTTGTAACAGTAACCAACAAAAAAGCAGCACCAATCAACGACACCGTAATTAAAATATGAACAGTATTTTTCTCCCTGACAGCTTAGGTTGTCATTTGCCGGGCTTGTAGTTTGCCAGTGATTGTATTCTCTGACTGCAATGTTTGCGGCCTCTGAAGCGTTTTGAGTAGTATTATATGCAACACCTACAAGCATTAAAAGAAACACTGAAACACATATACCAATAGCAATGATTTTATTTCTGGTTTCTTTGTTTGTCAGTAGAAGTAAAAGTTTAGCAGAAACAGTCATTATCTGCCTCCTGCTGTGCCAAACAATACTTTTTTATGAGAAGGTGCAATAATATGTAAGTTATATCGCTCATTACCGCAACAATACAAGCAATAACCTTGATGGGGTGTATTAATTATGTTCCATTCAGATTCAAGAAGGTTTGTTATATTTATGTATTCTTTAATAGGAACAACACCGGGAAAGAAGAGGAATCTGTGAGTAGGAATAGAGAAAAATGGCTTTGTATATTCTGCAATTTCCGGCAACAGTAAATCATTAAGGTTTTGTGATGCAGTGATAATATTGCTGTCCTTTTTTCTGCCTCTCTTAATAAAGGATCTCAAGTACTTAATCACAATAATACTGCTTATAAGTTCATGGAGTTCATCAACGCCAACAACTGTATTACCTTCAACCAAAAACTTATTTTGCATATACGACAAAATGTTAAAATACATTGCATTTTTCAGATTCTCGTTTGTATTAAGTAGTTCCTTAATATCAAAATTGATGTGGTTTGCATTTGGCAGATTTGTATAACCATTAAAGAACTTGCTGTCTGTACCAACGCAAATAGAACGAATACCCAGTGCAAGCGAACGCAAAATATCTTTTGTATAAAGTATTTCAGTTCCGGGTATTGCAGACACTTCATCATACATAGATAGCTGATTTTGAATTTCATTAAACAAATCTGATAGTATCGGAAAATCTGTTGACTGCAATTTTCTTAAATCCGTATTGTCTGTTATATGAAATTTCTTGTACACTTCCTCAAGCATAATTTCAAGTGTATCAAGATGCTGTCCTGTAAGCTCAGGATTGTATGTTTTAAAGAAATCTCGTAAAAAAGCAATATGCTGTGATATTACGGTGTCTTTCTGAAAAGCTTCCGGTTCATCACTGGGAATATCAAGATATTCTTTATCGTTTGGATCAACTAACATTTTTGGTTCAAGTACATTAATAAAGTACTTACCGGACATCATGTTGAGGTTTGTACCTCCAAGCGCTTTTGTATTTTTTATAAACTCTTTATCGGAATCAAGAGTATATAAGTTTTTACCCTTTTGACGAAAAATACATATTAATAGCTTGATAAGATAGGATTTACCTTCACCGGAGTTACCGTATATTGCAATATGACCGTTTGTCTTATCATTATCTCTTCTGTCAAAATCAACAAGTATATTTGTACCGTGTACATCTTGACCAATGAAAAAGCCCATAGGGTCGGTTTTTCCTGCGTATGAAAACGGGAATAGATTAGCTACAGAACTGCATGGCAAAACACGTGTAAATTCAATTCCAAACATATCAGAGCCAAATGGACATACAGAAGCAAAACCCTTTATTTGCTGTGTAGCAAGCTTATCAACAAGCATTTTATTTTTTGCAAGTGCCTTTTTGATATTGCTTTGCTTAGTTTCAAGTTCTTTGAGTGAATTTGCTATAATCTCAATATATACGGAACAGTGCATGAATTCTTCTTTGCTCCTGTGAACTTCCCTTAACATTTGTTCCATTTCATTAAGATTTTCAGTACTGTCAATCTTTTTAGTTATGTCATTTTCACTATTGAAAATGTTCTTGTTTCTTCGTTGCGCATTGTTAAATATTTTATCTTGCTTTCCGGGAGAAACTATGTTGTTGTATATGTGTAATGTAACACCTCCGCTTTCTCCTATGTCTGATAAAAGTGCAATATCCTGAGTTTGTGTCTTATATCGTCTGAGTGCCCAAACACAACGATAGGTATTGCCAACGATGTAATAATCTATATGCTTAAAGTCTATTACTGACGGTGATACAAGGTCAACGAAATTCTTAAGGTCATATGTATCCTTGTCCAATCCGTATTGCTCACCGTCATAATCAGTTAATTTATCATCATACATATTTCTTTCAAGATATACAGACAACATCTTCTTAATTTTTTCTTTATCAGCAAGCTTAATGTCAAAGTTATGTTCTTTGCAAAGTTGGATAGCCCTGTTAATGGTTTGCCCTCTAAAATTTTCATAGTCAGATGTGCTTGTCCTAACAACAATAAAAAACATACGGCTTGAAGCCATAGTAGTATGAATGTTATCCATAAAACTAATATCAGCTGCATCAAGTGAGGATAGTTGAGAATTATTCTCATGCTCCTTTAATGATTTTAAATAATTAATATTAGCATCATAGTTCTGAGAACTGTCTACACAAAGTAATTCTGAGTGTTCAAGCTGAGTTAATACAATCGCAAGTGCATTAATAAAGCTTGTGTTAATACTTTCAGACAATACGCTGATATTTTTAGGCATTACCTCAATATAGTAAATACATTCATTGCTGTCTGTAACCAAACAGTCATCCTTGAACCCTTCAATTCCAAAATACTTTTGCAACTTGTCATTATTCGTTTTAACTTTCTTTTGAATAATTTTTGTTTCTTTTGTTTTTTTGCTCAACTTTTTATCGCCTCCACTTAAAAATTAAGATATCAGTAATTAAAAATCTAATATATAACCGGGCAAGCTTTGAAATTGAGTAGTTGTCATAAAATTTTGCTGATGCAAAGGCATAAACAAAAAGTACAACAAATAATATCCATATATGAAAAAATATGAAAAGCAGTAAGCCTAAGACTAATAAGGATATTATTACAAGCAAATCTTTCCAGTTCCAGTAACGAGCAAATAATGATTCAGCTTGCAAATTTTCCGGGTAGTAATACTTCTTTTGCATAATATGCCTCCTATACAAATGCGCGGATTATTGATGTGACACCGCTTATTCCATATATTGCTTGCGAAACATTTGTTTTCATACTCGTATCCAGTCCGAATTGCTGAGCAATTCGGGGAACTTCAGCCGCAGCAAGCATGACACCTACACCTAAAACTAAATCGCCGAAGTCAGCACCTTGATTGGTCGAGTAAACAAGTGCGCCAAGTACTATAAGTACATTGGACATAAAAGATGTAATACATAACCCAATTACTTGTTTACACCAACCGTAAAATGCGTCAAGATAACCACGAGGTACTGAGAAAGCGTGTATAGCACCAATCATCATTAATGTAATCAGAATACCACCACGTTTTAAATTAGCAAGAAATACCTTAAATACACATACAAAAGATATAATCATAAGTATGACAAATCCCCAACCACCAATCAAATTGGTGGTACTTGTACTGAATCCCTCATATAATATCTGTATTGCTGAATTTTCTGTAAATACTTGACAAGTAATATGACAAATTTCATTTGTAAATTTTAGTAGTAGAACAGGCATAGTTGTTAGACATGCAGTTGCTATCAGACCCTTTATGATGTTAATAAATAGTTCGGATATAGATGAGCCTTTACCCTCGTGAGAATTAACACCAATTTCAAAAATGGCAAATATTATACCAATTACAAATAGAGAATCAGCAAGCACACTTATAAAAATTAACAGTGCATTTACCATGCTGTTCTCAAATATGCTTGCAGAAAAATTATTGTTGTAATTAATTAATTCTGATATCCATGAAGCTAAACCAATACCAAGAGCCTCCAATCCGTTTGTACCGGTACTGAAGCCCAATAATTCTATAAGTAGGCTTATTAACATAATTAAATACCAAACCAAGTAAAGAACAATGTGCTACTACACAAACCGCAGACAACTGCAGCTGCAAAGGCAAAACATATTGGCTTCCAGTTAACAGGCTCATTGTTTCTGTGATTTTCAAGCAACGCTGTAACCAATTTTATAATTGCAAAAGCAATCGCAACTATTGCGAGTAGTGCAAAAATAAGAGCTGCAACATTTTTGATCTGGGTTTTTAGTGGGGAGATTATATTTTCTAATCCGCCTGATAAATTAACTGCTGCACTTGCAGATAAAGCAGTATAACAAGCAAGAGTAAATGCCAATACACACACCAATATTACTTTTCTTGATAGTTTCTTTATTCTTGATAGAAAACTCATATTAATCACTCCTTTTAATTTACTTTTACGGTACAATAATAACTTGCACCGTTATAACTTGCGGTGACAACAGCCGTGCCTTTAGTCATAGCTTTAAAGCTGCACTGATTACCGCCACCACCATAATTTACTAATACTGATGAATTGCTCACACTCCACGAAACACCGCTCTGAACGCCGATTAAGGACAAAAAAACAACATCTCCTTGCGAAACAGTAATAGAACTGTAACTCAAATAGATGTTGTTCTGCTGAGCCTGTGTAGGTTTTTGTGTGGGCGTGGCTTGCGTAGGTTTAGATGTAGTAGAAGATTGTGTTACTTTACTGCTTGATTGTGTACTTGAACTTGACCTCGAGCTTGAGTTTGAAGATTTTGTACTTGAACTTGCCTTCGAGCTTGAGCTTGAAGATTTTGCATTTGTTGAACTATTTTTTGGACTTGAATAGTTACTTGATTGCGGTCTTGCTTGCTGAGAATTATTATTTGAAGAACTGCTATCAGCATAATGACTTTGAGAATTTATTCCGCTTGAGCTTGATTCATTTGAGGAGCTGTTGTTTGTTCGGCTTGCCTCTGAGCTTTTTGAACCTTTGCCGGAACTCGTAGGATTTTCAGTCGGCTTTGTTGCTTTTTGCGGCGATGTAGTGTTTGACACAGTTGTATCCGGTTCTACAGTTGGATTAGTGTATAATTCACTCTCATCGTAAATATCTTCATATAGATAACTTGTAGAAGTAATAGAAGCAGAAGAAGTGATTTCATCTTGTGTAGATGTTTCAGTATCATTTGAAGTATTAATTAAAAGATTAACTCCAATCAACACCGCTATTGCAACAACACAAAAAAACACGCATAATATAATTACTGAAGGTTTAGTTTTTCGTTTGATATAAATCACTCCTTCTGTCCCTCAGAGGGACATTTGTTCTTCTTTTTTCTTAAAATAATGAAAAATACAATCAATAATACAGCTGTAATAACAGTACCTAAAACGGCTATAACAAGCCAAAAATCATTACTGTTATTTGCAGCTGTTTCTTGTGGATCTTCGGCCGTACTTACATTAACACGCTTACCTGTCACAAGCAGTCTGTGAGTATTAACAGCATAAGGATAACAAGTAATAAGCGTGACTAAATCTTTACCTTCTTCAATACCTAAATAATCATCTGCTTCATCAGGCTTTACTATACTTATGTCAGTTACTTCATAGGTGATTTTTTTATTCAGTATTGTTATGCTGAATTTATCTCCTGTTTCAAGCTCTGACAAATTATCAAAATAAACCTTTCCCGGCAGGGCTGTATGAGCTGAAATAACGGCATGGGTGCTTTCACCGCCGATTGGTAGAGAAGAATTATAATTATGAATTGCACCTTTTTGTAATTCATCTTCAGATGTACCATGATAAATGGGTAAATTAACTTTAATTTTAGGAATATTAATTGTACCCATAATACCATCGCCGAAATTCAGAACATTTTCATAGTTTGGGGCAATGCCTACACCTACAAGACTGTCATTATATTGTTGCGCTTCAAGCAAATAACTGTCCAATTCATCTTTCGACAAAGTATCAACATTACTGTTGTATGTCTTGATGTTTTCTTCTGCATATGTAGTATTAACAATGTTTGAGATTGTAGGATAAAGCAATAGACATAACGCTATTATCGCTACAATACCACATAATACTATAGGCAATTTATATCTCATTGCTTTATCCATTACTTACCTCAATTACTTCTTTGCTCTTTTACGCTTATAAAATGAAATGCCGAATGTTGTAGACAGTGTTATAGCTACTGCTGAAAGTAATACAAATCCAATGATATAAAATAGTTTTGCGCCATTACCGCCTGTCTGTGGCAGTGTAACAGGATAATTGGTACAGTCAAATGATGCTGTGCCATTTTCAGGTGCGTTTGTTACATATGTGCCGTCGGTCAAAAATGTACCATATTCAGCATCAATTGTGATTTTGATTACTTTGCCATATAACTGATAGCCTTTTGGCGCTTTAGTTTCTCTTACATAATATGTACCGCTTGCAAATCGCATTTCTTCATTTTTAGAGTTGTAATATTTTACAACACCATCCTTACCGGAAACACCTGTTGCGATTACATTTGTACCCGCATTTACATTAGCTTCAGTTTCGCAAATTATAAATTCACAGCCCTCAATTGGCTTGTTATCAGGGTCAATTTTATTAGATGTGATTGCATATGTATAAACATAAACGGTATTACCGTCAACACTGCTTTCAACGCCATTTTTATTTGAGTAAACAAGTTTACCTTCTGTGTTCGGATTTCCTTTAATGCCAACCACTGAGTATTTATTAAGTACTGCGCTGTATGTTATGGATGTATAATAAACATCTGTAGCATAAAATTCTTCAGTCTGAAGATAAGCTTTTGTAAGTGCAACATTGAATGTTGTATTTGAGCCGGCCTTTTCAGAAGTAATATTTACTGTATATTCTGACTTGTCAAGATCAGTAATTTTTTTGCCTTCTTTATTAAGCAGTGCTACGTTAAAACTGTTCTTATTAAGTGTTAAGCCTGCTGACATATCATCTGTTACATAGTATGAGCTGAGCTTCATTTTTGAAGAACCTGCTGTTGTTGAACGAATTTCAAAATTTACTGTATCACCTAAGGAAACATCAGTAAAATTGACATTACCCTTTGTGCTATTTGTAATTTCTTTATGTGTTACAGGTGTATCTTCAACAACCTTTGTTGCAAGGTTTATAGAATCAATACTGTAAACCCAACCGTTATCATAGTAGGGGAGGGATACAACAGAGTTTGTCACATCCTTAACACCTGCCGGATAATTAACGGCCTTAATATAGTAAATGCCTTGTTCAAGATTTGAAAATGTCTTTTTATTTCCGTTGGAATTTACATCAAATATTCCTTTACTTTCAGCCTTTGACATTGAATTAAGGCTGTCAAGTGTTGTCAAAATATCAGATGTTTTACCTTCCTTTATTGCATTTGCAATTTCAGGTACAAGAGCCGTATATTTTGTTTCATAAGGTGATGAATTATTTGTATCGAGCGTTGCCACTCTAAAAACTTCAAACACATAATCAGGCTTGCTACATTCAAGGTTGATTGATACTTTTTTATCTTCATCAAGAAGTGTTGCCGCCGATGCAAATGGTACTGCTGTAATAATAAGTGTCATTACAAGCAAAAATGATGTTAAAATTTTTGATAAATGTTTTGTCATAATAAAAAACCTCCTAAAATGTAAAAAGCACAACCGTTCAATTTAACAGCTGTGCTTTCGTGATGTGTCCCTCCGAGGGACAGTTATAGTTTTGTTCTTTTGATGATTAATGCTTTTGGTCTGTCTCTGTTATGATATGTCATATGGCCTCCTAATAATACGCAGCACAACAGATTATCTTCTGTCGTGTTGCTTTTTTGTTTTTAGCGTATAGATTGCAATTACCGAAAGTGAAATTACAAGTCCTGTTAAACCTGCAAAATAGATGGTATTGTTACCTTGATAGCCAGTTTCGTACAATACAACCTTATCATTTTTTGCTGTAACAGTAGGGTAGAGAGTAACCTCACTTTCAGCAGATATTGTAAACTTAAGCTTTTGACCATATGGCATACGACCTTTTGGTGATTTTGTTTCCACAAAATAATAGTCACCAAGTTCAAGTTCATTTACAAAAAGCTTGCCGTTTGTGTCGGTAGAAAGATCTATTACTTTGCCTGTTGATGATGCAAGATATCTTCCATTGCCATTCTGCATAACCGGAACAGCTGTACCGTCAGCCTTAAACAATGCCCATTCAGAGCCTGCAAGTGCATCACCGTTTTCATCCTGCTTATACAGAGTAACAGAACCCTTTTTTAACTTATCGATCATTTTAACGGTCTGTAATTGTGCCGTATCTTTAACAGTGAATTTTATATCAGCTGCAATTTGAAACTGATTAGGAGCGTTCACCTCGTGCAAGTAATAAGTGTTTCCGACAACGAGCTTGCCAATAATCTGATGATTAGTTTTGCCGTCTGTAATCCATTCTTCAATTACCTTTGTTTTTGTGCTGTCAAGCACTTGCAAAGTAACGCCCTTAATAAGCTTGTTGTTTTCATCAACTTTGGTAAATTCATACTTGGTTGTATCATCCTTCATCACAACCTTATTAACAGTACCATCGTCTTTGACTGTGAATTCAATAGATGTTGCTGTTACAAATCCATCCGGTGCTATTTCCTCAGTTAAGATGTATTCACCTGCCGGAAGTCCTTTAATTATATGAGGTGTTGAACCCGAAATCCACTCCTCAACAACCTTGCCGTTACAGTCTGTTACCTTGAGCTTTGCACCGGGCAGCTCGTTTTGACCTGTAATATCAGTCTTGCTGATTTCTGTTGAAGTAGGTTTATCAGTACGGGTAACCTTAACTACAAAGTTTTCGGAGTCAGCATTAATAATAACAGGATAGACAGTCTTGTCACGAACATAACATGATGGTGGTGTTATTTCCTGCATATAATATGTACCGTTGTCAAATTCTATCGAAGTTGCCTTACCATTGCTGTCTGTTGTCAGAGTATCTAACTTAAAGGCGTTTAGAAGATTACCGTCTTTGTCAACGGTGTTGTACTTATAAATTCCGTAAACCGCACCTGAAAGAACCTTTGAAGTCTCCTCATCAATTTTTGTGAGTTCAATTTTACCCTTACATGGTTTATCTTCAGCTTCTACAAGGATTGTTTCTCCCTTTGTTTCTGGTGCATCTATAACCACTTCATAAATCTTGCTGTTCCAAAGATAACCGCTTGGCACGCCGTCAACAAGCTCTTGTAAATAGTATGTTCCGTTTGACCACTTGCTTTCGGTCTGTGCATAACCGTTCTTATCTGTAGTGAGATAGTCAATTAACAAAGTATCAAGTATAACTCCGTTTTCATCGGTGGTGTTTCCACTGAAAATGCCATAGGTAGCATTTGCAACCGCTTTCCCTGTAACACTGTCTGATTTTTTCAATGCAATATATGAGGATACAGTGTTTGTAAAATACTGAGTAATAGCAATATACGGTGAATCAGGATTTGACTGTTGAGCTTTCTTCCACTCTTCGGCATTTACTGAAAATGTAATGTCATCAGGTGTGTCATATCTTGACGGAATTGAATATCCTGTACTTGACGATTCATCTGCTTGTCCTAATTCGTGCATTGTATATTCACCTTCAGGCAGATACATTACCTCACGAAGAACACCGTTATCGTCTGTAATTGTACCGTTAATACTACTTGCAGTTGTACCATCAGATGAACTATATACACGACACTGACCCTTTTCGTTATTTGTACAGATTGTATAGATTATACCTGTATTATTATTTTTAAGTTCAAAATAATATCTGTTGGCTTTGCCTGTAGGTAAAACAGACATATCCTCACACTGCTTAAATATTTGAACCGGAATGCGGATTATGTTGTAAAAATATCCAACCTGAGAAAGACTGTATTTTGTATTGTCATTATCGCTGAATCTTATACAACCAGTTGAATCAGTGATATATGACTTATCATATTGACCGGGAATATAGTAAATTCCCAAACTGTTCTTTTTGCCGAGTTCCTTAAAGTAATAATCACCAAACGGTACGATTTCTGTTGCTTTTGAGCCGAAATGCTTTGTAATATATTCAGATAAATATTCTGTATAACCTAACTCATCAGTCGGACCGAGAACAAATTTACTTACACCATATGTTTCTTTGAATTTTGTTGGTGCTTCTACTTCAAAATACCAGCCTGACAAATTTTCGGCAGTTGAAAATGAACCTTCGTCTTCGTCAATACTATTATCGTCAAATTCATTTTCAGTCTGTATTACTTTGCGTATGCGTCCATCTCTGTTGAGCTTGCCTGTTGTATCGACATTAACCTTAACGTTTAGATACGCAGAAGGTGGGTCTATGTGACCTCCTGTAACGGTATCCTGAACATAGCTTGAGCCGTAAGCAATTAATGAACCTTGCTTTGATTTTGGAATACCTGTTTTATCTGCGCTAAGTAATGCGCTGGTTGCTTTTGCACTTGATAACTTTCCGTTGCTTGTTGTCAGTTTAAGCTGATTGCCTTCAACAACTGCTTTTACAGTTACTTGATAACTACCTGTATTAACGGTAAAAGTACCTGCCATATTTTTAAATTGGCTTAACACTTTATTGTTATCGGTAAGAGTTGCACTTCCATATGTCCACACTTTTGAGGTCTGGTTGTATGAGCAGTTAATGGTATAAGTAGGGATATTAGCCTTATTTCTATTTGAGAATGTTGGTATTTTAGCATAAGTTGACATTGCAGAAACTATACGGTGATATGCTTTTTCAATATTAGGATTTTTTGAACCGTCGCAATACATTGAAAGATAACCGCTTTTTCCATTCTTTAAGCTATATGGAGCTACTGCTGAGCGTTCACCCTTAACGATTTCCCAAATAATCAGCTGTGTTGCTACATACAACTGGTCGCTGTTAATTGTAGTTCCGTTTGTGATTACACTTGCATTTCCGTTTGCACCATAGCATAAAGCGACATTTATTGCTTCTTGCTGTCCTTTAGTTAAGTTTTTCCACGCATCAGAAGCATTTTCTGTTACAGTTGAATACTCATTAAGCATTGTACCAGGCTGAATACAGTAGGCATTTTCACCTGTGCTGTTAATTACAAAACGGCACTGTATTTCTCCCGTGTGATGCGTCATTATATTTTTTATTGCTTTGATTGGATTACCAGCTGTATCATAACAATAATGAATTGTTACTTTTGATCCTGCTCCAACCGCTCTGCTGCTCTGTTCTGATAACTGTTTTTCAAGTGTTGATTTTGTAATAAGACCATTACTTGAAACGATATATCCCATATCATCATCAGTAATTACAGCACCAAATTCAGATAAGTCAACTTCATCTGAATTGTCAGTAATTGCAGATACTGTTTCTGAATTAATTTCGGCGGCTGAAACAGATATTGTTGCGGAAAACATTGTAAAAATACTTGCAACAGTCATTCCCATTGCAGTAATTCTTTTGAATAGTTTAGATTTCAATTTTTTGCTCCTTTTCAATTTAATAAAAAGTGTCCCTCGGAGGGACAGTTGATTAATAATATTCTGTTGGTCTGTCACGACTATGATACATAAACGTACCTCCTTTAATTTTTGATAATAAAAAAAGCCGCATTTAATGCGACCTAGTTAAAAAGAGTGTCAAGTAACAACTTAATGTTTGAAAAATATATTTTATTATTGATAATTAGCAGCGTTTTGTGATATAATCAAACAAAAATATTATAGGTGTAAAAATGAAACTATTTGCAGATTATAAAATTAAAGATGGTTATAAAAAAATAAATATTTGGTATATCTATAATTCATATAAAGCATACATAAAAGAAGAAAAGTATATTAAATTTGAAGATTATTATAAAAAATTTTTTAAAGGAAGATTGTATAGCACCCACAGAGTAAATAAAATACCGATGACTTTAACTAAAAAACATCCATATGGTAAAAGTTTTTTTAAATATCGTGGTAATATTAATGATAGGGGAAGATCAGAATCTATTAATCACAGTACATATAAGGAAATAATAAAAGAACTCTACATATTGAATTTAGTTATTAATAATAAACAAATTAAGTTATATGTTTCATATAGTGACATTGAATACGATTTTACAGCAAATGGAAATAATTACTCTGCAGATGTCTACATATGTTTTTATAAATCTGTGCCGGAAGAATATTTATATAGATGGAATGGTAAATTGTTATTAGAAATACAATATACTCACGCTATTGAAAAAGAGAAAGTAAGAGATTGCTATGTTGAGGGACTTCCGGTTTTTGAACATACTATAAGCGAAAAACTGAAGATGAATGAATATACAAGTTCAGAAGAAGAACTGATAAATCAGAAAAATTTTATTAAAGAAAAGTTATCAGAAAAAATATATGGAAAGTTACTATCAGATCCTGAATTGGAGGATTATTATTCTATGATTGAAAAGCTTAAAACAGAAAATAATGAATTAAAAAAACATAACGAACTTTTACTTAAAATTAATAAAAGTCAGTTTGACAGAATTAAGGCATTGGAAAATGATAGTAATGAACTTAAAAATAATAACGAACATTTGATAAAGAGTAATAAAGCCCAAGCTGAAAAAATTAAAACCTTAGAAAAAGAGAATGACAGTATTAAGATATATAATAATTCTTCTTTAAATGATAAATACAATCAGTTGCTTATTGTTAATAATTTTCAAAGTTCAAAAATAGTGAGTTTACAGCATGAAAATTCAAAATTGATTAATTACAAAAATTCTATCGAAAAGCACAAGTTCATAAAATTTCTGTTAAAATTAGGAGGTATAAAATAATATTTGAATAATACATAGATCACTATTGTAGGTGCAATAAACGGCAGAGTTTTTACGCTCTGCCGTTTTGAGTATATTATTATTAATTTATTTTAGCAATGACAAAAATAAATTGTATATTCACCATTGTTATCTCTTACCGCATAGCAATTAAAATGATCTGCACTGCTGTATTCAAGAGGCCAATCATTTGAATACAAAAATCCTTGCCATTGTTCGTCAAAATATTCTGCTATTTCGTACTTTTCTTGATTCAACGATTTGTTATCGTACCTAACAGAACTGGGATCTAAAAGAAACCAACCAGCGTTATTGATATTTATCTTCGGGTTATATGTCATTCCCTTATTTTTAAAATATTCAATAACATATTGGCAAATTTCATTCTGTGTTTTATCATTAAAGAAATACTCTGCATACGGAAGCGGTGTATCATCAGTAATAGTATTATTACTATTGTTATTTGCCGGCTTATTATTTCCTGAATTGCTATGGGAGTTATTATTTGAACCGCTGTTTGTATTCGTATTTGAACTTGGTTTTGCTTTTACATTAATAGTGCAGGTTGCAGTTTTTCCATTATTAGCAGTTACGGTCAGATTACAATTGCCTGCGTTGTTACCGTAAATTGTAAAAGTGGCGCCGTTACAACTTACACTTGCATTACCGTTGTTTGTAAACCAATCAAAGTTTGTATTTGTGGCATTGCTCGGATTGATATTCACAGTTACATTTGTACTACTACCGACAGTTACAGATACTGACGAGTTTGAAAAACTCACGGAGCTTACTGCAATATCCCTATTTACTGACTTATTTGATGAAGGAGTTGAGTTTGCTTTACCTGAAGAATTGTTGTTTGCTGTGTTTAAAGCGGAACTTGAAGATTCTTTTTCTGCTTTATCTTCTATTTTATTGCTTGCTGATGTAGTCATTTCGACTATTGTTTCGACCGTAGTTTCTTCGACAGTTTTAACAGAGATTGTTTGCAACTCGCTTGTAGCTTCTGTTTTGTCTTGTGTTGCAAATACTGCTGTGTCTTGAGTTGCTGTTTCAGCATTATCTCCTCCGCAGCCTGTTATAGTAAATCCTGCTGTTCCTATAATCACTGCCGATAAAATAATTGATAAAAATTTCTTTTTCATAGCCTTTGCCTCCTTAATTCATTAGTTATTATATTTAAAATATTGTTAGTATGCTTCACTAACATTTTATAGTTTTTGTGATATGTTGTCAAGCGGAATTAAATTAAGTGTCCCCTGGAGGGACAGGTAATAATTGACGTTATGCTGGTCTATCACGGCTACGATACATAAATTTGCCTCCTTTGAATTTTGATAATAAAAAAAGCCGCATTTAATGCGACTTGATAGTTAGTATGTGGGTGCAGGAAAGAAAAATATTTTACGTTTAAGAATAAGTTTCTAATATATATTTTACCGATGAAACAGACAAGGCATGTTTTTTACCATCTGAAGTAGTAACAAATATATGAGAATCATCAGGAATTCTTATATTTCCACCAAATTCTATATCTCCCATTAGATACAAGTCATTTCCTCGTAAATAATATCCACTATTAATTACCGTCTTAATCAATTCTTGTACCAGTGTTTCTTCATCCATGGTAGAATATCCTATTTGAAGGGTATCAGTATTATTAACATCTTCAACAAAGACTAATACCAATGCACAAATAGACATCAGTAAAACAAAAAATAAAGCTATATTACTTATAACTTTCTTCATTTTAATCTCTCCACATGTTGCTTATCTATTGTTTCTATCTATATTTTTGAACTTTGAGGTCAACTGATTTACCTTCACCCAATGTGCCAAATACTACGTCATTATTTGTTATGCATCTACAAAAAGCATCAGATTTATCAAACATATCGCTTGATTGTGTAACTGTTGTGACTTTAGGATTAATTGCACCATAATGAGTACTTAATAAATGTTTTTTATCTTCATCTGTAAGGTTTGGTTTTGTTATAGGCATTTTGGTATAGAACTCATCAATCATAATATATGGTTTATGTGTTCTGAAGAATTTATTTTTGATTTTAGAAATAATATTACTTATTCTCATTATTCACCTGCCAAAATTTTTTTTAGTTCGTATACGCTGATATTGCTTTTTCCGTCTGTCACTGCAAAGCTGTATGAACAGTCAGGCTCAAACGCATCAAACCATGTAGCGCTTACATCAGGTTCTGATTTCATTTGCTCGGCACACTCGCTATACTTTGAAGAAACAGTTACTCCATTTATCGCAACTTGAATGTTATACTTACTTCCCAATGAATTGCATACAGATATCAGATTTTCAGCCGAAGAGTCATTTAATGTTTGTGAGTTAAGAACAAGATAAAAGAACACACTGCTTACTTCATACTTTTCAAAATATTCTTCTTTAGTAATATTTATATCATCCTCATCACGGTCATCTTGTTTAATAAATATTGCCGAAGCCTCGCCCGAAATTCCGTACTTATTCAAGTTATCCTTTAGTTCAGAGTTGATTTTTGTGGCAATGATTCTGCTGATAAAATCATCCGAAATCTCTTCTGTTTTGGAATCAATAACAGTCTTGAAAACCATAGAGGAATCAAAATCAGGGTAAAGGTAAAATGTTGTAGAACTTGTATCTATTCTTCCACCAACTTTTGCAACCTCAAAATCACAACCATATTTTAGACTAAGTTTGTTTTTTACAGTCTCAGCGGTTGACTGTGCATTTTCACCGACATAGTTTTTGACGTTTTCAATCACTTCTTTGTATTCATGCTTATTTATACAACCACTTGCTCCTAACAATAGTATAATTGCAGCTAAAAATAATGAAAACACTTTCATATTATTAACCTTATTCCTTTCTTTACATATTTTTTCTTCATTACAAAAATCAATTTTACAGTCTTTTGATTTTGTTCCAATATAAAAGCCGTTGTCTTTTTTTATTGGGTGTTTAAAAATATCTTCTATTTTATTCATAATAATTCCTTTCTCTTCCTCTGAGGGAAACTTGATACAAAAAAGTTGGAGTTTTAATATAGTATTCTGTCATAGTTTATCCCTTCAATCTGTATTTAATTATTCGTTAATGCTCTGCTCTTTTAGTTCTGTTAATAACTGTTCCATATCTGAATATGAGGCCTTATAAACAATTTGCTTTAATCTGTTTTCATCCGAAAGATTTTTGCAAGCATAAACCGATTGAATATATATATATTTATCTTTATCGATATAACTGTTAGTACCTATTTCCTTTAACATTATGTCAGAAGGAATTATGCTGCGTTTAGCACTTATATTAAAATAAGTATCATCATTATGGTTAAAATGAATAAGTACTTTGCAGTTAGGGTCAGATGGAAGTATTTCGTCTGCTTTTTTACATTTATTAAAAAAAGG
>JAFLSM010000025.1 GCA_022510955.1 Ruminococcus sp. | reverse complement strand
TTTTATTTTTGTAGGCTCTATTTGTTACCCCAACTTTTATTATAGAGCCATTATTTTTTATGTTTTCTTTAAGAACAACTACACAAAAGAAAAATCCCCCGATTATCTCGGAGGATGAGTAAAACAAACCATAATTTATTGAATTTCTTTTAAAAGTGGATAATACCGAAAAATCATAGCTTATCGCCCGGTTTTGTGCAAAGTGCGGCAATAAGTGCAAAAAATATTGCTGCGGCAATTCCTGCTGCTGCACTTGTCAGTCCGCCTGTTAAAATTCCAAGAGCTCCATACTGCTTCAGTGCCTCCTGCACGCCCTCGCACATCAGATTGCCGAATCCGCAAATCGGCACGCTTGCACCTGCTCCTGCAAATTCAACAATCGGTTTATAAAGCCCGAATGCACCCAAAATTACACCTGCCACAACAAAGCTTGTCAATATTCTTGCAGGTGTAAGCTTTGTTTTGTCAATCAAAATTTGTCCGACAACGCAAATCAGTCCGCCCACCCAAAAAGCATTTAAGTAATTCATTGAAATTCTCCTTGTCTGCGTAATAGTTTATAAACATTGTTTGCAAAAATTGCTTAAAAATTCATATTATTTCTTCCTTGTGTGATAACGGAGCGAAGTTTTGTGTTTTTTAAATGATTTTTATAAATTTATACTACACAAATTGGATTTTTTGTAGTATAATCTAAAATGTTTTAATATGCGCTCTTGCGCGGTCAGGCATAAAATATGCCAATGAAAATAAGGAGTGAATATCAGGTGATTGAGGTTACCAATTTAACCAAATGCTATGGTGACATAAAAGCAGTTGACAATATCAGCTTCACCGTTGAAACAGGCGAAATCCTCGGATTTCTCGGTCCGAACGGTGCAGGCAAGTCAACAACAATGAATATGATAACAGGCTACATATCATCAACAAGCGGTACTGTTACTATTGATGGAAGCGAAATTTTGGAGGACCCGAAGGCTACAAAAAGCAAAATCGGTTATCTTCCCGAAATTCCTCCGCTTTATATTGATATGACTGTCAGAAAATACCTTGAGTTTATGTTTGACCTCAAGGGTGTAAAGTTGCCTAAAAAGGAACATATTAATGAGGTTATGCGCCTTGTACACATAACCGATAAGGCTGACAGAATTATCAAGAACCTCTCAAAAGGTTATCGTCAGCGTGTGGGCTTTGCTCAGGCTTTGATTGGAAATCCTCAGGTTCTTATTCTTGACGAACCGACTGTTGGTCTTGACCCAAGCCAGATTATAGAAATCCGCAAGCTCATTAAGAGTCTCGGCAAAAAGCACACCGTTATTCTTTCGTCTCATGTGCTTTCGGAAATTTCTGCAACCTGTGACAGAATAATTGTAATTAACGAGGGCAAAATCGTTGCCGACGCAAAGACTGACGAGCTGTCTGTTGTAAGCTCAGGTCGTCAAAAGCTTTCGCTTATTGTTGAGGGTACAGCCTCATCAATAATTGCCGAGCTTGAAAATATTCCTGCTGTTCAAAAAGTAACTAAGAAGCAGGAGATGGGCGAGAACACGGCAAAATACACTGTATTTTATGAGCAGGGCGCTGATATTCGTCGTGAGGTGTTCAATGCAATGGCCCGCAATAATACCCCTATTCTTGATATGCAGTCAGGCAACGAAACACTTGAGGATATGTTCCTTAAGTTGACATCGGGCAGTTATGCGAAGGGAGGCAAAAGATAATGGGTGCAATTTTAAAAAGAGAGCTTTCGGCTTATTTTAACTCGGCTATTGCCTATGTTGTAATGGCTGTGTACTTTTTCTTTTCCGGTTTGTATTTTTATTTCTATTGTTTTGAGGGCAATACAACAAGCTTGTCAGGCGTATTTAACAATATGATTTATATAATACTGTTTCTTGTTCCAATCATTACAATGAAAAGCTTTGCAGAGGAAAAACGCCAAAAAACCGATCAGGCACTGCTTACTGCCCCTGTAAATCTTACTGAAATTGTAATGGGAAAATTTTTCGGTGCATATATCCTTTACGCAATTTGCTCAGTAATCTTCCTTGTATTTTCAGTGGTTATTGCGTTCTTTGCTGCTCCGAGCTGGGGTGTTATTCTCTGTACTTTTATCGGCATTCTTCTTTTTGGTGCGGCTTTGATTGCAATTAATATTTTCATCTCCGTACTTACAGAAAGTATGGTTGTTGCTGCAATCTTTGGTATGGCTGTCGGCTTTATTATTCTTATGATGAGTACATTCACAAGTGTTATTCCGTTTGAATGGCTTTCTGCCGCATTTGAAAAAATTAATTTCATCATGTATTATGTAAACTTCTCTTATGGTTTGCTTAATATTACTGATATCATATTCTTCTTAAGCGTTACCGCACTGTTTGTTTTCTTTACAGTTCGTGTGCTTGAGAAAAGACGCTGGAGCTAAGGGAGGTTAATGAAATGAGCGAAGAAAAGAATCTTAACAATCTTAACGCTTCGGAGAAAGCTGTCAATAAAGCTGAAAAAGCTAAAAAGAAAAGCAAAAATAAAAAAGGCAAAGACAGCTCATTAAAGGCGTTTTTAAAATCACGCAAGGCAAGACACGGTTCTGTTGCAATAGGAATTGTCATTGCAGTAGTTGCTGTTGTTATTGTGCTTAATATAATTTGTTCACTGCTTGTTGACCGTTTTCCTAATATAAAAATAGATATGACTGCAAATGGTTCATATGCTTTGCAGGAGGACACAGTTGACTATGTTTCTCACCTTTCAAAGGATGTAAAGGTTACAATTCTTATGAATAAGGATGACTTTGAAAGCGGCGGTACATATATGGTGCAGGCTGTTAATTTGCTTGAGAAGATGGAGAGCGGTTCAAACGGTAAGTTAAAGCTTGACTATGTTGACCTCACACAAAATCCAACATTTACTTCAAAATACAGTGATGTTGAATGGACTAATTCAAGCGCAAATTACCTTATGGTTGTTGAATGCGGTGAGCAGTACAAAGTATTGACTCTGAATGATTGCTTTGAATATGACGAAGAAACCTATTATTATTACGGTTCTCTTCAGATTACAGGCTCAACTGTTGAGCAGTCAGTTGTTACTTCAATTCTCAATGTTACAACCGAAGATAAGGTTGTTGTTGATATGATTACAGGCAATAATGAGCAGGATTATTCTGCTATTAAAACACTGCTTGAAAAGAATGCTTATCAGGTAAACGAAATTTCACTTACAACTCAGGATGTTGAAGAGGACGCAACAGTTGCTTTATTGTTTGCACCGTCTGTTGACCTTGATGAGCAGACTGTTGCAAAGCTTTCAAAATGGCTCGACAACGACGGTAAGTATGGCAAAACACTTTTTTATGTTCCGACTGCCGATATGCCGTCAACTCCTAATCTTGACGAACTTTTAAATGAATGGGGAATGTCGGTTGATAACGGCTATGTATTTGAAACAAGTGGCGACCATTTGGTTTCGGGCAGCTCACCGTATGCGTTCCTTGTTGATTATACAGACTATTACACAACAGGTCTTAAGAACGCAAGTATCCCTGTTGTTGTTTCCGATTCACACGCAATTAATGTGAAGGACGAGAGCAAGGCTCACGCAATTCTGAATACTTCAACAAAGGCGGGTATTTATCCGTTAGATGTCGAGGAGAATTGGGATTACAATGACGCCATTACAGGCGAGCCGATTTGTGTGGCTGCTGAGGGTATTAAGAGCAACACCGACGAGCAAGAATCAAAACTTGTTGTGTTTGGCTCATACATAATGTTTAATTCAAATATTATGAGCTTTAACAGCTACAATAACTCGGCCTATCTTATGAATGTTGTCAATACTGTTTCGGGCAAGGACAGCATAGAGATTACTATTGAAACAAAATCAATGGAAAGCACAGAGCTTGGCGTGTCTGATGTGGCAACCAGAAGTGTTATAATGGTTATCTTTGTAATTATTGTTCCGATTGCAGTTATCGTTATTGGCATTGTGTTCTGGATTCGCAGGAGGAATAAATAATGAAAAATAAAAAGAATAAAATTATTTTATTAATTTCAGTTGCGGCTGTAGTTGTTCTTGTGGGCGTATTGCTCCTGCTTATCTTTATGCCTGACGGCACAAAGGGTGATGCAACTTATGATGAGGGCATAAATCTTTCAAATGCTGTTGACGAAAACGGCGTTCATCAGGCACAGGTTATCACCAATGAAAAGGGTGAGATTGACAACAACAGTTATGGCACACTTCTCAAGTATGTTCCGGCTGACATCAGTTCAATCCATGTTGAAAACAGCCAAGGTTCATTTGATGTTCTGTCAGATACTCCTGTTAATGAGAACGGCGAAACTCAGGCAACTATTTATACAATCAAGGGTTACGAGGATTTTGATTTGCAGTCAAGCATTCCTGATGAAATTGCAAGTGCAGCTTCACAGCTTGATTTTTCAAAAGTAGTAAGCCTTGACGGCAAAAATTCTTCCGACTACGGCTTTGATAATCCTAAGTCAACTGTAACTGTTTATTATGATGATAAAACAAGTGCTAAAATTATTGTTGGTGACAACGCTCCGCAGGAGACAGGCACATACATCAAATTCGGCGACAGCGATACAATCTATATTGTGACAGTTGATGCGGTAGCACCTTTCAGCTATGGTCTTACAGATTTGTTCAGCCTTACAATTAACGATTCTGCGTCAAATACAGAAAACAGCCAAGCAAATAAGATTACACTCGGCGGTACACATCTTGACAAAGAAATTGTAATTGAACCGAATACAAATACTGCTATTTCTGCTTCATATGTTATGACAAGCCCAATCAAAGGTTATGCGTCAGAAACAGGCTCAAGTAATGTTGACGGCGACATCAGAGGATTGTATGCTACAAAAGTAAAAATGGTTAATCCGACAGATACTCAGCTTAAGGAGCTTGGTCTTGACAAACCGTACGCAACAGTTAAGGCTGAATATCCTGATACAACCGTTGAGCTTATTGCCGCAAAGCCCGACAGTGAGGGTACGGTAATAATGATGATTAAGGGTGGCAATGTTGTCTATGAGATTGGCAAGGACAGCGTTACATGGGTTGAAATAACACTTGATGAAATGCTCAGCGAGTATATGCTTACACCAAGTATGGTTGCACTTTCAAAGGTTACGGTAAATGACGGTAAGAAGGATTATGAGTTTGTACTCAGTTCAACAACTACTACCAATGCCGATGATGAAGGTAACGAAACAACCACAACAACCACTACTGTAAAATACGGTAACACGGAAATCGACCTTGGCAAGTTCTCAACATATTTCCAGAACATTACTCTTATCACTCGTGCAGACGATAAAACAGAAAGTTTCAGCGGAAATCCTGTGCTTTCTGTAAAATATGAATACTCGTCAGACAAAAGCAGTGACACAGTAAGCTTTTACAGCACAGGCAATGACCGTTATCTTGCAGTTGTAAACGGCACTGCAATCGGTCATGTGTATAAGTCAGGTATCAATAACATTGTAAACCAGACTTCACAGGTTGCTGATAACAAACAAGTTGACTCATTATAAAATTAAAAACCGTGTAGTTGGCATTTTGCCGACTGCACGGTTTTCTGTTTTTATTAAGGTAATCTAATCCAGTCCCAAAAAGAAATCGTCATAAGAACAGTTATATATCTTTTTTAATGTCACAATTACACTTGCTTTGATATTTAATTCACCCGCTTCATATTTTGCATACGTAGTTCTGCCAATATCACAGCCACGCCGTTGTAACTCAGCACATAATTTTTCTTGTGATAAACCTGAGATATCCCGTAATCTTCTAAGATTATCTCCCATATTCAAATCTCGCCTTATTTTCTGTTCCATATCTCTAACTTATGAAGCGGAGCAGAACGAACAAAACTCGTTCATACAGCATTTTTCGCACATAGGTTTGCGAGCCTGACATACTGCTCTGCCGTGAAGTACCAGGCGGTGGCAAAAGTCATTGCTCTCCATAGGAGGCAAAAGGTCACGCAGTGCAAACTCTATTTTTTTCTGATCCTTAAGGTCGTGCAGACCAAGTCGGTGTGTAATGCGAATGCAGTGGGTGTCAACCACAACAGCAGGCTTGTGAAAAATATCTCCGCACACCAAATTGGCAGTTTTTCTGCCAATGCCGGGAAGCTTTATCAGGTCATCAATATTATCCGGTACAACACCGTCGAATTCATCACGCAACATCTGAGCCATTGCAACAATGTCCTTTGACTTTGTTTTGTACAGTCCACAGCTTTTGATGTATTCAGCAACCTCGTCTGAGGTTGCTTCTGCAAAATCACCAACCGATTTAAAGCGTTCAAAGAGTGCGGGAGTAACCATATTAACCCTTGCGTCCGTGCATTGAGCCGCAAGCCTTGTGGCAATAAGCAACTGTAGCGGGTCTGTATATATAAGTGAGCAAATGGCGTCGGGATACTCCTTTTTCAGAGCTTCGACAGCATATTCTGCAATTTGTTTTTTTGTCACAAAAATCACCTCAAACTCAGTTTATCATAAATTGACGGCTATTGCAATCAGTGGTAAAAACTGTTACAATTAAGATAATAAAATCTTGAGGTGACAAGAATGTACAAGAATTATGTATTTGACCTTTATGGCACATTAATTGATATTAATACTGATGAGTGGTGTGATGACCTTTGGAAGAAAATGGCGATTTTCTATGGATATCAGGGCGCTCACTACACATATGAGGAGCTTAACGAGGAGTATGGCAGACTGGTTGAAAAGGAGAAAAAGTCAGTAAGTCGCCGTCACAAGGACTATTCTGTAATCGACATTAAGATTGAAAAGGTGTTCAAAAAGCTCTACACACAAAAGGGCGTAAAAGTGACAAAGGCACAGGTGTTAAAGACTGCCGAGGTGTTCCGCTGTTACTCAACAAAGTATATCAAGCTGTATGACGGTGTAGTTGATTTGCTCGATACTCTCAAGGCAAAGGGCAAAAAAATATATCTGCTCTCAAACGCACAGCGTACCTTTACGGAAAATGAGATTAATATGCTTGATCTCACAAAATATTTTGACGGTATCTGCATAAGCTCGGATGAGGAATGCTCAAAGCCTGATACAAATTATTTCAAAATTCTGTTTGACCGCTATAATCTTGAAAAGTCAGAGAGCATAATGATTGGCAACGATTTTCGCTCCGACATCGGAGGTGCGGCTGATTTCGGCATAGACAGCCTTTACATCCACCAGAGCATTTCACCCGAAATTGACGGCGAATTAAGAAGCACATACACCGTTATGGACGGCGATGTGTATAAAATTAAGGAATATACAGTAGAATAATTTTTCTCTTCAAAGGGCGTTGCGTTTGCATCGCCCTGCTTTACTTTATAGGAAATTGTTTGTGCATAACAGTGGGGCATGTTTATAAAAAATAAACCCTGTATGTTTAGATAGTTGTACTCCATAGTGGTTTTCTGGATTGAAAAAATTTTGTGTTTTGTTTATATAATATATAAAAATAAATCTATATACTATATATTTTTTACCTTATATTGACAATTTTTTGAAAGTGATATAATATATAAACAAGTGAATGTTTATGCAACTTATTTAGGAGGTAAAAGGTGGATTATTATGAAAAATAAAAAAATTAAAATCTTGAATCGGTGATTTTGTGTTGTACAGTAATTATAAGTGCTATGTTACCGACTTTTGCCATTAGTTATTCTGATAAAGCGATAGAACTAAATGAAAGTTCCATGGATTTTTATGTAGAAGATAAGATTATTGTTGAGTCTGAGAATCAGTTACTTGATGATGGTGTTGAACGTTTAGTAATTGAGGAAGATGTGCCAGCACAATCATTGGCTACAAAATATGATCCAAGACAAAATAATGTATTGACGGATGTAAAGTTACAATATAGTGGAACGTGTTGGATTTATTCTGCGATTGCTTGTGCTGAGGAATTGTATTCTTTAAATTATGGTGTAAAACAATCATTTTCAGAATTTCACGCTTTAAATTATCTGACATATGATTTGAAGTTTGCAAATGGTATTTATCCTTTTAATGATTATAAAGGTTTTTATAATCTTGACTATGAAACTGGTGGTAATTTTGCAAGTGCTGCTCAATACATGACTAATTGGAATCAACCTATTATTTCAGATAATAATATCAGTTGGAATTCAATGGTTGATATATCTGCTCAGTCTGGTATATCATCAAGTAAAAATCATACAGCATTGTCGTCCATAAATGTAACCGATATAAAATATATCAGTAAAAATCAAAATATAATGAAGCAGTATATAAGAAATTATGGTGCAGTATATTCTTATATGTATTTTGATAGTCGTATATTAGCTAGTAATAGTTTTGAAAGCTATTGTTCTAGTTATGGAGGAGATATTAATCATGCAATCTGCATAGTTGGTTGGGATGATAATTATAGTAAGGATAATTTTTTGCAGGATGATACTATTCATGCAGAATGCCCTTCAAAAGATGGTGCTTGGCTTGTACGTAATAGTAATTGCTTAGAAAATGATGGTTATTTTTGGTTATCATATTCTGAAGCAACCTTAAATTATAATTATTTTCCATCAGTAATTACAGGTATTGAAAAAGCTGATTCAAATAAACTGATGCTTTCTTATGATTTTTTGCCGTTGTCATCGTATACTCGAGTTGCTGCTGATTATGATGATAATGCATATTTTGCAAATATATATGATACAAGTAATATTTCTGAGAATTATACTACAGTTACTGAGGTTATGACATATTTGTCCTCGGATGGGTGCAATTATAATCTATATATTACGGAAGCTGATGATATTAATGATTTGCCACATTCGTTTGATGATTTGTTACCAGTAGCAAAAGGAATGTACACAGGAGAGGGTTATATTACTATACATTTGGATGAACCATATGAGGTTAATACCGGAAAAAGTTACGCTTTTATAATGGAGGTTATACCAACAGATGTTGATAATGTAACAGCGTTAATGTGTGAAATGAATAATCCTGCTTATGGTGTTCCTGAAATAAATAGAAATGAAAGTTTTTATTCTTTAGATATAAACTCAGATACTCCATGGAAAGATAAATATGATTTATCCTCTTCAACGGGTAATTTCTGTATAAGACCAGTACTTTATAAATGTGATAGTTCTTCATATGCTGAATTGACACCAGAAATAATATACAGTATAGACGAAGATATAGATATAAATATAAATTCAAATGTCGAATTGTTTTGTGTGCGTAAGGACAACATGATTTTAAGACAGGACAGAGATTATACAAGAGATGGAAAAACCATTACATTGAAATCAAGTTATCTTTCCTCACTTGGTGATAAATATACTGAATTAAAATTTGAATTCAATAATGATGTAACAAAAACCATTGTTGTTAATCCGAAAGCAAAACTTACATCTGCAAGTATTGAAGGATTTCCATTAATCAATAACATCTTAACAGCAAAAGTTGAAGCTGACATTGAAAAAAGTAGTTATGATGTTACATATCAGTGGCAACAGTCAATTGATGGAAAAAAATGGTTTGATATTTCTGGAGCAACTGATGTAACTTATACTCTTACAGATAATGATTTCCAAAGGTATATTAGAGTTATGGTTAACTCTAAGGATAGATATGGAAATGTTGAATATCCGTACACAATATATTCGGATGCGACTGAAACTAAGGCTGTTTATCGTGGAGATGCCAATATGGATATGAAGTTAACTATTGATGATGTCACGATAATACAAAAATATCTTGCTGAGAATGCTACTTTTAATAAAGAACAGATATTAGCTGCAGATGCGGACAGAAACAGTGATATTGGTATAGATGATGCAACCACAATACAAAAAGTACTTGCTGATATGATTACATTTTAGGAGTGAATTTATATGAAAAAAATTATATGCTCAATGCTTGCAGTTGTGCTGTTAATAAGCACGCTATCAATCACAGCTTTTGCAAGTGAAGAAGTAAAGAAAACCGGCGTTTATTATAGTATGTCGGGGTATGATGTGACTGTACTTCCTTCGGCTTCTGTTCTTGACGCTGAAAACGAGCTTAAGGTTAAGGCGGCTTATGTTGCACAGAGCAGCCTTCAGATGACAACTGATGATGTTGAGGTCGATTATTACGGCTCGCTCAGCAATGGCGACTTGCTTGTTGCTCCTTCATTCTGGGGAGTAGCTACAAATCCCAAGACGTATATGGTCATTGATTCATACATTTATGTAATAGATACAAACTCAAAAGAAGTTATGCTATTTGCTGATAATAAACTCTATCGTCTTTATGAAGCCTACATTTCCGCTGTTATAGATGATGAATTGTTGAGTGAAATTGCATCAAAGCTTAATTTGTCTGTATATCCTACACCTGTTTATGAGATTGATAAAGAGCTTGTTGATGAACTTAACGACCTGATGGATATCTATTATGTAAGACATTCTACTGTAGGCACACAAAAGCCATATTCACAGGAAACATTTGCAAGGGAAAATGCCGCATATCAGCTTGCTGAGAATGTTATTGCAAACAAATCTGCGACAAATGAGGATTATCATAACGCTATTGACAGGCTCTCTTATGCGCTGAATAACACTTGTATAGATAAGGGATATGCAAAGCAAACATATGTGCTTTCTCTTAAAGAGCAGAATGACAACGGATTTTATGGTGAAGCAGACTGGAATGATTATGTTGAAAAGCGTAACGCACTAAGAGATTCATTTAAGACTAACGACGAAAAGACAATCAGTGACGCTTACTTTGAACTTTATGATTCATTCACCAATATGACAAGTAAGTATACCATTGCGGGTGATGTCAACAATGACGGAGTTGTAAACATTGATGATGTTACTCTTATCCAAAAGTATGTTTCAGATACAACTTCGTTTACAGGAGTACAGGTTGAGCTTGCTTCGCGTGATTGCGGTAAATATCAGTATGCTGATTATGGTTATGTTCCTAAAATCACAGTAGATGATGTAACAGCCTTGCAAAAAGTAATTGCCGTTATCGATTCAAATACTACTCAACCCGTTGTGCGTTACGGTAGAGTTACAACTGATTGTTATAATATTGAATTTAATTCAAAAATCTGCCTTGGTTGGTTCTTTATGGACAGCAGATACGACGAGGTTAATGCAAAGGTCAAAGAACTTGAAGCAGAGGGAATAATTTAATAAAAAAATTAGAGCCTGCTTTGCTGAAAAGGTAAAGCAGGTTTATTTTTTAGATTCAATAAAAACAACAGCTGAATCTTTTTAGTGCGATTTACTCACGATAATTGAACGGTGTTGTCTGAAATTAAACTTTAATAGTGAGTTATGAACATTACCTGCCAATCGAAGTAAATCTTCGGGGCGGCAGTGGCCGCTTTTACTGTCACTTAAGAGAGTATATGTAATGAACTTTACCTATCAATCAAAGTAAATCTTCGGGTTTGGACGGTTACATATTAAAACAAACCTATGAAGCGGCAAAAAACATTGACTTTTTGTTTATGCTGTTTTATAATTAAAACGATAATATAGTTTAATACAAAATTTTAATTTGGGGGACATAATAATGAAAAAACCAAATAAAAAGGATAATGTAAATCTGTTTTTCTCAGCATTTTTGGTGCTTGCGTTCATCGTGTGTGCACATTTCTTTACCCAGTTTACAAGCACTCTTACATCAAATGTCGGCACAATTATTGGGGTAGCACTCTATGTAGTGTTTGGTTTGTTGCTCTTCTATGCAACTCGTGTTGGTGACGGCAAGGCTGTAAAGCGTTTTTCAATAGTGACTTTGATTGTTATGGTTCTACCCGCTCTTTACATAATTATTGCTTCAATGGCTACGGGTCTGCCTTTCCATGATGTATTTGCGTCAGATTATTCAGGCAGTGTAAGCCTGATTGTTTCACTCGCAGGTATTGCACTTGGTTACGGTATTCCTTACACATTCTTAAGCGGTTTTGAAATTGAAAGTGATGACGAGACCGCAGAAGAGGTTTCTGATTCTTCTGTACTTGAGGGCGGTATTGAGGCTGATTTGCTTGAAGATGAGGCTGAGGAATCAACAGAGAGCGAAGAAGCTTTAGACGAGGAAGTAAGCTCAGAGGAAGAGAGTTCTGTTGAATAATCCGTAAGGCTTATAACTTAATATATCTAATTAAAACGACTGTCAATGACAGTCGTTTTTTGCGTTATTGTGAGTGTTAAAAGGGAACTAAGTTAAAAGACACAATATACCATAGAAGTTCTTGTGAATGTTTCACATAAATATGATTTTTGTGGTTTAAATATTGCACAATATACAAGATTGAAAATTGTTGAAATTGCCGTTTTTAATTTTTTGATTATAAATCAATAGAATTTGTGAAAGTTATGTGATAATATAAAAGCGATTAGGATTTTCCTAATATAAAAGAAGTTTTGAAGGGAGAAAAACAAATGAGAACTAAAAGAACAGTAAAGCTCATAAGCGTACTTCTTGCGCTTTGTATGGTAATTTGCTGTATGTCCTTTGCTTTCGCAAATGTAAGTGCTGTTACTCTTAAAGAAGATACAGCAGTTTCTGCAATAGCGGGCTCAGTTGTTGAAAACGACGGTTTCACATGGGACAATGCAACAGTTTACTTCTTGCTTACTGACCGTTTTAAAAACGGTAACACATCAAACGACCATGCATACGACAGAGCCACCGACAAAAACGGCAACCCTCTGTCAGGCTGGGAAACATCGCCGGGAACATTCCATGGCGGTGACTTTGCAGGTATTACACAAGCTATCGAGGAAGGCTATTTTAACGACCTCGGTGTAAATGCTTTGTGGATTTCTGCACCGTATGAGCAAATTCACGGATATTGCGATTCAGGCAAAGGTTTTGCTCACTATTCATATCACGGTTATTATGTTCTTGACTATACCGAGACAGACGCAAACTTTGGTACAGCGCAAGAGTTTGAAACTATGGTGGACACAGCTCATAAGAACGGTCTCAGAGTTATTATTGATATTGTTATGAACCATAGCGGTTACAATACAGTAAAGGATATGGAAGAGTTTAACTTTGGTACACTGTTGAGCGGTGCTTCCGACTTTAAGTACAGACTTGACAATGTAAGTGAGGTTAACAGCCATATCGACTTTACGTCATCTGCATCTGATTGGGGCAGATGGTGGAGCAACGACTGGATCAGAAGCGGTTTGCCGGGATATACCAAAGGCGGCGGTGATGATTATACAATGGACCTTCAGGGACTTCCTGATTTTAGAACAGAGCAGACTAAGTCTGTATCAATTCCTCCGCTTCTTCAGACAAAATGGAAACAAGAGGGCACATATAATGAGAAGATTGCCCGTTACGGTAACTCAAATACAGTTACAGGTTATATTTCAACATGGCTTTCCGAGTGGGTAAGCAAATACGGTGTTGACGGCTTCCGTTGCGACACAGCAAAACACGTTGAAAAGGGCTCTTGGAAGCAGCTTAAGACAGCTTGTGTGGCTGCACTTAAAGAGTGGCGTAAGAACAATCCTAACAAGCCGGGTGCAGATTGGCAAGAAGATTTCTGGATGACAGGCGAGGCTTGGGATCATACTGTAGGAGCAGGCTATGATGCGTACTTCACAGAGGGCGGATTTGACTCAATGATTAACTTTGATACCTGCGGTGCAGGTTCGCTTGCAAGCGGAAATGTTGCTAATTTGTATCAGGGTTATGCCGACGCAATCAACTCTAAGGATGGTTTCAATCAGCTTTCATTCATTTCATCACACGACGAGTTATTAACCCGCGGTGATACAAAAACAATGATTTACAACGGCTCAGCATTTCTTCTTACACCGGGCGGTGTTCAGATTTACTACGGTGATGAATCCAACAGACCAATGGTTTCAGGCTTGAGCTTTGACGGCTACGGCGGTTCAGGTCATTCACTACGCAGTGATATGAACTGGGACAGCCTTGACAAGACTGTTCTTGCTCACTGGCAGAAGGTTGGCCAGTTCCGTAACAACCATGTTGCAGTCGGTGCAGGCAGCAACACAAAGCTTTCTGCAACAAACGGCGTTGCATTTGGCAGAACATATAATAAGAACGGTGTTTCCGACAAGATTGCAGCTGTAATCGGTGCTTCTTCAAATTCAAATATAACTATTGATGTTTCCTCACTTTGGAGCAACGGTCAGCAGCTTATGAACGCTTACGACCAGTCATCAGCAACAGTTACAGGCGGCAAGGTAACATTTAACAGCGGTGCAAACGGTACAATTCTTATTCAGGAGCCTGACGGCAGACCTATTATGAGCGTTATCGGTAACGCAAGCTTCAAGGGTACACAGACTGTTACAGTTTCACTTCAGGAGTGTGACAGTGCAAAATGTTCAATCGACGGCGGTAACAAGTTTGTAGTTAAGGACGGCTCAAAGTTTGAAATCGGTAAAACTGCTTATGAGGGTGACACAATTACAATCACACTTGAGGCAACAAACGAAAACGGCTCAGCAAAATCTGTTTCAACATTCTACAAGATGTTTGAAAAAGAGGAAGAGACTACAACAGGCGGAACTACTCCTACAACCCCCGCTTCAAAACCAAAGCTCTATATAAAGAGCGACAGCGCTCCGTATGTTTACGCTTGGACAGGTACAAGTACAGCACTTTGCGGTGTTTGGCCGGGCACAAAGGTAACTGAGAAAAACAGCGAAGGTTACTATGTTTTAGAGCTTAACACAACAGAAACATATAATGTCGTTCTCAATAACGGCGGCAACGGCAACCAGAGCGGCGACTTTAAGAATTTGAGCGGTGATACATATTTTGAAGTTCCGTCAAATAATTACAGCGCTGCAAAGGTTATTTCCACCGGCGGCGGTGGCGGTGGAGGTGAGGAGCCGTACGAGGGCAAAATCACAATCACAGTAAAGCCGTACAACAATTCATCAACATATTACCTATATCTTTGGACTGACAGTAAAAAGGATTTGATAGGTGCATGGCCGGGTACAAAGCTTACCGAAAAGGACGCTGACGGTAACTATGTTTATACAATTGAGGGATATGAAAAGGTTAATGCTATTGTAAATATGGGTAGCGGTCAGGGACAGACAGACGACATCAACGATGTTACTGACGGTTGCACAATTGAAATTACATCTGCTGATTGCAAAAGTTCAAAACTCATTAAGCCTGAGGTTGTTCTCTCTTCCTTCCAGGCACTCAAGAAAGAGGCAAGAGAAGTTCTTGCAATGACATCAAGCGATTACACAGCATCAAGCTGGAATAATGTTTCTGCTGTTATGACAACTGCAAATGCACTCATCGCACAGGGTGAGGGTGTTGCAGACGAAACACTTGTAAGCGCAACACTTGAGTCACTCAAAAATGCAAAGGCATCACTTGTTCTTGCTAATCCGAGTCTTTCATATGCAGTAAAAGGCAACTCAACTATAAAGGGTGTTGCTGTTCAGGATGCCGATATCACAGTAACAGTAAACGGCAAGACCTACACAACACATTCAGATGAAATTACAGGTGAATTTACGGTTAATGCAACTGCGCTCACTTCTTCTTCTGTAATTAAGATTGTTGTTAAGAGAAATGGTTTGGTATCTGAAACATATTCATACAATATGTCAAACGGTGACATTACATCATTGATTCCTCCAACAAATCCAACACCTGATTTTGTTCTTGGTGATGTAACAGGTGACAAACAAGTTACTATTGATGATGCAACATATATTCAAAAATATCTTGCTGAACTTTCAAATATGACAGCTGATCAGATGAAAGCTGCTGATGTTGACAAAGATTCTGATATCAACATCAAGGATGCAACTGAAATTCAAAAGTTTGTTGCAGGTATGAGCAGTGTATTAGGATAAAATTTTAGATATTTTTGCTGACTAAGTAAAAGTCCCTTGCCAAACGGTAGGGGACTTTTTATACTGATACTAACTTTTTAATAAGAATTAACATAAAAATATTAGGGACTGTTGCATTATTATGAGAAACTTTGCAACAGTCCCGTTTATTTTTTATGAACCGTGTTTAACTTGTTATTCTTGTTCCTGAAGAGGCTGTTCGCTCTGTACCTCTGAATTTTGAAGCGTTTCGCTTATCACTCGTTTTCCACGCCAACCGCCGTTAAGCCATCTGATAAACACTACAATGCCACGCAAAATTTCATCGGCAGCCATTGCAATCCAAACTCCGGCAAGTCCCATATCGCACACAATGCCAAGTATGTATGCAAACACAACGCTAATGCCCCACATTGAGAAAATCGCAAGAATTGTCGGGAATTTCACATCACCCGCAGCTTTCATGCTGTTTATGATAATTATGTTTGTAACTCTGCCAAATTCAAGGAAAATTGCAATGAACATAATTGTTGCGCCGAGCTTTGTAACCTCGGGGTCGCTTGAAAATAACTTGAATGTAAAGGATGAGGCAAGCCAATTTATAACGGCAAATGAAATTGAAACAATCAGACCAAATCTAAGAGTTTTAAGTACCCTCTTGTATGCAAAATCATAGTTGTTTGCACCAACACTGTGACCAACCAGAATTTGTGTTGCCATTGCCGCCGCAAATGCAATCATATAGTTGAGCATAGATAGCATATTCCCATAGATTTTTGTGTTTATAGCCACAATGCCGAGGGTGTTAACAATCGCCGTGATTACGAGCTGTGACAGATTATACGAGATGTTCTCTCCTGCCGTCGGCACGCCTAATTTTAAAAGTTCTTTCAATATTTTTGCAGGAAACGGCACAAGATAGCGTAGACTAAAACTGCCCTTAATTACAACATAAAAATAAATTGTGGCTGCTATGACTGCCAAAATACGGCTTATAATTGTTGAAATAGCCACACCCGACGCGCCGAGTCCAAGAATTTCAAGCGGCCCGTAGAGCATCATATAGTTGCCGATAATATTAACACAGTTCATACCAAAGGCAATAATCATTCCAAAAAAGGTTTTGCCATTACTGTTAAAAATCTGCGAAAAGGCATTAATAAGTGCCTGAGTAAAAATTGTTCCGCCGACTATTTTCATATACATATCAGCGTCACTAATCATTTCCTCGGGCACATTAATTATCCTTAACATAGGTGTGCTGAATATGAATACAATCAGGCTGATAACCACACTTAGAACAAGATTAAAAACAAGGGCAACGGTGTATATTCGGTTCATCTCTTCTTTTTTGCCTGCGCCAAGATATTGACTGACCATAATTCCCGTTGCACTTGTAATGACCGTAAAAGCAAGTGTTAAAAATCCTATTACAGTGCTTGCGTTGCCAATGGCACCGACAGCTGTTTCGGAATAGTTTGACAGCATGGCGGTGTCGATATATCCGAGCGCCATACCCAGAAGTGCTTGGAAGAATATCGGCCAGGCAAGGCTCAGGACAGATTTGTTAATTACTTCGTTATTGTTGCGGTTTTCAATTTTTGCGGTTTCTGACATTATGTTAATCTCCCGAATATTGGTGTTGACCGTTGATTTTTTGGGTTGTATAATAATGATACTAATCTTCTAAAAATAGTATAAAAAATTTTATTTAAGCATAAATAATGTATCGTAATAGCGTAATTTTAATTATAACATAATTTTTTATAAATTAGATATCAATAATAAAAATAAATAAAAAAGTAATATGAGAGGACAAATTATATGAATATATGTGTTTTTGGAGCATCAAGCGAAAAAATAAATAAGAAATATTTGGATTCTGCGGAAAGCCTTGGCAAAAGGATTGCACAAAACGGCGATACAATAATTTTTGGTGCGGGAAAGTACGGAGTAATGGGTGCGGCAGCAAGGGGAGCAGCGGCACAGGGAGGCTCTATTATTGGCGTTACACCGAGATTCTTCGATGAAATTGATGTGATTTACAACCAATGCACAGAGCTTATTTATACCGAAACTATGCGTGAGCGTAAGGCGATTATGGAGGATAAGGCAGACGCATTTGTAATATGTGCAGGCGGAATGGGAACATTTGAGGAGTTTTTCGAGGTGCTTACCCTCAAACAGCTTCACCGTCACTGCAAGCCGATAATTGTTTATAATGTAAACGGATATTATAACCCTATGATTGCAATGATGCAGAATGCCGTTGACGAAAAGTTTATGACTGACGAATGTAACAAGCTTTATACCGTTGCCGATACCGAGGAACAGGTTTTTGAACAGATAAAAAATTATGTTCCGTTTTCATATGATAAATATGACAGTTAATGTTTTCGTACAGCGGTAGTGACCGATATTATATTTGATTTATAAAGTAGATGTAAAATGGAAGTTTATAATTTAACCAAAGGCTAAATTTTGGGATACTGCATTATAAATTTTATTAAACTTACGAAGCGAAAGTAAAAAACCAAAGGCTAAATTTCGGGATACTGCATTATAAATTTTATTAAACTTACGAAACGAAAGTAAAAAAACGAAGGCTAAACTTCGGGGCGGTAGTGACCGCTTTTATATCTGAATTATAGAGTAAATGCAAAAATGAAGTTTATAATTTAACCAAAGGCTAAATTTCGGGATACTGTATTATAAATTTTATTAAACTTACGAAGCGAAAGTAAAAAACGAAGTTTAAACTTCGGGATACTGCATAATAAAATTAGATTATAACTTATAAGGCGGGAGTAAAAATAATGGATGTTTGTGAAAAGTGTGTTCATTTTGTGGAAGATGAGGAGTTCGGCGACTATTGCAGTGTGAATCTTGACGAGGACGAAATGGAGAAGTTTTTAACCCAAAGCGTTAGAGGTTGTCACTATTTTCAATATTACGACGAATATAAAATTGTAAGAAAGCAGAATTAATGGATATGGAAAAGAAAAGTCTTTATGATAGAATTTATGATGCAGTGTTGCTGATTCCTAAAGGAAAGGTTGCTACCTACGGTCAGATTGCCGTAATGGCAGGCAATAGGGGATATGCAAGAATTGTTGGCAATGCCCTTCACAGAAATCCTGCGCCAGGGATAATTCCTTGCCATAGAGTGGTTAATGCAAAGGGCAGGCTTGCACCCGCATTTGCGTTTGGCGGAGTAGGAGAACAGCAAAGATTGCTTGAGTCAGAGGGCGTTGAGGTTTTTGACGGATTTGTTGACCTTGAAAAATATCAAATGCGATAGTGTTATAAATTTTATCAACAAATACTTATACTAAAAGTGCAAATATAATGTTGTTTTTATCACTGTACAGTGTTAAAATTTTAACGGAACTTTTGAAACAATGCGATAAACGCATACAGCACAGTTTAAATTAGGTGAAATTATGGAATACAAGTTAATAGCACTCGACATTGACGGGACTCTGACTAATTCTAAAAAGGAGATTAGTCCGCGCACGAGGTATGCTCTTTTGGAAGCGCAAAGTCAGGGGAAAAAAGTTATTTTGGCATCAGGCAGACATCCGATTGGAATAGAGGATATTGCAAAGGACTTGATGCTCGACAAAAACGGCGGATTTATTATGGCGTTTAATGGAGGTAAAATCATCAACTGTTCAACGGGACAAACTGTTGTCAGCAAGATTTTTCCAACCGAATATCTTCCCGATATTGTCAGTGTTTTAAAGGAGTCAAACATCACAATCAATACATATGATGACAAAAATATTATTTCGGATAATAAGGTTAATGACTATTCATATGTTGAGCGTGACATCCTCAAGACGAATATGGTTGTTGTGGATGATTTCGTGTCTGCCGTAAAGTTTGACATCAATAAAATATTGCTTGCAGGGGAACCCGATGAGATTGATAAGTATAAGGAAATCCTTGCAATGCGATATGACGGTTTGCTTGATGTTTACAAAAGCGCTCCGTACTTTTTGGAGATTATGCCGTTTGGCGTTACCAAGGGCTCAATGTTGCCTATGCTGCTTGAAAAGCTCGAAGTTAATCGTGATGAACTTATTGCTTTTGGTGACAACTACAACGATATGACAATGATAGGCTATGCCGGTTTTGGAGTTGCAATGGGCAATTCCGAAGATGATGTCAAGAAGATTGCAAACTATGTTTGTGAATCTAACGATGATGACGGTGTGGCAAAAACAATAGAAAAATATGTCTTGAAGTAATACTAATCCTCTGCTGGTGATTAGTATTAACAATGTGAAATAAAGTCATAACAACATTTAATCACGCCTATGCAAATAATTTGTTTTTTTGCTGGGTGTGATTTATTTTTGTGAATAATACCTAAATCAAGCAATAAAACTTTGGAAGTGCGACACGCATTATAATTCTTGATAAGAAAAATAAGGTCTAATGTCTAAATTATAATAATATCGTATTATTATGTGTCATTAGGAGGAAAAGCTATGACAAAAATCAAAAAAATTCTTGCTTTGATTTTGGTTGTTTGTGTTGTATGCACTGTTGGAATTTTCACAGCAAGTGCAGCATCAGTCGATAATGACGACAACGGCACAGCGGCATCAAGCGGTATTAAGGTGCATTATTATTGCGAGGACGGCACACCTACAATTTATTATTGGAACAGCCTTCCTCAAAACATTTCTACGGATTATCCGGGAAATAAAATGACTGCTGAGGGTAATAACTACTACGGTTATACTTTCAATAATGTAACTAAAATCAATTTTATGTTTGTTACAAACGGCGAGCAGTCAGCTGAGCTTACAAGAAATACAGGTGAGTGGTGGTACAAAAACAAGAGATGGTTTGACCATGATCCGGGTCAGGTTGACGACTGGACCAGAACAGACTTGCGTGAGGATTCAATCTATTTTGTAATCACAACCCGTTTCTATGACGGCGATACAGGCAACAATGTTCACTGCTGGAATGATGCCGATGCAAACAATCCCGACAGTGACCCTGCATGGCGCGGCGACTTCAAGGGACTTATCGACAAGCTTGATTACATCAAGGCTCTCGGCTTTTCTGCAGTTTGGATTACTCCGGTAGTTTCAAATGCTTCCGGTTATGACTACCACGGTTACCATGCATTTGACTTCTCTACTGTTGATCCTCGTTACGAAAGCGACGGAGTAACATTCCAGGAGCTTATTGACGCAGTACATGACAAAGGCATGAAGATTATTCAGGACGTTGTTTGGAACCATACAGGTAACTTTGGTGAGGCAACACTTGCTCCAATGTTTACAAAGGAATATGATTCAATTCAGGACTTAGCAACAATTGATTGTATGAAGACTATTCCTGATTCTGATTTTGCACAGACATTTCCAAATTACGACAGCATCGCACCGGGATTCCAGTACGATGCAAGACTTCAGATTATGAAGAATACTCATAAGGCTGATCATCTTGCTGCTAACACTAATGAGCATGACACTGAGAACTACTACCATCATGAGCCAAACCTTTCATGGGGTTCTTTCACAGAGCAGGCAGGACAGATTGACGGTGACTGCGTTGATGTAAACACAGAAAATCCTAAAGTAGCAGAATATATCAATGAGTCTTATATGCAATATGTTGAAATGGGTGTCGATGCATTCCGTCTTGATACCGAAAAGCATATTAACAGATGGACTCTCAATCAGGGATATTTCCCTGTATATACAAGCGTTGACAACTTCTTTATTTTTGGTGAAGTATGTGCAAGAACTCACGAGCTTGTAAACGAAGGCGGTCTATCTGATACACCTTTCTTCTATACATGGAAGGAAACAGATTCAAAATGGAAAAATAACTGGAGCACTACAGATCAAGAGGCAAACTATAAAAACTTTGTTGCACATTTTAATGCTTACCAGACAAAAAGTATCTCAGAGAAAAGTGATAATGCTTATCTCAACGGTATTACATATCATACTCCTGATACAAGCAAGTCAAACGGAACAAGCGTAATTGACTTTAGAATGCATTGGGCATTTGGTAATGCAGGCAGTGCTTACAGAACAGCCTTGGAAGAAGATCCATACTTTAGTGATGCAACATGGGTTGTAACTTATGTTGATTCTCATGACTATGGTCCTGACTCAGATATCCGTTTTAACGGCGGTACTCAGACTTGGGCAGAGAATATGGATCTTATGTTTACATTCCGTGGAATCCCATGTATTTATTACGGTTCTGAAGTAGAGTTCATGAAGGGTGCTCCTATTGATAAGGGTACCACAGCTGCACTTTCAACAACAGGACGTGCTTACTTTGGTGATTACCTTGAGGGTACAGTAACTGCAACTGATTTCAGCAAGTATACTGCAACAGGTAAAGTAGCAAGCACACTTGCTTCTCCTCTCGCTGTTCATCTTCAGCAGCTTAATGCAATCAGACGTGCAGTACCTGCTCTTCAGAAGGGTCAGTACACAACATCAAGTACTTATGTATCAAACGGCAATATGGCATTTATCCGTCGTTATACTGACAGCAGCACAGACAGCCTTGCTTGTGTAGCAATTTCAGGCGGTGCAACATTCAAAAACATTCCTAACGGCAAATATATCGACGCTGTTACAGGTGATGTTCAGACTGTTACAAACGGTACACTCACAGTACCTTCAATCGGCAGTGCAAATATGAGAGTATATGTATGCTGTGCAGACGGCTTTACAAAGATTGACGGTAAGATTGGTACAAACGGCACATTCCTCAAATAATATAATAAAATATTTTTATAGCAAAACGGTTCCCTTTATAGGGAACCGTTTTTGTTTGTTGAGTAAAATTACTATCATTATATTATGTGTTTTAATTTTGAATACTAAATCTTACAATTATGCAAAAACAAATCAAAAAATGCTTTAAAATGCAAAAGTAAAGTAAATTTATGAATAGTTTAAAATAAAATTATGCATAAAATAACCAAATCTTTGTCGAAAACACAGTGACACTTTTTTATTATAGTATCTTTTCTTTTACGGATAAATGTGTTATAATAATAAGAAATATAAAACAAAAATAAAAAGGAGTTGATTTAATGGCTCAAATTAATGGAGATTATTCAGCAAACACTCCCGAAATTAATCGCTTAGCTGAAAAGATGGTTGGAAACTCCACAATTGATACGGAATTATATACAAAATATAATGTAAAAAGAGGACTGCGTGACCTTGACGGAAAAGGTGTTCTTACAGGTCTTACCGATATTTCAACAATCAAACAAAATAAAGAGGTTGACGGCAAGCTTGTGCCGTGCGACGGCGAGCTTTATTATCGTGGCTACAATGTTAATGACATTATTGACGGTATTCTCGAAGATGACCGTTTTGGTTTTGAAGAAGTTGTATATTTGCTCCTGTTTGGCGAAATGCCGAATGCGGAAGAACTTAAAAACTTTAAAGATTTGCTTGTGCAATACAGAACATTGCCGCAAAACTTTGTTCGTGATGTCATTTTGAAAGCACCGAGCGAAGATATGATGAACACAATCGCACGAAGTGTTCTCACGCTTTTTTGCTATGACACCAATCCTAACGACACCTCAATCAGCAATGTGCTAAGACAGTGTATTCAGCTGATTTCTGTATTCCCGATGCTTTCGGTTTACGGATACCACTCATACAACCATTACCTGCGTGACAAGAGCCTGTATATACACCGTGCAGAGCCTAAGATGTCAACTGCTGAGGTTTTTCTGTCTTTACTTCGTCCTGACAGAAAGTATACAAAACTTGAGGCAAAGGTGCTTGATATGGCGCTTATCCTGCATATGGAGCACGGCGGCGGTAACAACTCAACCTTTACAACACATGTTGTAACTTCATCAGGCACAGATACTTACTCAGCAATGGCTGCTGCTCTTGCATCACTTAAGGGCCCCAAGCACGGCGGAGCAAATGTTAAGGTTTACTACATGTTTGAGGACCTCAAAAAGAATGTTACTGACTGGAATGATGATGACCAGCTTATTGATTATCTTGAAAAACTTCTCGACAAACAGGCTTTTGACAAAAAGGGCTTAATCTATGGTATGGGTCATGCTGTTTACACAATCTCTGACCCTCGCCAAAAGATTTTAAGAGGTTCTGTTAAAAAGCTTGCAGAAGCTAAAGGTTGTATGGATGAGTTTAATCTATATGAGCGTATTGAATCTCTTGCTCCCGAAGTAATCGGAAGAAAGCGTAAAATCTACAAGGGTGTTGCAGCAAATGTTGATTTTTACAGCGGTTTGCTTTACAGTATGTTGGATATACCTTGCGAGCTTTACACACCGCTTTTTGCAACTGCAAGAATTGCAGGCTGGAGTGCTCACAGACTTGAAGAGCTTGTTAATGCAGGTAAAATTATTCGTCCTGCATATTTGAGCATATCAGAAAATAAAGAGTACACCAATCTTGCAGAAAGATAAATGTATATATTGCAAATAAACGGCACAGTCTTGTGCCGTTTTTATTTTACTCCAATTCGTAAGTTTGTTTTGTAAAATTTTCCATTAACATCTATTAGTAACTTATTATCAAAAATTTGTATAATAATTAAATAGTGAATTATGATGGTTTCCGAACAACCTAAGTATATCTTAGGGGCGGCAGTGGTCGCTTTGATTCCTTGCTAATAAAGCACAAATAAATAATAAGTAACTTAAAATAGTGAATTATGATGTTCACCATATAACCGAAGTATACCTTCGGGTCTAAAAGGTTATATATTAAAACAAACTTATGAAGCGTCGAAAAAAATATGAAGCGTCGAAAAAATATGAAAATAGACGATAATTTCTTTAAACGAAAAATAAACAATGTCCTTTATGTTACTATGTTATGTGGTATGATTACTCTTGTTAGGGGGAACTAAAATGGACAGCAACGAAATTAAGCAACTACAGATTCTTGCTGCAAAGTCAAGAATGGGTGCAATCATCGGTACCTATCATGCAAAATCAGGTCATCCGGGCGGCTCGCTTTCAGCGGCAGACATTTTTACATATCTCTATTTTAAGGAGATGAATGTTGATCCTGCAAATCCCGATTGGGCAGACAGGGATAGATTTGTTCTCTCAAAGGGACACTGCTGCCCAAGCCTTTATGCAACTCTTGCATTAAAAGGATTTTTTGATTGGAAAGAACTTGAAGTGCTCCGTCATGTAGGCGCAATGCTTCAGGGGCATCCTGATATGAAGGGTACACCCGGCATTGATATGAGTACAGGCTCACTCGGTCAGGGCATTTCAGCGGCTTGCGGAATGGCACTTGCTGCAAAAATTGATAATAAGTCTTACCGCACTTATACAGTTCTGGGTGACGGTGAGGTTGAAGAAGGTCAGGTTTGGGAGGCTGCTATGTTTGCTGCTCACAACAAACTCGACAATCTTGTAGTAATCGTTGACCAGAACGGTCTTCAGATTGACGGAACTGTTGAAGAGGTTGCAGGTATTGAACCTCTTGACAAAAAGTTTGAGTCTTTTGGTTTTGAGGTAATCAAGATTGACGGTCACGACTTTGAGCAGATTGCATCAGCTCTTGATAAAGCAAAGACAATCAAGGACAAGCCAACAGCTATCCTTGCAAAGACAGTCAAGGGCAAGGGCGTTTCATTTATGGAAAATCAGGTTGGCTGGCACGGCACAGCACCAAACAAGGAGCAGTACGAGCAGGCAACTGCCGAGCTTCAGGCTGAAATCGAAAGATTGGAGGGCAACTGCTAATGGCACAGACAGTAAAAAAGGCTACAAGAGAGAGCTTTGGCGAGGCTTTGTGTGAGCTTGCCAAAACAAATGAAGATATAATTGTTTTTGATGCAGACCTTGCTGCTGCAACAAAGACAAGCATTTTTAAGAAGGAATTTCCTGAAAGATTTTTTGACTGCGGTATTGCTGAGGGCAATATGGTAGGCGTTGCTGCCGGTATGGCTGCTGCGGGAAAAATTCCGGTTGCTGCATCTTTTGCAATGTTTGCAACAGGCAGAGCCTTTGAACAGATTAGAAACTCTGTTGCTTATCCGCACCTCAATGTTAAGATTGCAGGTAGCCATGCGGGTATCTCAACAGGTGAGGACGGTGCAACTCACCAGTGCCTTGAGGATATCGGCATTATGCGTACAATTCCTAATATGGTTGTTCTCAATCCTGCTGACCACTACGAGATGATGGCTGCTACAAAGGCAGCAATCGAGCATAAAGGTCCTGTTTATATTCGTCTTGGCAGACTTGCTATTGACAGCTTTAATGACCCTGAAAACTACAACTTTGAGCTTGGCAAGGGCATAACTCTCCACGAGGGCAATGATGTGGCTGTAATTGCTACAGGTCTTGTTGTAAATGAGTCTCTTAAGGCTGTTAAGGAGCTTGAGGCTGAGGGTATAAACGCAAGACTTATCAACATTCACACAATCAAGCCAATCGACAGAGAAATCATTGTTAAGGCTGCAAAGGAAACAGGCAGAATTATCACAGTTGAAGAACACAATGTAATCGGCGGACTTGGCGATGCAGTTTGTGAGGTTACAAGCGAAGAGTGTCCTGTAAAGGTAACAAAAATCGGCGTAAACGACAGATTTGGTTACAGCGGTCCCGCTCTTGAGCTTCTTGACAAGTTCAAGCTTACACAGCCCCACATCGCAGATGTAATCAGAAATGTTGTAAAAAACGGCTAATTTAATATTGAATTTTGGGGGCAGCTCATTTGAGTCTGCTCCTTTTTATTTTTTACTTTCGTTTTTTTACTTTCGTTTTTTTTGCTTTCGCTACACAAGTTTAGCATAAATTATAGTGCAGTATCCCGAAATTCAGACTTTAGTTTTATGGTAAAGTTCATTTTTACATCTGTTCTATAATGTAGATATAAATGTGGTCACTAACGCCCCGAAATTCAGACTTTGGTTTTATTATAAACTGCATAAATGCTCTATCAAAAGTTTGTATAATGTAAAAAAATTAAATATCTACCTTTAATATGGCTTTATGAAGTTCACCAAATAACAAAAGTTAATCTTCGGGCGACAGTGGTCGCTTTATTAATCACTAATAAAACACTCATAAATAATTACAAACTTAAAATAGTGAATTAGGATGTTTAGTGTGCAAGTAAAGTATATCTTCGGGTTGCAACGGTTACATATTTAGGAAAAGTTTTGAAGCGGAGAAAAATATACATTAGACGAAAAATTTTGGCAAAACTAATCAAAAGGAGTGATGGTTTTGGTAAAATCAGTAAACAGCAATAATTTTGGGGCAGAGGTTCTGCAAAATAAAAAGCCGACATTTGTGGATTTTTATGCTGATTGGTGCGGTCCGTGCAATATGCTTGCACCCGTAATAGACAAACTCAGCAAGGAACCAATCAGCAAAAAATCAGACTTTGCAAAGCTCAATATCGAGGAGAGTGAGGACATAGCCTCGCTCTACGGAGTAATGAGTGTGCCTACGCTTATTTTGTTTAAGGACGGAGAAGAACAGGTGCGAATGGTAGGCGTACATCCAAAGGATGCAATCGCCGCCACTATTGAAGACGCTTTGTCCTAATTATTGAATGTTAAGGTATATTTGAAAAGTGTCTGAGTAGGTTTATGTATACAGACACTTTTCAGCTGTTACATATTAAATCAAGTTTATGAAGCGGAGATAAAAAAGCGGAGATAAAAAGCGGAGAAAAATGATGTTTACCATACAACAAAAGTTCATCTTCGGGGCGACAGTGGTCGCTTTAGTATTTACTAATAAAACTTAAAATAGTGAATTATGATGGTTAATAATAAATCGAAGTAAATCTTCGGGTCACAATGGTTACATATTAAAACAAACTTATGAAGCGGTGATAAAAAATGAAGAATCGAATAATGGCTTGTGTGCTGGCGGTGTTTTGTACTCTTTTGTGGGGGACGGCATTTCCGTTCATCAAGCTTGGATATCAGTCATTTCAGATTGCCGAAAGCGATATTGGTGCAAAATTGCTGTTTGCAGGACTGCGTTTTTTTGTTGCAGGTGTGATGGTATATATTTTCAGTACTTTTGCAGATAAAAGTTTTGTAAAGCTGAAAAAATCCGACATAATGCCTGTCACCACACTCGGTTTAGTGCAAACAGCGGCACAGTATATTTTTACATATATCGGCATAGGTTTTACAAGTGGTACAAACACCTCCATCATAACAGCTTGCGCGTCGTTTATTACCGTGCTTGCCGCACCGATTTTCTTTAGGAATGACAGGTTGGGTGTTATGAAAATCCTTGGATGTGTGCTCGGATTTATGGGTGTGCTTGCAATAAATTGGGGAGGCAGTATCAGCTTTGATACTGGCTTTGGCGACTTTATGATATTTCTGTCTACCGTTTCGGCGGCGGCAGGAAACCTTGTTGCCAAAAAGGTCGCAGTCGGCAGAAATCCCGTGAAGATTACGGCATTTCAACTTATGATTGGCGGTCTGGTGCTTACATTAATCGGTGTAATATGTGGAGGAAGTCTTTCGTTTGATAAAATACAGAGCGTTTTGATTCTGCTTTGGTTGGCGTTTGTTTCAGCGGCGGCATTTTCAATCTGGACGGCACTTTTAAAGCATCACCCCGCAAGTATGATAACCGTGTTTAATCTGCTTGTTCCTGTGTTCGGTACAGTGCTTTCGGGAGTTATGCTCGGTGAAAATGTATTCAGACTCGAAACTCTAATATCACTGATTTTAATCTCACTTGGAATTGCAGTGGTGAATTTATCGAAGAATAAGGGTGAAAATATGAAGATAAAAGGTGTTATTTCTGATATGGACGGGGTTATACTCGACACCGAAAAGCTTTATGTGCGTTTTTGGTGTGAGGCGGCAAATTTCTATGGGTATCCTATGGAACGCTCACACGCTTTGAGCATTCGCTCGTTGGCTCGTCCGTTTGCGATTGAAAGACTAAAAGGATATTTCGGCGAGGATTTTGATTATTATGCTGTTCATGACAAACGAGTTGAGCTTATGGACAAATACATAGAGGAAAACGGAATTGAGGCAAAGGCGGGTGCTGAGATTCTGCTTTCATACCTCAAAGAAAACGGTTACAAGGTTGCCCTTGCCACGGCAACAGGCACCCAGCGAACAACAAAATATCTTAAACAGCTGGGGCTTTATGAATATTTTGATGAAATCGTATGTGCCTCAATGGTAAAGCACGGAAAGCCCGAACCTGATATTTATCTTTATGCGGCGGAGAAAATCGGACTTATGCCACAGGAGTGTATAGCACTTGAGGATTCGCAGAACGGCATAAAATCTGCAAGTAGCGCAGGCTGTAAAACCATTATGGTGCCTGACCTTGATGAGCCTGCTGACGAGATTAAGCCTCTTTTGTATGATGTTGCCAGCGGACTTGAAGATGTAATAAGAATTATCAATAAATAATTTCTACAAAAAATGAATTTTTAGTTGAAAATATTGCAAAATGATACGCCATTGTGTATAATTATAGAGTATTTGTATATGCACTTTAATACAGAAGAAAACTTATGGAACGGAGAATAAAAATGGATTTTATCAATCAGATTGCGACGGCTGTTGATGATTTTTTGTGGGGCGTCCCGATGATTATCATTTTGCTCGGAACTCATATTTTTATGACAGCCAGAACAAAATTTATGCAAAGAAAAACGCTGAAAGCTATTAAGCTTTCGGTTACAAAAGATCCCGAAACCGCAGGTGATATCAGTCCTTTTCAGGCACTCACAACTGCCCTTGCCTCGACAATCGGAACCGGCAATATTATCGGCGTGGGTACAGCTATCGCACTTGGCGGTGCAGGTGCTGTGCTTTGGTGCTGGCTTACGGGCGTATTCGGTATTGCTACAAAGTATGCTGAGTCACTCATTGCCGTAAAATACAGAGTAAAGTCAAAAGACGGCAAAATGCAGGGCGGTGCAATGTATGCCATTGAGCGTGGAATGAATATGAAGTGGCTTGCAGTGCTGTTTGCTCTCTTTGCGGCTCTCGCATCCTTTGGCATAGGATGCAGTGTGCAGACAAACGCAATTTCAAATATTATGAACAACACATTTAATTCTGACGGCTCACTCCAAATTCAGCTTTTTGGCTATGACATTTCACTTGTGTCGCTCATTGCAGGACTTATTGTGGCAGTTAGCGTTGCGCTGGTAATTTTCGGCGGTATTCAGTCTATTTCAACCGTGTGCGAAAAGCTTGTGCCGTTTATGGCTATTATGTATGTTGTAGGCTGTATTGTAATTCTTTGCTTTAATGCAGATGTTTTGTGGGAAGCAATTTGCGTAATTGTTAAGAGTGCATTTTCAATCAAAGCTTTGGGCGGCGGACTTATGGGCACAGGCATTATGATGGCGGCTCGTTTTGGTGTTGCAAGAGGTTTGTTTAGTAATGAATCAGGTATGGGTTCTGCACCGATTGTTGCATCAGCCGCACAGTCAAGAAATTCCGTTCGTCAGGCTATGATTTCTTCAACAGGCACATTTTGGGATACAGTTGTAGTTTGCCTTATGACAGGTATTGTAATTGTAAGTTCCTGCATAAAAAATCCTGATATTGATGCAAGCACAATCGACGGCGACAAGCTGACATCGGCAGCTTTTGCGCAGATTCCGGTAATCGGCACTCCTATTCTGGTTGTTGGCATTGTGCTGTTTGCATTTTCAACAATACTCGGCTGGTCGTATTACGGCGAAAGATGTATTGAGTACCTCTTCGGCAAAAAGGGGGTTAAACCTTACAAATTTATTTTCGTACTCATTCTGATAATCGCTCCGATTACTGCACTTGATTTGGTTTGGACGCTTTCAGATATCTTCAACGGTCTTATGGCTATTCCGAATGTTATCGCAGTTATCGCACTTTCTCCGGTTATTGTTAAGGAAACTAACTATTATATGTACGGCAACCGCCTTGAAGAGTTCGATAAAACTCCGATTCCTACAATCAATAAGTAAATATACATAGTTCTATAATTTTAAAAATAATTTATAAATACCCTACCCCCGAAAGTTATACCAGCTTCGAACTTTCGGGGGTAGGGTAAAATTATATCTTTTTATAGGTTTCTGAAATATTAACTTACGCTCCTGTTACAAGATGCTCAACTAAAATCTTGATGCCCATAAGCACAAGCACAATTCCTCCTGCAAGCTCTGCTTTGGACTTATACCTTGCACCGAATACATTGCCGATTTTAATGCCGATTGCCGACAAAATAAATGTTGTCACGCCTATAAAGCTGACAGCAGGCACAATAGACACCTCAAGACATGCAAATGTCACGCCCACTGCAAGCGCATCTATACTTGTTGCAATGGCAAGCGGTATCATTGTTTTTACATCAAAACTGTCGTTAAGCTCTTCGTCGTCTTTGCCAAATGCCTCTTTTATCATATTTGCACCGATTAATCCGAGCAACACAAACGCAATCCAATGGTCAATGCTGATGATTAACTGCTTGAATTGTATGCCAAGAAAGTATCCGACAAGTGGCATTGCAAACTGAAATCCGCCAAAGTAAAGTCCAACAATAGCGGTGTGCTTTGGTTTGAGTGTTTTAACTGAAAGTCCTTTGCAGATTGACACCGCAAAGGCGTCCATAGACAAACCAACTGCAATAATAAATAATTCCCAAATACTCATAAAAAAATCCTCCGTTGCTTTATTATGCAACAGAGGATAAAAATAGACCCACCTGTTGCACACAGATAAGTCTTGTCATCAAATCAAAGAGATTTTAGACTATGCCATAGGTGCGCAAATTTTATAAATTGCTTACCCAAGTATGTTGACATAGTCGCGTATATATCACGCCGACTACTCCCTTACTCGGAAGAGTATACCACGCTGTATTTGAGTTAGTCAAGACTAATTTATTTTAATATTTTCTTAAATTGCTTTTGGTCGAGCAAAACAAATCGCTTTTTTCTAAAGTCAATTATGTTTTCTTTTTTCATACTGCCAAGCGCACGGGAAAGAGAAGCCCTGTCAACAGCCAAGTAATTTGCAAGTTCATCTCGTGAAAACGGAATATCAAATTCATTTTTGCCGTACTTACTGCTTTGAAGCGACAAATATCTCAGGATTTTATCTCTTATGCTTCTTTGCGATAAAATCGAAAGATGTTCCGAGAGCGTCAGAAGATACTCTCGTTGTGAAGCTATTACATTGACCAAGATTTTTTGCTGAATAAATGCAAGATTTTTTTCGCCGATAAAAAGTGACTGAGGCTCAATGAAAATTATGTCGCTGTCCTCGGACGCAGTGAATTCAACCAAGTCGGTTGCATAGTCAAACATTGTGTACATCTGACAGCTTGAATTGCCCGAAGAGAGGTTTTTCAACAGGGTTTTGTATCCGTCATATTCAATGCTGTAAACATTAGTTTCGCCCTTGTAAACCACACACATCATATGGTCGAATTTCTCGGCAATCTGAACCGATTCACCACGGTTAATGTGAAGGTATTTTGGCTTTGCGTGGAGGATAAACAGGTATATTTCGTCCTCGTCAAGACCCGAGAATAAAAGTTGTTTTTGCAGTTCTTTTATGCTGTCGTCGTTAAAAATTTCTGTAAAATTTTTCATATCGTCACTTCTTGCTGTTTGGCTTGATTACAAATATAGTTTCACCGTTGTTAAGTCCGATTATCTTGCGTTCTATGCGGTAATGTTTAAATCTCCGAACTGTTTCAAGCAATGTTGTACCGCCGTGACAGCCGTGTATCACGGTTAGCTCACTTACATCATTCGGCAACTGCGCAAGCCTTGATGTCAACAGCTTTCGGACACTTTCGGCTGTGTGACCGTGCAGGTCAATTTTTTGCTTTATAGAAAGCTGTTCGGAAACAGTGGTACCCTTGCATTTGTGTCGTGTGTACATCACTCTGCATAAAAAACACGGTTTGTCTTGCGTTCAGGCTCATCGGGATAATCCCCGTCGGCATATCCGACAACGCAGTGTCCGATTCCCTCATATTCGCCTTGAACACCAAGGTCTTCAAGTAATTGCTTATATTCATCAAGCTCAAATACCTCTTTGGCACGGTGAATCCAACAGCTTCCAAGTCCGAGTGAGTGTGCCGCAAGCATCATATTTCCCATAACAAGACTGCCGTCATACACATGAGTTGACCAATCTTTTTCTGCAAGCACAATCAAAACGACGGGTGCGCCATAAAACGGGTCAAATCCTTTTTCCCAACCGCCGATTTTGCGGTTTTCATCGGAAAGACGGTCTCTTAATTCCTTGTTTGTAACTGCAACAGTAATAACAGCTTGTCTGCCTCTGCCGTTAGCGGCGTAAAGCCCTGCTTCAATAATTTGATTAATGTCCTCTTTTGACGGCATATCCGACTTGAATTTACGTATGCTCCGCCTTGTTTTCATTGATGTTATAATATCATTCATTCTGTAATACCTCATAGATTTAAATTTGTTGTGTTTTAATATTATTTTATCATAAAAAATAATTAATGAAAAGAGATTTATTTATGAAAAAAAGAGCTTTAAGTAGCGTTCTGACATAAACAAAATCTCCTCGAAAATCTTTTATACTCTTCTATTGGCGATTAGTATAAACTGCAAAAACAAGCGATAGCTTGACTTGCTATCGCTTGCTAACTTTATTAATCCGAAGCTATGATATTATTACCAATAGAAATAATCTAAATTGGATTTTACACGGATTTTATCAACATTTTCAACACTTGCCTTATCCACTACTATAAATTGATTCCAAAATCCAAGGCCTTCCGTGACAGGTTCACCTTCAGCAGGTTCTCTATGTGTAAGTTCAAGATACAGTACATTATCCTTAACATAAACATTATCAAGATTATCTTTAATTGAATCCGAATAATAGTGGTCATACATAAATATAAGTGCATTGTCTTCGAAAAACTTTTCATCGTATTCATCAAAGGTTGATTTGAAAAATCTGCTGTATTCATCATATGTCTTGAATGTAGTTCTTAAATGTGAATTGCAGGTTCCATTATAAAGATAATCATAGCTAATATTAAAATATGGTCTTATGCACTTGTCAACTTTAAATTCCAGAGATGTAAGCTCTTCTGATGAAAAGTCAACATTCTCTACCTCATACAATTCGTGAGCATATTTATAGTCAAGTGAAGCAAGCATTTTTTGAATATCGGTAACATCAAGAATATCTACTTTACCGTCACCATTATAGTCGGCTAAGGTAAGTTCTTCTTGGGAAAACTCAGAAATATTCGATAGATGTTTTTGAATCTCAGTAGTATCATCAACACTAATTATACTATCAGCATTAACATCGCCGTATAGAGGCAGAGCTTTTGCACTAACTGAAATTACAGAGCCCAAACTCAAAACTCCTATAAGCAACAAACTAACAGTTGCCATAAAATGTTTTTTCATAAAATATTCCTCCTGTAAGGTTATATTATCTCAACAAGATTTTTGCATTACTGTAGTTTAGTTATATTCTACTATAAACAAACAAAAACATCAACAACAATAATTAACAAACAAAATATTCTTTTTTGTCACTTTATAACAAAAAGAATATAAGATTTTGCTTTTTGTGCTATAAGTTATTGTTGAATTAAAAACAAGCGATAGCTTGTTTTGCTATCGCTTGTTAATTTTACACTATTTCTTTTTATCGGGGGATACACCAACTATTGATATTGAGTTTGTATGAGCAATTCACTATAAAGAAAAAACAAGACAACAAATCAATTAAAATTCGTTGTCTTGTTTCTGGTGGGAGAAGGTGGATTCGAACCACCGAAGCGTGAAGCAACAGATTTACAGTCTGCCCCCTTTGGCCACTCGGGAATTCTCCCATATTAGGTTTTCATAGTAAAAGCCTACTGCCTAAACAGTAGGCTTTTTTGGAGCTGGTGGACGGACTTGAACCCCCGACCTGCTGATTACAAATCAGCTG
>JAFLSM010000024.1:16528-35573 GCA_022510955.1 Ruminococcus sp. | reverse complement strand
CTACTTTTTTATTTTTGTAGGCTCTATTTGTTACCCCAACTTTTATTATAGAGCCCCTTATTATTTATGTACAAGTATATTTCTATAAAGTAATAATAAAATATTTTGCAATTTATATAAAATACAAAGCAATTGCATTAATAATTATATCTATTCTGCAAAATGAACAAATAGACGCTGCTTTTATTGTAAAAATTAACAAAGTTATCAAAATAAACAAAAATTTTCCATAACAAGCATTGAGTTTTGCAAAATTGTATGATAAAATGCATAATGACAAATGTTGGGCAAAGTGTATTTGTGATGGAACATCTTGTGTTGCTCTCTGTTGGTCAGGCAGAAAAACATCAGTTATTTGCGATTTAACCTTTTGTAAATAACGCCTTGAGAATGTGTTATTTGCAGATACAGAAAAGCAAAATTAAATTAATATTCCTTGCTTTAAAATCGATTAATGCACTTAAACCAGCAAAATAATAATAAAAAATGGAGGATTTTTATGAAAAAAAATTTCAAGTCCGTTGTTTCTGTCATTTTATCAGTAATGATAATAATTTCGATGGTTTCAATTAGCTTTATTACAACAAATGCGGCAACAACTGCCAAAATTTACTTTGATAATTCTAGTAGTAACTGGTCAAGTGTTGGTATTTGGGCGTGGATCGAAGGTGGAGCTAATTTAACCGGTACTTCTTGGCCTGGAACAGGAATGAAAAACGAGGGTAATAATATTTGGAGTTTTGATCTTGATACAAGTGCCAATAGGGTTATCTTTAACAGCAATGTAGCGCAGGGCGCATCTCAGACAGATACTATTGATCTCACAAAAACCTCTTGGACTACTACGCCATTGGTTTTTGATAAAAATGGTAGCTATAAAGTATATAATGGCGGTTCAACCGAACCAACAACCATGAAATATTATATTAGTGGTGAGGGAATTGATGGTTGGAATTCAACTCATACTCCTATGGATAATAAAGATGGTTATTCTTACTATGAGGCTAATCAGGATCTTGCTCGTTTTAGAATATTTGCAGATGCAAGTGGTTGGAATGGCACACAATATGGTTATACTTATATAGATAATGATGTAGATAAAATTAATGGTATTGAATTAAAGAAAAGGACGACTGATGGTGATCCAAACTGTTACACTGAAGGTACAAGTGGCACTTATTACATTATCGTACTTCATCCTAATTCAACTCTAAACAGCAAAAGCACTCCTGTTATTTATGCGTCTACAAAGCTTCCTTATGATGACGATGACACAACCCCTCATAACGTAACAATAAAAAGTAATATAAAAGTTACAGCTACAGTTGATGGTGAAGATACTGTTCTTAACCCGGATGGTGACAGCGAAACTCAAAGTTCAACAACTGTTCAAGCTTCAGTGCTCACACTTAAAGCAAGTGCAGTAGATTACAACTTTGCAGGTTGGAAAATTGACGGCGGTGCAACAATCACATCAGGTTCTGAAGACAAAAAAACAATTACAGTTAAAGTAACTGACGACACCACAATAACTGCAACTGCTATCACACTGACTCCTCGTTTGTCAGTAAACAGCACAGTTGCAAAAAATACAACTGCAACTGTAGAACCTAATGAAACATTCACTCTTAACGCTTTGTCAAAAGTCGGTGATAAGACTCAGAAGGCAACTAAATATACAGTTGATTTTTATCAGTATACTTCAGATATCGATAATGCTACACATATCGGTAGTCAGATTACAATTAACAATGTTAACTATGATCGCATCAATAGCCTTGGTCGTGACCCTGAGGACGGCGAATATCTTATCGGCGATGAATACACAGCCTCTATGACTTATTCAATAAGCAATCCGGGCACATATTACTTCTACGCTGATATCAAGGGCTATGACAGCAATGGCAACCTTACAACAGGCGAATACGCTTTAACTTCTCTTGGTACATCTCGCACAAAGGATGAAGTAATTGTTACTGTTGCAGAGCCTTTCAATAAAGCAACTGCATACAGCAGTGGTCTTTGGGTTGATGTTCAGCCATCAGTTGAAGATTCATCAATCGCATTGCTCAAGTGGACAAACAAGTCAGGACCAAGCGGTAATTCAGGTTCTACTTACACCCTCTATGTTCCGGGTGGTATTGATTTAACTACAATGCCAATCTATTCTGCATTTTCTACTCTCAAGATTAACGGTACAACAATTCCACAGGGCGGAACATACAACTTTGAAAGCGGAAAATCTTACACTGTAACTGGTAATTCCACCAATTACACCCTTAAGGTTTATCAGTCAACATCTGATTCAATGTTTACAACTACTAATGACAATCTTCCTACACAGAGTTATGGTTATGAGATTTCAAAAGTAGAGTATACCGGTCAATTTATCTCAATTACAGCAAGCAATGGTAAGATATGCGATAATCTTGGAATTGACAAAATCAAGGGCAGAGGTAACTCTTCTTGGGAAGCAAGCGGTAAATTATATGGCAAATATGCATATAACATCAAGTTTGATTCTAAAGTTAAGCCTCTTAATATGAAAAATGCAACAAAGGCAAAGAGCTGGTGCTTACTTGCAAATAATATGGACGAGTCGTTGCTCCGTAATATTACAACATATCAAACAGCAATGCTTGCAGGCTTGGATAATGTTCCTGAGTATAAAGTAGCTGATCTTTATAACAACGGTGAGTATCTCGGTTCATACCTCATCACCGAAAAAGTTGATGTAGGTTCAAGCAAGCTCGTTGACGGTGAAACAGCTGAAGACCATTATGACGGCACAGGTGACGGCAAGACGCACTCTGGTACACTTTCATACAAAGGCAACAGCATTACATATCAGTATGTTGATACAGGTAACCTTAAAGACGGTTATACAGCAGAAAACTTGTCATATCTTATCGAATTTGACCTTCAACCTCGAGCACAGGCTGAAAACTGTTGGTTTAAAACACCTCAGGGTCAGTATATTGCATTTAAGGCTCCTGAAGATATCAACAAAACCGAAATGGAATTTGTAATTAAAAAATGGGTAGATGCTGAAATAGCTGTATACAATAACGATTACACTACAATGGATAAACTTCTTGACCTTGACTCATTTGCAGATGTTTACCTTGTTCAGGAATTTACAAAGAACCTCGACTCAGGCGCAACAAGCTATTTTGTATATTGGAACGGCGCCTCTGCAGAATCAGCAGATGATGTGAAGTGGGAGGCAACTCCTATTTGGGACTATGACTGGGCATTAGGCGGTTATCGTAATACAAAAGATGTTGTATCAGGCACTGATTCATCCGGTGCCCCGAGTGCTACAAATGGTTGGCTTACTAAATATAAGAAAATAGTTCAGGATGACTATAATATTTTAAGTACTATGAACTTCCAGGCTAAACTTGCTAATAACACTACTTTCTGGAACACTAATGTAGTAAATGCTTGGAACTCCGATTTCTATGATTCAATTAATGCAGTATTTAGTGATAACGGTTATATTAAGGATATTTATGATGCAAATTATGATTCCTTTGATATGAACGAGAAGAGATATGGCTTTATTGCATCTGATTTGACATATTCATGGGGCAGTGTTGATACAGGTTCTACTCTGAAAGAATGCTATAATTACCTTTTAAATTGGGCTAAAAATCGTGCAACATGGATGAATAGCAAACTCGGAGAAACAATTTCTGTATCACTTTCATCTAATAATACTAATGTTGAAACAGGAAAATCAGTAACTCTCACAGCAAATCTTACCAGAAGCAATTCAACATATCCCATTACATACAAGTACTATGTATCAACCGATGTCAGTAAATATACTTTGCTTGCAGAAACAACTGATACTTCTGTTACAACTAATGCATTTAATACTGCCGGCACATACATATACTATGTTGAGGCAACCTACTCAACATACACAAAGGCTACTTCCGGTGCAGTGACAGTAACAGTCAAAACTGCGGAGCCAACGGGAACACACACTGTTAAAGTGTGGTTCAAGAGCTCTTCAGCATTCTCCTATACACCGTCAGTTAAACTCGACAACGGTTCCTATAAAGAAATGAGCAGAATTAAAAGGGGTCAATCCGGTAGCACATACATTGGTTCAACCTATTCGGGTTCTCTTGATTTCTTCTGGTATTATGCTGATATCAGGATTGATTCAAGCACCAAACATACTCTTACATTCAAAACAGCCAATACTTCTGTACTTGCAACCACAGAGAACAGTGAATTTAGTGACAGCGAATATTTCTTTGCTGTTGACAATCTTATGAAGGATACCGAGCTCGTAGATCTAACAGGCAAGGCTGAGTATATCAGAAACTTCCACCGTACAGCAACTCATATGGTATATAATCCATTAATTGATGGTGACAGCTCACTTGGTTACACATTCATAAACGGTAAAGAGTACGCATTGGGTCAAATTGTTAATGAAGAAACAATAAAAGAGCAGAGTGATCTTCAAACACAGGCTATCCTCAGCAGACTAACTACTGTTTACGCACTAAGCGGATCTTCAGTTGGTGCAAGTAAAGCCGCATTCACTATTGATTCTGCTACACTTGCTCAGAAGTGTTCTGCAGATATGGCAAGTCTTTCTGAACTTCAGATGGCTCTACTTGATGTAAATCTTGACGGTAAGGTTGATATTGCTGACGCTACACTGATGCAGAAGGCTCTTGCACAATAATAACTTTGTTCTCGTATAATATTTATTATGCACAATGTTTGTTGTGTAATTTAAAGTTTGATTACAATCATTATTAGCAATTAATTAAATTATTACTTAGCGGATAATATTCTGCTGAGAAGGGAGCTGTCCCAAATAACGGTTGAGTTTATCATACTGTTATGGGGCAGTTCCTATTTTTTGACCTTTCACATTAATCCTTCTGCAACAGACATCCATCGGTATTTATTTAATAAGATTTCTTTAAATATAATTCTAATTTCGAAATAACGTCTTAAAAAATTATTAGTTTTGTTATATATCGCCTAATTGTTTATAAGAATTTTATAAAAATTGTCAAATATAAAAATATCTTATATACCTTGCATAATTTTGTTTTTTATGATATTATATATTCATAAATATGGGTGATTGCGTGAGTTTTAGGCGGAACATATTGTGTTTTCAAAAAAACTTATGTTCACCGTAGGTCAGACGGTTAAAACGCTGAAAGCTGTATTATAAAGTATAGCTCAAATTCACACATAGAATCTCATAAATCTCTTAATATGAAGATGGAGGTAAAAACAATGAAAACAAAATTAAAATCCATTGTTTCTGTCGTTCTAACGCTAATGATGGTAGTTTCAATGGTAACTATTGCATTTCCTACAATAAATGCAGCAACAATAGATGAACCCGCTGATGTTGCCGCAACAGTAGATGATGCTTCTGCGGTAGCAGCTACAACATACTATTTGTGGTATAATAATAGCGGAAATAATAACCCACCGTATACTAGTAGTATTACGATGACAGCTGAAGGCAGTAATTATGTTGCCACTTTTGATGTAAAAGCGAGCACAAATTTTGGTTTTTTAATTAATACAAATGCATCAAGTTGTAAATACAACTGTGTTTGGACTTCTGCTCCAACAGTAAATAAATCTTCTGATTTTCAGAGCTGGACTGGAGGCAAATATGGTTGGTACGATACTCAAAATTATGCTTTTGTTGAGGGTTGTGCAACTTTTAGCGGTACTATGAAAGTTACATATAATCCTTCTAATAAGCAAGTAACCCTTATAAAGGATGAAGAAAGCGGCGGCGGTGGCGGCGGTAATACCGACCTTGACCCTAATAATACTATAATCTTTGTTGATAAGAACACTTATGATTCTCTTTATGTATGGGATGCCTCCGAGCATACACCAAATGGTGAGTGGGGTAATTGTAGTATAACCTCATGCGATATCATAAAAATAGATGGTACTGATTATTATATTGTTATAATAGCTAACGAAGATTTTGGTTCTAATACGACATTTAATATGTTAGGTTTAAAAAATGGTAACAAAGTAACTCAGAATGATATTACAGATCTTAAAGTTGGCGGTTCATATATCTTGAAGAGAGATACGACTTATTCGGAATACTCAATAGACGCATCGACTGTAACACCAACATTTGTTGATGGCAAAACTGAAGATTTCAAAAATGTAAAACCGGGTAAAACTTTAACATTAGATGTAACAGCAACACTTATAGGCGTTGCTAATGCTTCTCAGTATCTTACATATTCTACAGTTATTACATCCGGAAATGGTGGAACTCTTACAGACGATGATAGTTCAGACCCTAAGTTTTCATCATCTACTCTGACTACTTACACATTAAAAACAACTGTAACAAATACTGAGAATGGTAAAACTGCTACTCGTACAACAACAGTAAAAGTAACTAACGATATTCCTGATGATGAGTACAAGGTAGCCATAATCTCTAATGGCTCTGTTACTTCTACTATTGATATGGAAGAATCTCCTGAAGGTTCAGGTATTTATCTCTCAACTAAGAAAATTACTTTGAGTTCTACTGTATTCACAATTCAGAGGACTATAGCCGGTGGTAGTCCGGAATACGCAAATTCAGGCTCAGGTGATTACTGGCTTAAGCCTGCTCTTTCTGGTCGTTTAGTACAAGGTTGGGACGGAAATACTAACCAGAACTTCTCAGGCCACGATTTTAACTATACTACAATGAATGTAAAATATGACTCAATTAATGATATTGTATCATTAGTTGAAACCAGCGTAATCTACCTTACCAAAGGAACAAATGGTGGAACAGCAAATTATTGTAATTCCTATTATGCTACAGGCAGCATTATAAGCTCAGCCACTACTCCAACAGCTTATAGCAGTTATGCTAAAAAGTATACTGTCACCGAAGATGGTCTTGTGGAAGTTTCGGTTACTATTAGTAGTACTTACAGTGGTAATTATTATATTCCTGCTTTTGTAGTTAATGGCATAAGCTATACAGCTACTTCAAGAGGAAACGGCAGATATACTGCTAATATCCCTGTTGAAGCAGATGCAGAGGCATATGAAATTATTCCTATTTATTACTCTAAAGCTTGCCAGAGAAAAGGCGAATATATTAAGTTTTATGTTAACACAAATGACCTTCTCGGTAAATATTATTGGGATAATATAATTTCTTGCTATTCATACTACTATAAAAATGGTAAGAACAAAAATGAAGGCGTTGGAGAGGCTGATGGTACTTACCCAGGTCAGCCTATGCTTTATGACAATGAAGTTGGTATGTATTATGCATTGCTTCCAAAGGTTATGAACGATTGTGAAATAACAGGTATCACAATCAATAACTACTATTACAATCAGCCTCTTCACCAATATTTAAGTGTTCAAACAAATAATATTCAGTCCTATGACTTTAACGATATGAAATATCTTGAAGATCAGGGTAACGATATCATTCGTTTTGATGTTATGCCTCGTAAGGCTTCATACACTAACATATCATGGATAGATGGTAATTATAGCTTTAATCCGTCTACATTCGCTTCTGACGGTCATAATGCTTTTGATGATTTTACCGATATCAATGGTAATTTAGTTGATATCTATGGAGAAAAAGTTGATGCTTCTGCTGATGTAGGTCTCTATATTATCTCAACCGGCAAAGCTGAACAAACCGAAGTTGGTCAGTGGGCAACAACATGGTATGTTTATGATGCTACAAGTAAAACACGCATCACTAAAGGTTTCCCTTCTGATTTCATTCCTCGTGTTAACGATAGTGATAATACTACTGCATACAAAGCTTTGTTTAGTGGAACTACCAAAACATATGCCGGCAAAAAAGTAATGATTTCTTACGAAAATTATCAAAATCTTGATAATGCGGATCGTTATGATGGACGTTGGTACTATGCTAACTCAGCTTTGTCAACTGTAGATGTTGATGTTAAATATCAGTTAAGTAATGATAATGGCGACACCTGGACATCTCCTGCTGAGGATTCTTCAATAGCTTATGTTGATGTTGACGGTGCAATAAATACAAGCGCAACAGTAAAAATTGGTACTACTGTAGCAGTTGTTGCAAAGGCTCCAACCGGTTATATTTTTGATAGCTTCTGGACAGTTGATAAAAATGGTAAATTTATTTCAAAGCTTAATTCAGGTAACTCAATTTCTCCGGAATTATCCTTCGATATGCACTATGTTGCAAGATTTGTAAAGGCAGCAGCGAATACACTTACTATCAGCCACAGCAAGTTAACCGGTGTAGATGCAGCCGGTAATGTTGCAAAAGGCGGTTCAGGTTTTTATCAGGTTGAGGCTCAAATTTTAGATAAAAATAACAAAGCTGTTGGTTCTGTTATTAAGCAGGCAGGTAACGGTTCAACTGGTCAGCAAATTAGTGTTCCGCTTAGTAATGCAAATGTTTCTGATGGGTATCAGTTGCAGATTAGACTTATAACAACAACTTCAGGTCTTAATGAATTTAGACATTTTTATGAGGATACTGAATATGGAGTTCAGATAATCGGTAGTCCTGATAACGGTACTATGACTTGGACTGATTCCTCCGGTAAGGTTGAACAGATTGCAAATCCTTTTGGTAAGAATGGTACTATAACTTATACCTTTAAAACAACTTACGCGAATCTCTTTGATGGTTATGAGTTAAAGACTTCTGAATTGCTATTCTATTCAGATATTACTCCTATTACAGCTTCATATTCTATTACCTATAATTATAAAGACAGATTTGGTGTGGATAAGTCCTATATTTATAAGGGCGAACATGATGATTCTTATTATGAATTACATGGATCTTGGACCCCTGATACTGATTTAATTAAGGCTCACGCTCCTTACATTGATGACCTTTATAAGGACTGCACATGGAATATTGACAGTGTTTCTGCAGATGGTACATCAGTAGTAGTTTCTGCTGTTCAGAATGATAAGACATATAAAGTTACAATTTATTATGAAGCAGCAGGAAAAGAAGGACTTTCTGAAGAATATACATTAAAACTTAATGACTATGTTTATAAAGATCACAATGTTCCGGAGGATGAAAGGAATATATATATACCTGAAAGAGAATTATATATTGCTGATCCTTCAAGAGTAGATGTTGTAGATGGTGAAAATGTCACGAAATATTTCAAATACTGGCAAGTAGTTGAGGTTGATCCTTCTACTGCTTCTGTTGTTGCTAATACTGATTCTGATTCAGATCATATTGTTGCAAAGTGCTACAGCGCAGAATTTAATCTTCGTGTTTCCTGCAATTGTGAGATTATTCCTGTTTATGCTCCGAAAAAATCTGGTGACGATGATGATAAGGATAAGGAAGAAGAAATTGCATTCATTTCAGACGCACAGTATACTCGTGAGCAGTACACTCAAAATGGTCAAAACTATGATTATCTCTATGCTGACTTTATAGTTGCTTACATGGAAAAGAATGGTGTTCTTCTTAGGGAGACAGGTACTTCTTACAAAACAGGTATCATTGTTGAATATGACACTCAATATAAGCTTAAAGAAAATGTAGCTGGCGCGACTCTTGCTGATAAGGACAAATTAACTTATGAGGATGAAGGTCTTACCGAAGCTCAGGTTAATGCATGTGCTAAGGGTCAATCTGTCTCAGAACTTCCTTCTTCTTCTCGTAAACTTGTTAACTTTAATATTTCTTCCTCATCATATAATGATCAAAACAGACTTGATTATTATCTTAAGTTTAAGAACACTGACAACTTCAAAAGATATGTTTACAGAGCTTATTATTATGTAATCTATACTAATGATAAAGGCGAAGAAGTTACTGTTGTTTCAAAACCTGTTTACTTCTATCTCTATGATATCGGTAACTCCTTAGATCCTAATAATAATACTGCTACAATAGGTTAAGGTTAATTTTTAGGGAGGTAATAAAATGAAAAAAATATACGAAAATCCGCTTTTTGAAGTAACAAAATTTTCTTTTGAAGACCGTGTTAATTCCAGTGAAGTTGTACCTGAAGAGACAATTCCTGTAGAAGGCAGTGAATTTCCGGAGGAAGACGAGTAACTCATTTTCTAATAATTAATTTATGTTTGGTTATGGGGCAAATTTATTTGCCCCATAACCTTAGATCTTAAGGTATGTGTTTACTATGAAAAAGTTTATTTCTGTACTCATTGCTTTTGTGACATTTATTTCTTTTGCTTCACTAAATGTCTTTGCTGCAACCTATTTTCAATATAAGAATTTTATATTTGAAAGCTATAGTGACAAAACATGCAAGATTATTGATTATGTCGGTTCTGAAGAAGATGTTGTAGTTCCGGATGAGCTTATTGGTGATGATGTAGTTTCATTGGCTTTTGGTGCTTTTATGGACAAAACTGACATTAAAACAGTAACTCTTCCTAATACACTTACAACAATGGAAAACGCTGTATTCACCAGATCTTATAACCTTGCTTCAGTAAATATTCCTGCAAACTGCACCACTATTGGTTCATCTATTTTCCAGGATTGCATTTCGCTCAGAAATGTTGTGATTGAGTCCAACTTAACTGTAATTACAAGACAAATGTTTTTGAATTGTGCATCTCTTGAAGAGATTACTCTTCCTGCAACTGTAGAAACAATCGATAGATTTGCTTTTAGAGGCTGTATTTCGCTCAAGTCAATTACTATTCCTAAATCCACCACTAATATTGCGTCAAATGCTTTTATGGATTGTCCAAATCTGACAATTCGGGGTTATGTAGGTTCTTACGCTCAGCAATTTGCTACTGATTATAACATTCCGTTTGAACCTATTAATGATTATATGCTTGGTGATGTTGATTTAGATGGCGAGATAACAATTTATGATGTTACTACTCTTCAAAAGTACTTGGCTGATATTACAACTCTTACATCAGAGCAGTTAAGCGTTTGTGATGTTAATAAGGACGGTTCTATTGGCATTGATGATGCCACAACAATTCAAAAATACCTTGCAGATGTAATTTTGTCATTTGATTAATTATATTCTGTTGAAGATTGGTATAAAGTAAGTTGAATAAACAGAATTATAAAATAACAGGCTCGGTTGACTTTGTCAGCTGAGTCTGTTATTATTTTTGTAGAATTAGTCTAATAATTTGTTTGGAGATTTTCTATGCCAAAGTATAAGATTGCAGGATTTATTGTTGAATATACACCTAAATATGATAATTTAACAAAGCTTTCAAAACCATTTTTATATTATGGAGATAAAGAGACTGACATTACACTTTTTAAGTCAGATGAGTATATTGCTAACCTTCACTCGAATATGGTTAAGAGCGATACAATTGGACAAGCTGAGGAGTTGGCTTATGCGACAGAATTTAATCGTCGCATAATCAGTCATCGCGCTATGCTTGTTCATTCATCCGGAATTATTGTTGATGGAAAGGCATATCTTTTTTCTGCAAATTCAGGTGTTGGCAAGTCAACACACACAAGACTCTGGAAGCAGGTTTACGGTGATGATATCACATATATTAATGACGACAAGCCCGTTGTAAGAATAGAAAATGGCTCAGTAATAGTCTATGGAACGCCGTTTGACGGTGGAAGTGGAATTGCAAATAATCTATCTGCTCCTCTTGGAGGTATTGTTTTTATTGAGCGTGGGGAAGAGAACTTGATTTTTCAGATGACTTCCACATCCGAAATTTTGCAAAGGCTATACTTTTCCACTGCCCGTTTTGTTGACAAAGAAACAGCAAATTCAATGCTTGATAATTTTGGTGAACTAATTAATTCAACCGTTTTCTATAAATTGATTTGTAATATGGAATTAGATGCCGCCAGAGTAGCTCACGACTTTTTGATAAAATAACATCTGGTGGGTTGCGCCTGTCCAAGCTTATAGTATATTAGAAAACTTTATTTTGTGTCAGATTATTTTCGATTAGTTTTTTATGAAATAAAAAAGACTTACTCATAAGTGAGTAAGTCTTTTTTCATTCAATATTAAATTATATATTTGATGTTATTTATTATTGTTGTTCATTCGGTAGCACAGTGTCATCAAATTGTCGCTGAGGTGAACATTCTCAACGACTGTGTCATTGTAGCGGTTGTTTATATCATAATGACTGAAATTCCAGAAGTTTTTTATGCCAAGGGAATAGAGCTTGTCAAGCACATTTTCAACACAAATGCGTGGAATGCATAAAAAAGCCGCATCAATATGATTATGCCTGCAAAAACTTTCTATTTCGCTGTCTGATTTAACTGAAATATCATTAAGCATTTCTCCAACCTTGTTTTGGTTATTGTCAAAACAAGCGATAAGTTCAAATCCAAGCCTGTCAAAATTCAGATGTTTTGCGACGGCCTTACCCAGATTTCCTGCACCAATCAGAATTGCCTTGTAGTTGTTGTTAAGTCCGAGAATTTTCTTTATTTCTTCCTTGAGCTGACCGACGCTGTAACCGTAGCCTTGCTGACCAAATCCGCCAAAGCAGTTGAGATCCTGCCTAACCTGGGAGGCAGTCACATTCATTATTTCGGCAAGCTTTGTTGATGAAATTCTCTCAATATTCTGCTCATTCAGTTCACTTAAAAAGCGGTAATATCTCGGCAGTCGTCTGATGACTGACATCGATATACTATCTTTAGACATTGATTTTGTGCTCCTTCAAATTCACATCAATGCGACTGCCGTAGCTTTTGCTTTGACAGTCGCAAAATATAAAAATAATAACAAATTAAAGTGTTGCTTTAAGACGCTCGTTAATTGCCTCGAGGAACTCTGTTGAGTTAACTTTTGTTTTGTTTTCAAGAGTAGAAATTGCATAGAGGTCGCCTGTCATAATGCCGTCCTCAATAGTTTTGATTGTAGCAGCTTCAAGCTTGTCTGCAAAATCACAAAGCTGAGGAAGATTATCAAGTTCGCCGCGCTTTCTGAATGCACCTGTCCATGCAAATAGTGTTGCAACAGAGTTTGTTGATGTCTCCTCGCCCTTGAGATGTTTGTAGTAGTGACGCTGAACTGTACCGTGAGCAGCTTCGTATTCATAGATACCGTCAGGAGAAACAAGTACGCTTGTCATCATTGCAAGTGAGCCGAATGCAGTTGCAATCATATCGCTCATAACATCGCCGTCATAATTCTTGCAAGCCCACATATAACCGCCCTCGCTGCGTATTACACGGGCAACAGCGTCATCAATAAGGGTGTAGAAGTATGTAATACCTGCTTCTTCGAATTTTTCTTTATATTCGTTTTCAAATACCTCAGCAAAAATGTCCTTAAATCTGTGGTCATAAACTTTGCTGATAGTATCTTTTGTAGCAAACCATACATCAATTTTCTGGTCAAGTGCATAGTTAAAGCAAGAGCGGGCAAAAGAACTGATACTCTTATCAATATTATGAATACCCTGAATTACACCGTCAGTAGTAAAATCAAAGATAGTGCTTCTTTCTTCGCTGCCGTCAGGATTTGTTACGCAAAGTTCAGCTTTACTGCCTGCAGTAACACGCATTTCAGTGTTCTTATAAACATCACCATAAGCGTGTCTTGCAATGCAGATTGGCTTTTTCCATGTTGGAATGTATGGCACAATACCCTTTACAAGAATAGGACTTCTAAATACTGTACCGTCAAGGATTGCACGGATTGTTCCGTTTGGTGATTTCCACATTTCCTTAAGGTCATATTCTGTCATTCTTGCAGCATTTGGAGTGATTGTCGCACACTTTACAGCAACACCGTACTTCTTTGTTGCATTAGCACTGTCAACAGTAACCTGATCATTAGTTTCGTTTCTGTGTACAAGACCAAGGTCATAATATTCAGTTTTTAAATCAACATATGGCAGGATAAGAATATCCTTAATCTGTTGCCATATAACTCGTGTCATTTCGTCGCCATCCATCTCAACGAGAGGAGTGGTCATTTTGATTTTTTCCATATTATGAATTCTCCTTTGTATAATCTAACAAGCCGCCTGCAATAATAATAGCTCTTGTTCTGTCAGAAAGTTCACAGTCAGCAACAAAGCTTTCGCCTGTTGTTTTGTTTACAACAGTAACCTGCTTGCCCTCAGCGATTTCTTCTTTAACATTTGGGAGCTCAAGCATATCGCCAAGCTTAATCTTGTCGTAATCGGCAGGTTCAGTGAAAGTAAGTGGAAGAATACCTGCATTTATAAGATTACTCTTGTGAATACGAGCAAAGCTCTTTACAAGTACAGCCTTAACGCCAAGGAAGAGAGGAGCAAGTGCTGCGTGCTCACGAGAAGAACCCTGACCGTAGTTTTCACCGCCAACAATAATGCTTTGACCAAGAGTTTTTGCACGAGCAGGGAACTCCTTGTCACATACTGTAAAGCAGTGTTCTGAAATTTTCGGAATATTTGAACGAAGTGGTAAAATCTTTGCACCGGCAGGCATAATGTGGTCGGTTGTGATGTTGTCGCCAACCTTGAGTGAGCATGAAGCCTCGATTGTGTCTGTAAGAGGGCTTGTCTTTGGATAGCTCTTAATGTTTGGTCCGCGAAGAACCTCAACGCTGTCCATTTCTTCAACAGGAGCCGGTTCAATTACCATGTTATCATTAATTAAGAACTTCTCTGGCATTTCAATGTCAGCAGCCTCGCCAAGACTTCTTGGGTCGGTGAATACACCGCTGAGTGCTGATACAGCAGCAGTTTCAGGAGAAACAAGGTAAATCTGTCCGTCAGCAGTACCGCTTCTGCCTTCAAAGTTTCTGTTAAATGTTCTAAGTGAAATACCCTTGCTGTTTGGTGACTGTCCCATACCAATACAAGGACCGCAAGCGCTTTCAAGAATTCTTGCACCTGCTGCAATCATATCACCAAGTGCACCGTTGAGTGCAAGCATATTGAATACTTGCTTACTGCCCGGAGCGATAGCGAGGGATACATTGTCGGCAACTTTCTTGCCCTTAAGGATATGAGCAACACGCATAAGATCAAGATAACTTGAGTTTGTGCATGAGCCAATGCAAACCTGATCTATCTGCTGACCCTCAAGCTCTTTAATCGGCTTTACATTATCAGGTGAGTGAGGACAAGCAGCAAGAGGCTCAAGCTCTGAAAGATTAATCTCGATAACTTCGTCATAAACAGCATCAGCATCAGCGCTCAATTCTGTGTAATCCTCTTCACGGCCTTGTGCCTTGAGGAATTCTTTTGTTGTTTCGTCAGATGGGAAGATTGATGTAGTAGCACCAAGCTCTGCACCCATATTTGTGATTGTAGCTCTTTCCGGAACTGTAAGAGTTTTAACGCCTTCGCCGCCGTATTCAACAATTTTTCCTACGCCGCCTTTAACACTCATAACTCTTAAAACAGCAAGGATAATATCCTTTGCAGAAACCCAGGGATTTAACTTGCCGGTAAGGTTTACTCTAACCATTTTCGGCATTGTTATGTAATAAGCGCCGCCGCCCATAGCAACAGCAACATCAAGACCGCCTGCACCGATTGCGAGCATACCTATGCCGCCGCCGGTAGGAGTGTGGCTGTCAGAGCCGATTAATGTTTTGCCCGGTTTGCCGAATCTTTCAAGATGAACCTGATGACAAATTCCGTTACCCGGTCTTGAAAAGTAGATACCGTGCTTTTTGCATACAGACTGAATAAATCTGTGGTCATCAGCATTTTCAAATCCTGTCTGAAGTGTGTTGTGATCGATATATGCAACACTTTTTTCTGTCTTAACTCTTGGAATACCCATAGCTTCATATTCAATATAAGCCATTGTGCCGGTGGCATCCTGGGTTAGTGTCTGGTCAATTTTAAGACCAATATCTGTACCAACGATCATTTCGCCGGTAACAAGATGTTCTTTAATAATTTTTTGTGCAATCGTGTAGCCCATAATATTACCTCCTGAAAGTCTGCATGCTATTTTTTGTATAAATTAAAAAATAACTATGTTAATTATATAACAATCTATTAATATTGTAAAGCGAATTTATGTCTAAATCTTTGATTTTGCAACTTTTATTTTTTTATTATTCATTCTTTGGGGAAATGTTTCAAAAAAGCATAAATATTGTTAGAAAAGGTGATTAAAAATATAAATTGATTTGTATGTGTCAAAGTGCTATAATAAATGAGTATGTGAAATTAATTGTCATAAAAGAGGTATTTTTATGGATGTAAGAAATGATTTAAGAAATATTGCAATTATTGCCCATGTAGACCACGGTAAAACTACTCTTGTTGACCAACTTCTAAAGCAAAGCGGCATATTCAGAGCCAATGAAGCTGTTGAAGAAAGAGTAATGGACTCAAATGATCTTGAAAGAGAGCGTGGAATTACAATTCTTTCAAAGCCTACTGCTGTTATGTATAACGGCATAAAAATAAATATTGTTGATACTCCGGGACATGCTGATTTCGGCGGTGAGGTTGAGCGAATACTTCAAATGGTTGATGGTGTTGTTCTGCTTGTAGATGCTTTTGAGGGCTGTATGCCGCAGACAAGATTTGTGCTTAAAAAAGCACTCGGACTTGGCAAAAAGCCTCTTGTTGTACTCAACAAAATTGACCGCCCAGGTTCTCGTCCTGAAGAAGTTGTTGATGAGGTTCTCGATTTATTTATCGAGCTTGGCGCGGATGATGACCAGCTTGAATTCCCTGTAATCTATGCATCCGCCCGTGACGGATACGCAATGAATGATTATCATGAACAGGGCGTAGATATGAAACCTTTGTTTGACGCTATTGTAAATGAAATTCCTGCTCCTCAGGGCGACCTTGACGCAGGACTTCAGATTCTTGTATCAAATATTGACTCTGATAAGTTCGTTGGCAGAATTGGTGTTGGCAGAGTTGAGCGAGGAAAAGCAAAGATTGGACAGGCTGCTGTTCTTTGTCACACTGACGGAACAACACAGAATGTCCGTATTCAAAAGCTTTATCAGTTTGAAGGATTAAAGCGTGTTGAATGTGAAGAAGCAAAGCTTGGTGACCTTGTGTGCATAAGTGGTATTCAGGATATAAACATTGGCGAAACCATTTGTTCAAACGATTGCGTTGAGCCTTTGCCTTTTGTCAAGATAGACGAGCCTACTGTTACGATGAACTTCATTGTAAATAACTCACCTTTTGCAGGTAAAGAGGGAAAATATGTAACATCTCGTAATCTACGTGACCGTCTTTTCAAGGAGATTGAAACAAATGTTGCTCTGCGTGTTGAGGAAACCGACAGTTCTGACACATTCAAGGTGTCAGGTCGTGGCGAACTGCATTTGTCAATTCTTATTGAAACAATGCGTCGTGAAAACTTTGAATTTCAGGTTTCCCGTCCTCAAGTTATCACAAAGATGATTGACGGCAAGCTGTACGAGCCGATTGAGTTTTTGATTATTGAAGTTCCCGATGCCTATGTTGGCCCTGTAATGGAAAAGCTCGGTTCAAGAAAGGGTGAGCTTGTTAATATGGGTACTCGTGAGGGCGGAATTACACACATTGAATTTAGAATCCCTTCCCGAGGTCTTATGGGATACCGTCCTGAATTTTTGACTGATACTAACGGAAACGGCATTATGAACCATGTATTTGACAGCTATGAACCATTTAAGGGAGAAATAATAACCCGTCACCAAGGCTCTCTCATTGCTTTTGAAACAGGCGAAACAGTAACCTACGGCTTGTATGCTGCACAGGAGAGAGGCAGACTGTTTATAGGTGCAGGTGTTCCTGTTTACGAGGGTATGATTGTAGGTGCAAGTCCAAAGGCAGAAGATATCACAGTTAATGTATGTAAGAAAAAGCACATCACAAATACCCGTGCATCAGGCTCTGACGATGCCCTTAAGCTAACTCCTCCAACAAATATGTCACTTGAGCAGTGTATAGAATTTATTGCTGATGATGAGCTTGTTGAAGTTACTCCTGAGAGTATTCGTATGAGAAAAGCTATTCTTTCAAAAGAACTTCGTATGAAGCAGGCGTTCCGCAAAAAATGAGTTATGTAATTCTTGATTTGGAATGGAACGGCTCATATAGCAAACTTCTGCATAAATTTGTCAATGAAATTATCGAGTTTGGTGCAGTCAAGACCGATGATGAGTTTAATATAATTGATACTTTTTCAGTGCTTGTTACACCTAAAATCGGTAAAAAGCTTTCACCAAAAGTAAAACAACTTACTAAAATTTCGTATGATGAGCTTGAACAAAACGGCGTACCGTTTATGGAGGCTGTCAACAGATTTACTGATTTTGCAAGGAACAGCGTGATTGTTACCTGGAGTACCTCTGATGTTCATGCACTTATTGAAAATTACTCTTATCATACAGGTGATTTTCATTTGCCTTTTCTTTTAAGATACTGTAATGTGCAGGAATTTTGCGAGGCGTGTCTTAACATAAATGATGCGTCAAGTCAGCTTGGACTTTCAGCGTGTGCAGAAATGCTGGGTATAGACTTTGCAGAGGATGAACAGCATCGTGCCGTTTCAGATGCCGAGCTAAGTCTTAAATGTCTAAAAAAGCTTTCGCAAAAAAGATTGATTTCGGATTTTGTGTATGATGCAGGCAAAGAGGAGTTTTATGAGCGAATGATGTTTAAAACTCACTTTGTAACAGATATCGAAAGTTCAGATATTGATAAGTCAAAGATGTATTTTGAATGTAGTGACTGCGGAAGACTTACAAAAAAACTTACAAGTTGGAAGATACACAACAAGGCATTCACAGCCGATTTTTCGTGTGATAACTGTTCAAAGAAGTTTTTTGGCAGAATATCATTTAAGAGAAAGTATGACGATGTTGTGGTAAGAAAAAAGCTTATTGAGAAAAAATCTAAAGATAGTAAATCTGAAATCAGCAAAGCTGAATTATAATTACTAAAATAAAGGGCAATCCGTGTGGTTGTCCTTTATTTTTTATGTTTTGCTCTGATTTTTTATTTCCACATTATAAAATATATATGTAAATAAAGTATATAATAAAAACAAAGTATAAATTTCGGGGCGGCAGTGGCCGCTTTTTTATCAAATTGTAGAATTGAT
>JAFLSM010000024.1:0-16428 GCA_022510955.1 Ruminococcus sp. | reverse complement strand
CGCTTTTTTATCAAATTGTAGAATTGATTAGAAAATAAAGTTCAATAGATGTAAAGTAGAAGTTTACCACATTATCGAAGTATAAATTTCGGGGCGGCAGTGGCCGCTTCTTTTATCAAATTATAGAATTGATTAGAAAATAAAGTTCAATAGATGTAAAGTGAAAGTTCACCACATTATCAAAGTATAAATTTCGGGAAACTGCATTATAAATTCTGATAAACTTTTGAAGCGAAAGTAAAATTTTTCATTTTAAATTCAAAACGGTTTCATACAATTTTCACTTTTCGGCTTTATTATTATCTCAACATAAAAAATATCATTAATCGTTGATTAATTGGGGGCATACAAAATGACAGACAAGTTTACTAACGACGAATATAATATGAATTCTTCTGAAAATACAAGCAGTTCATCAGATACCGGTAATACAGAAGATGTTGTTAGTTCAATAAATTCAGAATCTAATACTGATGTACAGGCAGAAAATTCATATGAATGGAACAGTGACAGCACACAAAGTCAGAGCAGTGAATACCATTATTCATATATAAACGGAAATAACCAGACGGCTTCACATAATCCAAACAATTATGATAATGCATATTCCACAACTTCATATTCAGATAATGCTACTCAAGGGTATAACAGCACAAGTTCATACTCAGATAACAATGTTTATTCAAACTCAAATACTACACAGGGAACTTATAGCGGAAGTACCTACAATAGTTACAGCAACTCACCTTATGGTCAACAGTCATCAAATCAATACGGCAGTTATAACAGTTCTAACGCATATAATCAGCCGAACCCAAGTTATTATGGCTATAATACATCAAATTCTAATCATGGAAGGGTAAAGAAAGCTAAGGTAAAAAAGCCAAAGAAATCTGCATCAAGAGGTTTTGTAGTAGGTGCTTTAATAGTTGCAGTTGTGGCAACATCTGCTTTTGGATTTTGCGGGGGTGTGCTTTACTCTAATCTTTCAAAGTCAAGTGGAAGTTTAAAAGTAAACAAGATTGAAGCAAGTGCTACTGATGAAAGTTCAAACAGAATTGAAGGAACTGCAACATCAGTTGTACAAAAATCAGCTAACAGCGTTGTTGAAATTACAACCGAAAGCGTTGTATTAGGTTCATTTAATCGTCAGTATGTTTCGTCAGGTGCAGGCTCAGGTGTAATTATCTCTGAGGACGGTTACATTGTTACAAACAACCATGTAATCAGCGGTGCAAATTCAATCAAGGTAACTCTCAGAGACGGTCAGACAACATATGACGCTGAGCTTATAGGTACTGATGCGGCAAATGATATTGCACTTATTAAAGTTGATGCAACAGGTTTGTCAGCAGCTACCTTTGGTGACAGCTCAACACTTGCAGTTGGTGACTATGTTGTTGCAATAGGCAATCCTCTTGGTCAGCTCGGCGGTACAGTAACAGACGGTATAATCAGTGCTCTTGCCCGTGAAGTTACAATAGATGAACAAAATATGACACTTCTCCAGACGAATGCCGAAATTAACCCTGGTAACTCAGGCGGCGGTTTGTTTGACTCAAACGGCAACCTTATTGGTATTGTTAATGCCAAGTCAAGTGCAACCGAGGTTGAGGGTATTGGTTTTGCTATTCCTATTAACAATGTATTCGATATAATCGACGATCTTAAAAATTATGGCTATGTAACAGGTGAAGTTGACCTAGGAATGGAATTTGTTGACATCAATTCAACTGAAACAGCTTTTTATTATGGTGTAAATAAAACTGGATGCTATGTGCTTTCAGTTACAAGTGATTCAAACGCTGATAAAGCAGGTTTCAGAGCAGGTGACCTTATTAAAAAGGTAGGCAATACCGAGGTTACTACAACTGCCGACATCAAATCTGCTATTAGTGATAATGAAGTAGGGGATAAGGTGAATTTTACCATTATCCGTAATAATAAGACTATTGAGATAGTGCTTACACTTGCTGAGTATGTGCCGACAAGTGATTCTTCAAATAAGTTTAATCAAAGCAACAATCAGAGTGATAACTCGGATAATTCATTCTGGAATGATATGTTTGGCTGGTATTAATTATCATACTAACACTATTTAAGTAAAGGATATTTAATGGTGATTAATATATAGATTACCATATATTGCACAAAAAACACTAATCGGGCAACCCTTTTGGGCTGCCCGATTTACCTTTTTATTTTATTGTTCCTTAAATACCCATTTTCGCTGAATTGTATAATTCACTGCCCACAACAGCAAATCAACAATCGCCTTTATAAGCGTAGCCGGAACAGGAATAAATGACAGTAATGACACAATAATAGTACTTGCGCACATAATACAGAAGAACAGAATGAAAAACCTTAATGCCTGATTTTTTGCTTTGCTGTCGTTTTCAAAAATTACTCTTCTGTTAATCATAAAATTCATACAGCCGGACACAACTCTTGCTAATAGTGTGGCAAGGGCAACATTCCACTGCATGGAAGCAGGAAGAAGATATGTAAAAATAGTGAACAGCACAAGGTCAACAATCGTACATCCCATTGATGCCGTTGCAAATCTTAGAGGTGTTCGGTATATTAAAAAAGTGTCCTTTATAAGCCTGTAATTTGATTCCAAGTCAGGTTGCTCATCCGTAACTATATTTACATTGAAAAAGGGAACTTTTAAATCTGCACACTTTGTCAAAAAGTTCATTTCATATTCAAATCTTTGACCTTTTGTATTAATAACAATGTCATATAGTGTGGCGGGAATACCCCTTAGTCCTGTCATCGTGTCCTTGCACTTGGTTCCCGTTATAACCTTAAAATATGCGGATGACACCTTGTGACCTATTCTGTAGATGAATGACATTTTTGATTTCTTAATATCACGCTTGCCAAGAATCAGATTGTCCGGTCGCATTTCTAAAGCACGGCTTACCTTCATAATATCCTCAGCCTTGTGTTGTCCGTCAGCGTCTGCTGTTATAAATCCTGTGATATTATAAATGTTTTCATAGGCATATTTTGCACCTGCTTTAATGCAAGTGCCTTTACCTGAGTTTTTCTCAAGTGTTAAAATATGGCAACCAATGCTTATAAGCTCATTAAAATAATCGTCACCCGTTGGACATCCGTCATTAACCACAATAATATTTTCTGCACCAAGCTCATAAAGTTTTGTACAAAGTTCAATAGTTTTGCGGTCTTTTTTATATATAGTTATAATCACAGCGTGGCTCATAACTAAATTCCTCCATATAATATCAGCATATATTATACAATAAATTTAAAAATAATCAATATAATAAATTTATTTCTTTTTTTACAAGTAATTGTGCACAATAAACCATAGTGAAATTTGATATTATTTATAAATATTCTAATAACTATTTAAAATTTATTTGTTTTGTGATATAATACAAAAGTTAATTATACTAAATTCATAAAAACGGATAAGCTTATCAGCTTTATAATAGTACCGAAAATGCGTTGAATTTTGAATAATCTAACACGAGGGGCAGAAGACTATGCGTGCTTTGTCTGTGGCTCTAATTAACGATCGAAAGACGGTGATTTTTTGTTTAAGCGTATTTTAGCAGGATTACTTTCTACTGTGCTTATCACAGGTACAGCGGCTATTATTTCCGGTTGTGATCAGGATAGTTCAACTCCTGTTGAATCTGGTCAGAATAGTTCGGATCCTGTTGAGAATAAAACTGTAGACAGTATTGCGACAGGTACAATTTTGCAGTGTTTCTGTTGGGACTTTAACACAATCAAGGAATCTATGGCTGATATTGCTGCAGCAGGATTTACATCAATTCAAACCTCTCCGATTAATGAATGTCTTGAAGGTGAGAATGGCGGAATGGAGTTGTATGGCAATGGTAAATGGTACTACCACTATCAGCCTACAGACTTCAAAATCGGCAATTATCAGCTTGGTACAAGAGATGAATTTAAGGCTATGTGTGAAGAAGCTGACAAGTACGGCATCAGCGTTTTAGTTGATGTAATTGCTAACCACACAACGCCTACAACTGAGGCAATCAGTCAGGATTTGATTGATGCAGGAGGCGGCAGTCTTGAAACTCTGTATCACGAGGGAAATGCCAATGACCTCAACAATTACAGCAACCGCCTTGATTGCACAACATACAAAATGGGCGGTTTGCCGGACATCAACACAGAGCGTCCGTCATTCCAGGATTATTTCTTTGAATTTATCAATGACTGCATTGAATGCGGTGCTGACGGTTTCAGATACGACACTGCAAAGCATATAGGTTTGCCTGATGACCCAAAGGAAGATGACGGATTTGAAAACAACTTTTGGGAAAAGGCTACAACAAGTGTAAATAATGCTGATTCGCTCTTTATTTACGGTGAGGTTTTGCAGGGCAACAATGATCGTATTAAGGATTATATTTCTGCAATCGGCAGAACAACTGCAAGTACCTATGGCAGTAAAATCCGTTCTGCTATAAGCAACAATGTATTAACTCCCGGATCAGTTTCAGATTATTGGCTTGGTGATATAGAGCCTAATGTTGTAACTTGGGTTGAATCACATGATAACTATATCAACGACGGCACGGCTTATAACCTTTCAAATGATCAAATTATACTCGGATGGTCAATTATCACAGCTCGTAAGGACGGCACACCGCTGTTCTTTGACAGACCTTATAACAGTTCAATGGATAATATCTGGGGCATGAACCGCATCGGCACACAGGGTGACGATATTTATAAGGACAGCCGTGTAAAAGCTGTTAATTTCTTCCGTACAGCAATGCAGGGTGAGGATGAAAAACTTGTAACCCCGGGAGATGATACAACTGCTTTGATTATTGAAAGAGGAAATAAAGGAGCTGTAATTGTCAACACAGAGGGTGACCTAAAAATAGGTTTTGAAATCGGACTTGCAGACGGCACCTATATTGACCGAGTTGATAATAAAACAACCTACACTGTTTTAAACGGTAAACTCACAAGTGATGCAGACATTCCTGCGAATTCTGTTGTAGTGCTTTATAATGAAGGATACAAGGAATCTGCCGAAGTTGCAGAGGTTGGTGTTGCAGAGGATACTGAGTTTTATTACGAGAATGACAGTATTGATGTTAAGCTTACTTGCAGTAACACAGAGGATGCAGCTTATTCAATCGATGGTGCCGAGCCTGTATCATTTAAGGATGGCGACAAGCTCACAATCAAGCACAAGAACGACAGCGATATAACAGAGATTGTACTCACAGCAACAAACAGTGAGGGTGCAAAAACCTACGAGAAACTCGCTTTTACCTACAAGCAGACTTACGAAATCAAAAAAGATGTTAAGGTGTATTTTGAAAAACCGGACGATTGGGACGACGAAATCTATGCTTATGTTTATAATGACTACTTAGATGAGAATGACGATTGGCCGGGTGTTGAAATGGAAAAGACATCAGACGGCAAATACTGTTATGTATTTACAAATTATTTTGAAACACCATACATCATTTTTAACGACGGTGATTCAGCAGATTCAGTTCAGTACCCTGAGGGAAGGGGTTTAGTTGTTGAACCTGACAAAACCTATACAGTAGAATAATTGGAGGACTATATGAGCAACATATCAAGAGGAAAAATGGAGAAGAGTCAGATTCCTGCTGAGGAAATCAAAAATCCTGAACTTCTCAAAGCAATAGAAAAAATGCAGGCTGACGGCAGCAAAGAAAATATTGATGCAATGATTAATGAAATCATCAAGGCAAAACTTATTCTTCCTGCTAAAATCACACCTACCACACAGGCAAAAACAGAGAACGGCAGAACGGTAATGCAGCAGGCAAACCAGGTTCAGTTCAGATTGCTCAAAAACGGCAATGGTGAAATGTTCTTCGGCGTGTTCAGTGATGTTGAAGAGATGTACAAGTGGGAGGATACTAAAACCGCAAGTAAGGTAGTAACCGACTTTGACAGCCTTGCATCAATGGTAATGGATGAAAAGTCTAATGTCGGCGGTTTTGTTATTAATGCGTTTGGAAAAAGTGTTACATTCCCAAAACCAATGGTTATGAGTATAAAACAGCAGAGAGATTATCTCAGAATGAAAAACAACACGATTGAATCAGGCACAAAGATTCAGCTTGGTGAGCCTGATGAATATCCTATTGACCTTATGGCGGCACTGATAAATCATTTCAGCACAGAGACAACAGTGAATGCCGCATACCTCAGAATGATTAAAAAAGAGGACGGTCAAAAGAGTTATTTTATCGTCGTTGATTTCTATGGCGATATGCAGGAAACATTTGATTATATCAACAAGATTGCAAAACCTTATCTTGATGATGAAATTGAACTTACAATGATGCCTTATTCAATGGAATTTGCACGCAATGCTGTAAATGGAATTGAACCATTCTATAAGAAAGAGGCAAATAACTGATATTTTTATATTTTAAGTAAAAAGCCAATGAATCTGTGAGTAATCTCACAAGTTCATTGGCCTTGTATTTTATGATTTAATTTCCATTATATTAGAAATATTCTGATTTAGCAAGTAATTTATATTCTAACTGAAATATCTCTTCCGTTCAAATATTTCTTTAACTCGGGAATAGGAATTTCACCGAAGTGAAAAAGTGAAGCTGCCAAAACTGCGTCAGCCTTGCCCTCGGTGAACGCATCATAGAAATGCTCCAATGCGCCTGCACCACCGCTTGCAATAACAGGAATGTTTACTTTTTCAGAAACGGCTCTTGTAAGTGCAATATCATAGCCCTTCTTTTGTCCGTCTTCGTCCATACTTGTAAGCAGAATTTCACCTGCACCGAGTTCTTCACATTTCATTGCCCACTCAACAGCGTCAATACCCATTGGTTTTCTGCCGCCGTTAATATAAACTTCCCAGCTGTCACCGCTTCTTTTTGCATCAATAGCAGCAACAACGCACTGACTTCCGAATTTATATGCAGCCTCGCTAATAAGCTCAGGTCTGTGCACAGCGGCGGAGTTTACGGATACCTTGTCAGCTCCTGCACGCAAAAGTACATTAAAGTCGTCAACGCTTCTTATTCCTCCGCCTACAGTAAACGGGATGAATATTGAGCTTGCAACCTTTTCAACCATATCAATAGTGATATTTCTTGAATCGCTTGAAGCCGTGATATCAAGAAAAACAAGCTCATCGGCACCCTGCTTATCATACTGAATTGCACTTTCAACTGGGTCACCTGCATCAACAAGATTTACAAAGCTCATTCCTTTAACAACTCTGCCGTTCTTTACATCAAGGCATGGGATAATTCTTTTTGCATACATTTTAATAACCTCCTCAGCCTTTCACAATATCGGCAAAGTTTTTGAGTATCTTTAATCCGGTTTCACCGCTTTTCTCAGGGTGAAACTGTGTGGCAAATACATTATCTTTTGAAATTGCGGCGTCAATAGTAACACCATAATTTGTCTGAGCCGCTACAATGCTTTTGTCTGTTGCATTTAAGTAATATGAATGAACAAAGTAAACATACGGATTGCCTTCAATACCTTTGAAAATTCCGTCCTTTTTTTTAATGTCAAGACTGTTCCAGCCAATGTGCGGAATTTTAAGCCCTTTTCCGCTTGGTATTTTAGTTATAGTTCCATCAAAAATACCAAGTCCCGTTGCATCAGGACTTTCCTCACTTGCAGGGAACAAAAGCTGTAAGCCAAGGCAAATTCCTAAAAACGGCTTTCCGCTTTTTGTATAGTCAAGTACAGTGTCTTTAATTCCGTACTGTGTCATAGTGTTCATTGTATCACCGAATGAACCGACGCCAGGTAAAACTGCACCGTCAGCTTTCATAATAATATCTTTATCTCTTGTAATGACAGTTTCGCAACATAGATGCTTAAGTGCTTTGTTAACACTTTGAATATTGCCTGCCCCATAATCAATAATAGCAATCATTCTATCATCTCCAAATTCATATGAAAATACGATATCATTACAAATTTTAACATAATTACCTGTTGTTTGCAACTGAAATAAGGTGTGATTTCAAAATAATGTAAAATTATAATAATTGTAATAAGTAAATTATTGAATTATGCAAGTTGATATGATAAAATGAAAGAATAAATTATAGTTAGGAGAGTCAAAAAGTGATAACACATTTATTGACAAGAATAGATTTATGCATGCACTCTTTTTCCAAAGGACAAAAGAGAATTGCTCATTATATTGAAGAACACTACGATAAGGCGGCATTTATGACAGCCTCAAAGCTTGGTGAAACCGTAGGTGTTTCGGAAAGTACAGTTGTCCGCTTTGCAACGGAGCTTGGCTATGAGGGTTATCCAAAGCTTCAAAAGGCTATGCAGGAGATGATAAGAAATAAACTTACTTCTGTTCAAAGAATTGAGGTTACATCAACACGCATTGGTAATGATAATGTACTTGACAGCGTTCTGAATCAGGATATTGATAAAATCAGAAGAACTATTGAAGAAACCTCTCACGAGGACTTTAACCGTGCAGTTGATGAGATTTGCAAGGCAAAGCGTATCTATATCTTCGGTGTGCGTTCAACAGCTGCAATCGCAAGCTTTTTAGCTTATTATTTTGAACTCATTTTTGATAATGTCCGTATCGTAAACACAACAAGTTCTGCTTCAGCTTACGAGCATATTTTCAGAATCAGTGAAAATGATGTTATGATTGGAATTTCATTCCCTCGTTACAGTTCTATGGCAGTTGAGGCTATGGATTTTGCCCGTTTTCGTGGTGCTCATGCTATTGCAATCACCGACAGTATGGCTTCTCCTTTAGTACAGTCAGCAGACTCAATTTTGATTGCACGCAGTGATATGGCGTCAATAGTAGATTCTCTTGTTGCTCCTTTAAGCCTTATAAACGCTTTAATTGTTGCAACAGTTCTCAAAAAGAAGGACGAAGTTTCCGAAAACTTTCGCCAGCTTGAACTTGTCTGGAACAGAAACGGAGTTTATACCAACCACGATTCAGAGTCAGAGAGCGTGCCTGAAAATGATGACAAGTAAAAAAGTAATTGTAATAGGTGCAGGTGCTGCCGGTATGATGGCTGGGGGTATTGCCGCTCAGTACGGCGCGTCTGTTACTATTCTTGAAAAAAATCAGCGTGTCGGCAGAAAAATAATGATAACAGGTAAGGGCAGATGTAATGTTACAAATAATTGTGATGAGCAGACATTCATTCAGAATGTTCCCGTAAACGGTAGATTTCTCTATTCAGCGATTAACGGCTTTAATTCACAGGATGTTATAAGCTTCTTTGAAAATCTTGGATTGTCGCTCAAAACTGAAAGAGGAAACAGAGTTTTTCCAAAATCGGACAGAGCAATGGATGTTATTGACACATTACATTCATTTGTGACAGACAATGGATGTAAAATAATAAACGACAGTGCAAAAGCACTTATCACAGAAAATGGTGCTGTAATTGGTGTAAAAACCGAGAACAATACATATTATGCCGACAGTGTTATAATATGTTGTGGAGGAAAAAGCTATCCGCTTACAGGTTCAACGGGAGACGGATATTTACTTGCTAAGCAGGCAGGACACACTATAACCGATTTAAAGCCGTCACTTGTCCCTCTTGAAAGTCATAATCCCGACTGCAAGGCAATGCAGGGACTGGCTCTAAGGAATGTTTCACTCAAAATTGTTGATGTCCAAAGCAAAAAATCTATGTATACGGACTTTGGTGAGATGCTGTTTACACACTTTGGAATGAGCGGACCTATGATACTTTCTGCAAGTTCACATATCCGTGATATTTCAGACGGAAAGTATGTTGCACAAGTTGACTTAAAGCCTGCGTTATCACCTGAACAGCTTGACAAGCGACTTCAAAATGAATTTGCAAGTAATGCAAATAAGGATGTTTCAAACTCCTTTTCAAAGCTTTTGCCCCGAAAAATTATAATTCCTATTTTAAAGCGTTGGGGAGTACCATTTGATAAAAAATGCAATTCAATTACAAAAGAGGAACGAAAAAAACTTGTTGATATTCTGAAAAGCTTTACAGTTGAAATCAGTGGTTTTCGTCCTATTGAAGAGGCAATCATAACTTCCGGAGGAGTTAAAACCTCCGAAATTAATCCAAAAACAATGGAGAGTAAGTTAATACAGGGCTTATACTTTGCAGGTGAAGTAATAGACTGTGATGCTTATACAGGAGGCTTTAACCTTCAGATTGCATGGAGTACAGGGCATCTTGCAGGCGAAAATGCAGCTTATTTATAAATTATTGAATTAGAAAGGAAGATTTTTATGCCGATTGCAGTAGCACTTGACGGACCTGCCGGAGCAGGAAAGTCATCAATAGCAAAAATGGCCGCAAAGGCACTTGATTATATTTATATTGACACAGGAGCACTTTACCGAACAATCGGTCTTGCCGCTTCACGCAATAATATTGAACCGATACCTTCACAGGAGGTTGAAGATTTACTTTCAAAAATCAAGGTTGACCTTACATTTAATGATCAGGGAGAACAGATTGTTTTGCTTGATAACGAGGATGTATCGGGACTTATTCGTACGCCTGAGGCTTCTATGATGGCTTCTAAAATTTCTGCAATTCCTGCGGTACGTGCTTATCTTCTTGATTTGCAGCGTAATATGGCAAAAAGTCACAATGTTATTATGGATGGCAGAGATATTGGAACGGTTGTTCTTCCGGATGCTCAAGTTAAAATTTTTCTTACAGCATCTCCGGAAATAAGGGCTGATCGTCGATACAAAGAGCTTGTAGAAAAAGGTATGGATGTCAATTATGACGATATTTTAAAAGATGTTATTGAGCGTGACTACAACGATACACACCGAGCAACAGCACCTCTCAAGCCTGCTGAGGGTTGTGTAATTGTTGATACCACTGATATCAATTTTGATCAGTCAGTAGAAAAAATTATTTCTGTAATAAAGGAGAATATAGTGTAAAAGTCACACTATATCGAATTGATATTGCCTGCTCAGTTTGCCGTAAGCGGCAACGAGCGATGGCTAAATTTCCACTTACGCCTTATCCGCCCACGGTAAGGTTGTAGAATTTTTTTACTTCTATTTGTGGGCGGAAAGGCTATGGAATTATTATGTCACAGTCAAAGGTTCTTTATCGTATTGGCAAAGTTGTATGTACACCGATTTTTAAACTTCTTTACAGATATAAGTCTATAAACAGTGAGGCAGTACCAAAGGACGGAGGTTATATTCTGGCTTGCAATCATACAAGTAACTCAGATCCCGTGCTTCTTGGACTTTCACAAAAACGAAGACTATATTTTATGGCTAAGGTTGAACTTTTCAAAAATAAGTTCTTCGGTGCGTTGATTCGAGCACTCGGTGCATTTCCTGTTGAGCGTGGTGCAGGAGACGGCAAGGCAATTAAAACAGGCATTGACCTCATCAATGAGGGCGAGATTATGACAATATTTATTGAGGGCACTATCAGTAAAACAGGCAATCTTATGCGTCCGCGCAGTGGATGTGCGCTGGTTGCTCAGCAAACGCAAGTACCTGTAGTTCCTGCTTGCATAACTGTTGTCGGAAACCGTAAACATCTGTTTGCAAAGCGTGTTATACACTTTGGCGAACCGCTTACTCCGCAAAAGTTAGGTCTTACAGCAGAAGGCGGAAGACGAGAACTTAGAGATGCGTCAAACATGATAATGGATGAAATCAAAAAAATGAGAGAGCAGGATTTGAATGAGTATAGAAAGGGCTGAGTCAGCCGGATTTTGTTTTGGAGTAAACAGGGCAATCAATATTGTTAATGAACTTTTAAAAAACGGTACAAGTGTTTGTACGCTTGGACCAATCATACATAATATGGAGGTTGTGAACGAGCTTGAAAATCGTGGCTGTAAAGTGGTAGAATCTATCGAAGAAGTTCCCGACGGTTCAACACTTGTTGTCCGTTCACACGGTGTAGCAAAGTCCGTTATAGATGAGCTTGAAAGCAGAAATATCTGCTATAAAGATGCAACCTGTCCTTTTGTTCAGAAAATTCATAAAATTGTCTGTTCTGCAAGTCCTGATGATGACATCGTGCTAATTGCAGGCAATAAAAACCATCCGGAGGTTCAGGGAATCATCGGTCATTGTTCTACAGAGTGTATAACATTTAATAACGAAAGTGAACTTGATGAAATTTTGCCTAATATTCTTTCAGGGAATGATAAATGTATAAAAGTAGTAGCGCAGACTACTTTTGATACAACTGAATGGAAAAAATGTATAAAAAAGTTCAAAAAACTATGTACAAACGGAAAAATATTTGATACAATATGTAATGCTACGTCGGTTAGACAGAGTGAAGCTGATTTGATTGCCGCTCGTTCAGATTTTATGGTTGTAATCGGAGATAGGCACAGTTCAAATACCGGAAAGCTGTTTGATATCTGCAAAAAGCAGTGTCAAAATACAGTTCTCATAGAAACAGTAAGCGAGCTTGACAAGGCACAGGTTCAGTCTGCAAAAAACATAGGCGTAACTGCTGGTGCTTCTACACCTGCAAGGATAATAAAGGAGGTACTGGATACAATGAGTGAAATTAAATCCGGTGAAACAAAAATTGAAGAATCTTTTGAGGCGATGCTTGAAGAGTCCCTCAAAAACTTAAATACAAATGAGAGGGTAATCGGCACAGTGCTGAGCATTGCACCTAACGAAGTTCAGGTTGATGTTGGCAGAAAGCAGACAGGTTTTATTCCTGCTTCAGAGCTTTCAAATGATCCAAATGCTACACCTGAGGATGTTGTTAAGGTTGGCGACGAAATTGAGCTTCTTATTATGAAGACAAACGACCAGGAAGGCACAATTATGCTTTCAAAGCGCAGAGTTGACGCTCAGAAAGGCTGGGAGCAGATTCAGGACAAAGCTGACTCACAGGAAATTCTTTCTGCAAAGGTTACAGAGGCAGTTAAAGGCGGCGTAATTGTTATTTACAACGGCGTTAGAGTATTTATCCCTGCTTCACAGGCAACTGCTTCTCGTGAAGAAAGCCTTGAGGATCTTGTAGGACAGGAAGTAGACTTCAGACTTATTGAAGTTTCACAGAACGGCAGACGCAGAAGAGCAATCGGTTCAATCCGCAGCGTACTCAAAGAGCAGAGAGCAGCACAGCGTGAGGCTTTCTGGAACGATTGCGAGATTGGCAAGCGTTATCAGGGCGTTGTAAAGTCACTTACAAGCTACGGTGCATTTGTTGACCTTGGCGGCGTATTTGGTATGATTCACATTTCAGAGCTTTCATGGAGCCACATCAAGCACCCAAGTGAAGTTGTAAATGTAGGCGATACAGTTGATGTTTACATAAAGGATATCAATGAAGAAACAAAGAAGATTTCTCTTGGCTTCAAGAATGCTGACGAAAATCCTTGGGAAATCCTCAAGAATAAGTATCCTGAGGGTACAACAGTTGAAGCAACTATTGTTGGTCTTACAACATTTGGTGCTTTTGCAAACATTATTCCTGGCATTGATGGTCTTATCCACATTTCTCAGATTGCAAATCAGAGAATCGAAAAGCCTGCTGATGTACTTGCTGTAGGTCAGAAGGTTGATGCTAAGATTACTGCTATTGATTTTGACAAGAAGCGTGTTAGCCTTTCTATGCGTGCCCTTCTTTCAGAGGAAGAGCAGACAACAGAAACTGTTGAGGAAACATCGGAAGCTGAAGATGCTCCGGCAGCTGAAGTTGCAGAATAAGCCTAAGCATAATAATTTTGAATTTTTGGGGCACCCTAACAGGTGCCCTCTGTTTTTGGAGGTTTCCTATGACATCACAAGAGGAATTTATTGAAATATATAATGAGCATATTCACAGAAATGGGGCACAGGAACTTTTGGAGTGGCTCAAGAGAACCGATTTTTTTACTGCTCCGGCAAGCTCCCGATATCATTGTGCGTGCGAAAACGGCTTGTGTATGCACTCGGTTAGTGTGTTTAACACAATGATGGAAAAGCATTTTGACGAAGAAAGCGATAGCATTGAAAGCTTTGCAATATGCGCACTGCTTCATGATTTATGTAAGGCACAGTTTTACAAGGTTTCTACACGAAATGTTAAGAATGAGCAGACTGGTGTGTGGGAAAAGGTGCCATACTATGCTATTGATGACCAATTTCCATATGGACATGGAGAAAAGTCAGTTTTTTTGATTGAGCGTTTTATGCATCTAAAAATTGAGGAGGCAATGGCTATCCGCTGGCATATGGGTGAGTTTGGTGACAAAAACAGCAATACCATAAGTCAGGCGTATGACCGTTATCCTCTTGCAGTCAAACTTCATCTTGCTGACCTTGAATCAACCTTTCTTCGTGAAAAAGGAACCTCCGAGGTTAAGTAACAGTAAACTCCGAGAAAGATAGAGATATTATGGATTTATTAACAGCAAAAAATCGTGTTGCTATGCTTGTTAAAGAGCTTGAACATCACAATGATTTGTATTACAATCACGACGAACCCGAAATTTCTGACTATGAATACGATATGTTGCTTCGTGAACTCGAACAGCTTGAAGATGAGTTTCCGCAGCTTAAGTCACCTATGTCGCCAACCAATAAAGTAGGCGGAAATGCAGGTGAAAAGTTTTCTTCTGTAACTCACGCTGTACCGATGGAAAGTCTACATGACAGCTTTTCACACAGTGAACTTATAGAATTTGATGAGAGGGTACGCCAAACTGTGCCCGATGTAAAATATGTTGTTGAGCCAAAGTTTGACGGACTTTCTGTTTCCTGCGAATACGAAAACGGTGTATTCGTGCGTGGTTCAACCCGAGGCGACGGTACAACGGGCGAGGATGTCACCGATAATCTTATGACAATCAAAACCTTGCCAAAGCGTATTCCAAATGCACCTGAATTTTTAGAGGTGCGTGGTGAAGTTTATATGTCTTTTGCAAGCTTTAATGAACTTACTAAAAGGCAGGAAGAAAACGAGGAAAAAACATTTAAAAATCCACGTAATGCTGCCGCTGGTTCGCTTCGTCAAAAGAATTCAAAAATTACTGCAAGCCGAAATCTTGATATTTTTATATTTAATATTCAGCAGATGAGGGGAGTTGAACTGGAAAGTCATTTGCAAAGCCTTAATTACCTAACTGAGCTTGGATTCCCTACAGCATTTTATAATGTTTATGACAATATTGATGACGCTATAAAAGAGATTGAAAGAATTGGTAATTTGCGTGGTCAGCTTGATTACGCCATTGACGGTGCGGTTATCAAGGTCGACAGCTTTGAATCACGTGAACTGCTTGGAAGTACAGCCAAATATCCCAGATGGGCAGAGGCATACAAATATCCTCCCGAGGAAAAGCCTACAAAGCTTTTAAATATTGAAATTCAAGTCGGCAGAACAGGTGTTTTGACGCCTGTAGGCAATTTTGAACCTGTTTTGCTTGCAGGTACAACAGTAAGTCGTGCTACTCTTCATAATAAAGATTTTATAGAAGAAAAAGGAATTTGTGTAGGTGATACAGTCATCATACGCAAGGCTGGCGAGATTATTCCTGAGGTGCTTTCTGTAAAAGAGCATTGTGAAAACTCTGTTCCGTTTGAATTTCCAAGCACCTGTCCTTCCTGTGGCAGTCCTGTTTCAAGTGATGAGGGAGAGGCCGCTGTTCGTTGCACCAACACCGATTGTCCTGCACAACTGATGCGACATCTCATTCATTTTGTCAGCCGTGACGCTATGGATATTGACGGTATGGGTCCTGCTGTGCTTGAACAGCTTATTAATGCTGATTTAATCAAATCTCCTGCCGATTTATACCGTTTGACTGCGGAGCAAATTTCAGCACTTGACCGCAAAGCTGAAAAGTCGGCAGCAAATCTTATTTCTTCAATAGAAAAATCAAAAGCTAATGAACTTTATCGCCTTGTTTTTGCACTTGGTATTCGTAACATTGGTTTGAAGGCTGCCAAAATTATTTGCGAAAACTTTGAAACTATTGATGATATAATGAGTGCAAAAGCAGAAGATTTTGAAGCGATTGACGGCTTTGGTTCTGTAATGGCAAAAAGTCTTGAAACATATTTTGCTCTTAGCAGCACAAAACAGCTTATATCTGAGCTTGTTGAATTAGGCTTGCAGATGATTCCGTCCGCACCCAAAAAGTCAGGCGGTATCTTTGAAGGAAAAACTTTTGTTTTGACAGGAACACTACCCACAATGAAACGCAGTGAGGCGTCAAAGCTTATTGAACAGCAGGGCGGAAAAACAAGTTCTTCTGTTTCTAAAAAGACATCCTATGTGCTTGCGGGTTCAGATGCAGGTAGCAAGCTTACAAAAGCACAAGGACTTGGAATTACAATACTTTCCGAAGAACAGTTTCTTGAAATGCTAAACAACTAATACTAATCTTCAATAAAATAGTAGATATCTTTCCGTCATATTTTGCACTGTA
>JAFLSM010000023.1 GCA_022510955.1 Ruminococcus sp. | reverse complement strand
CATCGCTTGTAAAATTCTTTTTTCGGGTTTACCCCAACTATTGACATAGAGCCTTTATATGTTGCTGTCTACTCGGATAGATGCAGCTCACCGGCTGTTTTTTCTCATATATTTAATTAATGATACAATACATTCTATCAAAACGATTGCTGTAATTATTAATAATAGCCAGAAAAATACAATATATCCGATTTCAGTGGATACTGCTCCCCAGCTTAGTTCGTGTTGAATACTTTTATATATAAACTCATAGTATAATTTTATTAAAATAATTGGAAAAATATTTGAAAAAACAAGCAGTCCGTTAAATAAGACAAGTTGCCTTACATTTTCTGATTTGTAGTAGTTGTAAAATGGAATTACAGGCTGAAAACAAAGAAAAACAAAAATATATTTGATAAAATGCTTATATCAATAAATAATAATACTGAAAAAATCAATAAGCATATGTTAAACAGAATGCCAAACAAGAATTTCATTTCTTTTTTATTCATATTCCACCTGTTGTGTTTGCTCAGTTTTTTTATTTATAATAGTGTTTTTCTTATTGTTTCGTAATCTTATTACCAGCATAATAAAAAACTCAATCATTATTATAATTATTATTCCAATCTGGATAATTCCCCAAATAGCAAATGCGGCTTTTGCCATAACTATTCCCAACATATCCATAGTCTGATGAATTTTGTAATTGTCAATCTGCTGTGATGAGATAAATATGTAAATCAAATTTGCTGTATTTGCCGCTATTAACACTATTGAATGAAGTATAAATCTTTTATTTGATTTAACAGTGCAGAATATAAATGTAGTAAAAATCTGCAAAATAAGGATAAACATTTGAAGAGTTTCCTTTGAATCAACGGGCAAATAAAATGCAAAAATTGAAATCCCCAGAGCAAAAAATACAACAGATATTAAAATATTTTTAATTATATTCATTATTCACTATCCTTTCGATTCTTCTACATTATACTGCATGTGTTATAATCTGTCAAAAACAGGCATTGATTTGTAAATCAATGCCTGTTTTTTATATCGAATATCTGCAATTTATGTCGTTTGCTCTTCCTTTGCTTTTTGAGCGTCGGCATCTTTTTGCTTTTTCTTTTTAATTACTTTCAGACGGCTAAATTCCTCTCTGTCCTTTTCATCAAGAGCATCGGTAATAAACTTTACTGTTTCCTCAAATTTAGGAATCATAATATTTTTGAGAGCATTAGCACGCTTCTGAGTTTTTTTAATTGAGTCTGCAAGACGATAAACACTGTTTTCGATTTCTGCAAGCTCTACAGTAAGATTTTTAACTTCGGTAAACTTAATGTAAGCTTTGTCAATAGCAGAGTTTGTGTCCTGTAAACCGTAATGCAAATAATCGTGGCTTTGATGATCTACCTTAGTTAAAATTGGAATTTCAACGCCCATAACGCTTCTTGAATCAAGTTTAAGGGAGTCGTCATATGGGATAGAGTTTGAAATGTCCTCACAAAAACCGTTTGTTACATTGGCCGTTTGAAGTGCAATATAAGCCTCTGCATACGCATCATCTATCTTCTGCTGAATCGCATTGGCATGGTCAATCAGAGTCATCATTTCCCTAATAAGGATATTACGCTTTCTGTCAAGCAGTTCATAGCCGTTTTTGGCAAGTGAAAGCGACTTTTTTGTGTTCATCAGGTTACCTTTGGTAGGTACTGCCTGCACAGCCATATTGCTCAGACTCCTTTCGTAATCAATTTAACCCTTGTAGTACTTGTCAAGTATTGCATCGTCCACACGGTCAAGCTCAGTTCTTGGCAGAGTTGACAAAAGTTCCCAGCCAAGGTCAAGGCTCTGTTCAATGCTTCTGTTCTCATTAAACCCCTGATTAACAAATTTGTTTTCAAACAACTTGCCGAATTCCATATATTTTTTGTCAGTAGGAGAAAGCTCCTCTTCGCCGATTACAGAGGCAAGTGAACGAGCATCAATTACCTTTGCATAAGATGCAAACAGCTGGTTGGCAAGTGATTGGTGGTCTGCTCTTGTATAGCCCTCACCAATGCCGTCCTTCATCAAACGGGAAAGTGACGGAAGAACATTAACAGGCGGATAAAATCCCTGTCCCTGTAGTGAGCGGTCAAGAACAATCTGACCTTCTGTAATATATCCTGTAAGGTCGGGGATAGGGTGTGTAATATCGTCATTAGGCATTGTAAGAATAGGAATTTGTGTAACAGAGCCGTTCTTGCCTTTTATCATGCCTGCACGCTCATACATAGATGCAAGGTCTGAATAAAGATAACCCGGATAGCCCTTTCTGCCAGGAATTTCACCCTTTGAGGATGAAAATTCACGCAGTGCCTCTGCATATGATGTCATATCTGTCATAATAACAAGCACATGCATTTCAAGTTCAAATGCAAGATATTCTGCAACAGTCAGTGCGCATCTTGGTGTAAGAGTTCTTTCGATGATTGGGTCATTAGAAAGATTAAGAAGCATTACAACTCTTGAAAGTACACCGCTTTCCTCAAAACTTTTTTTGAAGTAGTCGGCAACATCCTTCTGAACCCCCATTGCGGCAAATACAACACAAAAATTTGTGCTGTCTGCACCGCTGATTTTTGCCTGCCTTACAATCTGTACAGCCAAATCGTTGTGCTTCATACCTGAACCTGAGAATATAGGAAGCTTCTGACCACGGATAAGTGTTATAAGAGTGTCAATAGTGGAAATACCTGTGTTGATGTAGTTCTTAGGATAAACACGGGATACAGGGTTAATTGGTGTGCCGTTAATGTTGGCACGCTTTACGGGAAAAATGTCACCGAGTCCGTCAATCGGTTTGCCTGAGCCGTTAAGCACACGACCGATAATTTCAGGGGACAGGGGCATCTCCATAGGATGACCTGTAAGTCTGGTTTTTGTGTTTTTAAGGCTGATTCTTCTTGTGCCCTCAAAAACTTGCACGACAATTTTTTCTCCCTCAATCTGAACTACTCTGCCTTGTCGTATTGTACCGTTATCAAGGCGGATATCAACAATTTCTTCGTTGGAAACGCCTTTTACGCCGTCCATTACAATAAGCGAACCGTTAATTTCCTTAACGCCTACATAATCTATAATCATAACTGCGTTTCCCCCTTATTTCAAAATTTCATCGAGCTTTTCGTCAATTTCTTTGTTATAGTCATCAAACATTTCAAGCTTGCTGTTCGGAATATCATATTTCATCTTGTTTAGTTTATCAAACAAGCCAAGAGCAAGTATTTTGCTCAAAGGAATTTCTTTTGCTACAATTTCCCTTGACTTAGCGTGAAGATGTAGAATAGTTTTCATCATAGCTTTCTGTTTTGCAAGCGGCACAAATGTATCATCAGCGTGGAACGCATTTTGCTGTAGAAATCCAACACGAATGGCTTTTGCTGTTTCAATAACCAGCTTTTGGTCATCAGGAAGAACATCAGCACCGATAAGCTTTACAATTTCCATCAGCGAGCTTTCCTCTTGAAGCAGAGCGCTGATTTTGTTCCGGTATTCAACAAAGTCATCACCGAGATTTTGCTTAAACCAAGGGTCAAGGTCGTTAAAATATTCACTGTAACTGTCCATCCAGTTGATTGCAGGATAGTGTCTTGAATAAGCAAGTGATTTGTCAAGTGCCCAGAAACAGCGTGTAAAACGCTTTGTGTTCTGTGTAACAGGCTCGGAAAAGTCAGAACCCTGAGGGGAAACGGCACCAATAAGTGTAACAGAGCCTTCTCCACCGCTCAGAACATCAGCACGACCGCCCCGTTCATAGAACTCTGCAAGTCGTGAAGGAAGATATGCAGGAAAGCCTTCTTCTGCCGGCATTTCTTCAAGACGACCCGAAATTTCACGCAGAGCTTCTGCCCAACGAGATGTTGAGTCAGCCATCATAGCTACATGATAGCCCATATCGCGATAATATTCACCAAGAGTAATACCTGTGTAAATTGAGGCCTCACGAGCCGCAACAGGCATATTTGAAGTGTTTGCAATCAAAACTGTTCTGTCAGTCATAGGACGCTGTGACTTTGGGTCAATAAGCTCTGAGAACTCTTCAAGAACCTGGCTCATTTCATTTCCACGCTCACCGCAGCCGACATATATGATTATGTCAGCGTCACACCATTTTGCAAGCTGGTGTTGTGTCATAGTTTTACCTGTGCCGAATCCGCCTGGGATTGCGGCTGTACCGCCCTTAGCAATAGGGAAGAGTGTATCAATGACACGCTGACCTGTAATCAGCGGAATGGTAGGTGCAAGTCTTTCCTTAACGGGACGAGCAGTTCTGATTGGCCACTTCTGGCAAAGTGTGAGGTTGTGTTCAACTCCCTCACAATCTTTTAAAACAGCGACCGTGTCAAAGATTTTATATTCTCCGTCGGGCATAACCTTTACAATCTCACCGCTAAGCTCGGGGTGAACCATAAGTCGGTGTTCAATAACCGGAGTTTCAGGCAAAGTAGCATAAATCTGACCTCCGCATACCTTGTCGCCGACTTTAACCTTTAGTGTAACATTCCACAGCTTTTGCTCATCAAGTGAAGATACAGATGCACCTCTGTTAATAAAGGCCCCCGCCTGTTCCTCAATAGCCTTAAGCGGTCTTTCAATACCGTCAAAGATATTGTCAATAATGCCGGGCCCCAAAAGCACATTCATCGGTGCGCCGGTGCCGGTAACAGAATCTCCGGGCTTGAGACCGGTTGTTTCTTCATAAACCTGAATAGTTGTAAGGTCGTCAGTGATTCCGATAACCTCGCCGACAAGCTTCTGCTTTCCGACATAAACCATTTCCATCATTTCAAAGCAGTCAGCTTTTTTTACGGTAACAACAGGGCCGTTAATTCCGTATATAACATTGTTGTTTTCCATTGTTTATCATCTCTTTCGGTCGAAATTAGCAGACATCAAAGAACACTCAAACCGGAATTCTCAACAAACCACTCTCTTTGAGCGGCAAGTTTTGAATCAAGTGTCTCGTCGGCAATAATGTTTAGTTCAGAGCAATAGCCCTTGATTCCGCCGATTTTGATTGATTTATCAGCAGTAACCTCTGCTTTGCCTGAAAAGAGGGCGGAAATTTTGTCTGCATTGCCCAAATCTTTTTCGCTGATATTCAAAGTACAATTTTTGTCTCCAAAAATTTCTGAAATTGCTTTGGCACTATCAATCAGTTTATGTGAGTATTCATCAGTTTGTGTATATTTGATAAGCTTTTCCTCAGCTTTATTAAATACGCTTTCAGTCATTTCAACACGCTTTAGGAAGAGTTCTTTCTGACCTTCCTGCATTAGCTTTGCAACCTTGCTTGTTTCTTCGTTTTTCTTTGCTTCAAGCTTGTCACTAATGTATTTTTCACTGTCAAGTTTGCCTTTTTTTTCAGCTTCCTTGATTTTTTCTTCTTTTATATGTTTAACTTCAGTTTGAATTGACTGACGCTGTTTTTCAGCGTGTTTTTTTATGGCTGCAAGAAAGTTATCTGTTTTTGTGGTATTTTCCATTTAAAAAACCTCTCAACTAATACTAATAGCTATAAAAATAGCTATTAGTATAACATAAATGATATCAAAGCTTTACGCCGATAGCTTCCTGAACATATTTAGTAATACTGTCCTTTGTTCGGCCGTTTCCGTGACGGTCAGGAATTTCAACAATAAGCGGCTGTTTTCGGTTGAGCTTAAGGTCGTAAATAAGATCAGGGCATAGGGCAACAAGATGTTCTGTCATAAGAATTACGGCAATATCCTCACGCTCCATAGCCTGCGTAAGCTCATGTCGTACTTCATCTTCTTCGTGAACTACAACACCTTCAATACCTGCAAACCGCATACCTATTTTTGTATCAACATTATCACTTATAAGAAAAAATTTCATAATGTATCAATCCTTTATGAAATACGGTATTTTAAAAAAATTATCTTGCAAAGATAAGAAGGATAGAAACGAGCATACCGTAAATAGCAATACCTTCACCAAGTACAACGAAGATAATTGCTTTACCAAATGCCTTTGGATCTTCACTTGTAGCACCAATAGCAGCAGGTGCAGCGTTACCAACGGCAATACCGCCGCCGATACATGAAAGACCTGTTGCAAGAGCAGCGCCAATGTATGCAAGACCGTCAGCCATACCGCTTGATGCAGTAGCGGCGTCTCCTGTTGCTGCACTTGCTACCATTGGACATACCATACAGAATGCAAATACAGCTGCGAATGAAAAAATCTGAGTCAGTACAGTTTTCTTTCTGCTTTTTCCTCTTTCAAAAGCCTTTACTGCAAGGATAGCAGATGCCATAAGAAATACAACAGGTACAGCTAACATAATCAAATTGAATAACATAATCTTTACCTCCAAAATTTAATCAAGATTTAATCTTACAGGTTCATAAGGTCTGCCTTCGCCTGAATAAAAACGGCTGAACATTTCGTAATATTCAAGTCGCAATACCTGAATGGCAACAAGCAATGCCTCTAAAACCATAACAAACACATTTCCTAATACAACAACAGGCCAATATGCAATAGGACCTGCTGTCTCTGCAAGTACAAATACAACCATCATCATACCTGCGTGAACGAGTACAAAAGCACCTACTCTTAAAAAGCTGACAGTGTTTGTAACATACTCAAGTAAAAACTCGATTGATTCAATCAAGTGTTCCATAATATATCCGCCCCAGCTCTCAGGCTGCCAGTCCTTTTCACCGCTTATCAGCAGTCCAAGCGGTTCGCCAAAGAAAATAAGCAGATACGGCAGAATTATTAAGCCGATAATATATGGAAGTGTAAATATCTGAAGTCCCAGAACAAGCTGTCCTGCAACACCGAATACAACAGCCCCATAGAAGATAATGCCTGCAACACCGCTTGAGCCAAACAGTGCTTTGCCGATGTCACCTTGTTTTATAGAACTGTATACATTCAGACACATCGCAACAATTACAAGCGTCACACCTATTCCGACAGCGGAAAGCAAAATCATAATAATTGACTGAGACTGCATAACATCAATAGGTTTTTCATCAAGACCGAACAGTGCCTTGTACATAGGGTTAAGTGCTTCCTCAAATCCAAATACACTGCCGAAAACAGTGCCGAACAGTGCTGATGATATTCCGCAGGGGAAGAGGATTTTGCCGATCTTCATCTTTTTTAGCTTCCACATAAACAATCCGACAACTGACACGCAAATGCCTTGCCCAAGGTCGGCAAACATTATGCCGAATATGATAATATATGTGATCGCAATGAATAAAGACGGATCAATTTCATTATATTTCGGTACACCGTACATTTCAGTATAAAACTCAAATGGCTTTGCAAGAAAGCAGTTTTTAAGTTTTACTGGCGGTGACTTTTTAATTTCCTTTTTAGCGTCCGCAAATTCAAGACTGACACTTTTTATTTTATGCAGTCTGTGCTTCAGCTGTTTTGCAAATTCTGTTGGCACCCAGCCGACAATAATAAAGCTTTGTTCGTACTGCAATGCCTTTGTTCTTATTCTTGAATACATATAAAGTTCTTCAAGTTTTGACAAATATCTTAATATTTTTTCGTAAAATTGATTAACATAACTATCAATTTTTGCTTCAGCCTCTTTAAGCTTGTCTTCAAGGACAGGGATAACCTTATTTAGTTTTTCCAGATGTTCTCTCGGTGTACGGTTGACACCGACTACATCGCTTTTTTCAAAGTACAATCCCGAAAAAATTCTGTCAATTTCACTTTCTTTGTCGATAGGAGCAAAGTAAACACCCCAAAAATGACTTTTATCCTCAGAGCAGATTGTAAAATCAACAAACGGATTGTCTTTGTATGCCGAAAGTTTATTATAGCTTTCCTTCGGTAGTCTGCCGAATCTGCAGGTAAGATATTTTAACTCAAGTACCTTTTCAATCTCAACACCAAGTCCGACAAAGTGACTTGTTTCATTAAGATTTTCCTTTGCCTCAAGCAGTTGATCGGCAATGAACTCTCTGTCATCTACCAGCTCGCCAATATCAGCAACCAGCTTGTTTACAAAGATGTTGATTTCATCAATAGAAGGATTGAAATCAGTAACATTAACAAGCGGAAATTGTCTTTTTGTCAGTCCCAACGACGCTTTAAGATTGGTAAGAGGATCTGCATAGATGTTTTTGGTTTGCAGGTGAGTAAAATTTTTGGTGTCACTATAAAAAGTAGAAACATCATCAGGATGAAATATCCCCGATTCACCAAGAATTGTGATAACATCATCAATATCCTTTGTCATACCGATGACATTAACCGCCTGCATGGTTGATACAGCCAAATTTAGATCACCTCTTTATGTTACACTTAAGTAAGCACTGAATAATTCACACCCTGCATAAAAATTTTCATTATGCACGAGTGATTTAATCAGTGATTATCGAATAATAGTTTTAGCTATAAATAAGCATAGACTGTATTGTTTTGCTGTCTAATTTATATCGAATTCCTTCAATTAGACTGATAATATTCATCAGCTCGATTTCAGTTACAAACATATATGAAATCATAACAACAGATGGATTATTTGAAAAGTGCATATTCTTGCGTGCAAGTCTGTATTTTACTCTCGGTGTGATGTCGCTTGCAAACACGTATCCGATTTTGTTAATCAAAGTGCCCGTGTGCGTGCTCTGCATAATTGAGAATACCTCGGCAGATGATTCTGCTCTGCACATCATATCAATGACTTTCGGACTGATACTGCAATACTTAGTGAAAAGATTTTCCTTGATAACATCAGGTGAGAGGTTATAATACTTTTTTAAACGAAGAATTCTTGAAAATATTTCATAGTCAATAATTGAGTGGAACAATGAGATAAGCTCTTGCTGTTCCTGTCCTCGTGTGCGTTTTTCAATCAGTTCAATTACATTTTTATAAACATATTCAATGAGTTTGTTTTCTATCGTAGAAATAGGCAGATATCCCTTTTCATCAGGAGAAAATTCTTTAAGAATATTGTAATACTGTGAATTTGAAATTACCTTTAGAAACTCATCGAAGTTTTTAGTATTGGCAAGTTTATCAATTTCAATACTTGTATGCTTCATAAAATAGGCAGGAAACTGATAGATAAACTTGTCGGTTGAGTTTGAGTTGAGAAGTACCAAGAATCTGACAATCTGTTCAACCTCAATGCTTTGAATAACATATTCTGAAAATCCAGTTCTCAAAGCTGAGTCATATCTGCACATAGAGGTAAATTCATAGAAAAGGTTTTGCCTGAGCAATGCCTCAAGTCTTCCTCGGTGCACATCACGCTCATTAATGTCACGAAGTGCCTCTGAGTAGTGTGTATATGATTTCAGATACGACATAATCTCAGCAACACTTTGACAGGCAAGCAAACTGTTGTAATCTTTTTCAGTCAGTCTTTTGCCGAATTTTGCTCTTGCTTTTGTAAGCACTGCATAAGAAGTAACCGACATTCACACACCTCCTAAGAAAGAATTATTTTGGCAATGCCGTACAATTACCGTTTTAAGGGCTAATGTACGGCATCGTCTTTACTCTGCAAGAGTACGGCTGACAATTTCATCAACCCACTTATCACAGTTTTGCTCAAAATCGGCTTGAAGCTTAATGTTTACAGAGCTTTGCTTTTTCTTGATTTCATTAAGTTTCTGCCTTGCTTTGTTTTCTTCATTTATATTGTTTCGCTTGACTGTTTCTTCGGCATCGCTCATATATTTTTCATATATTTTTTTTGCTTCATCATCAATCTGCTTTTGTAGTTCTTCTTTTTCCTGTAAAGCGGCTTGTTCCAAAGCTTTTGCCTCATTGTCAGCATCAACAATTTTTTTAATCATATTTTCCAAAATAACACCTCCGATATTATTTTGTTAGGAAGGTGGGTGCCTTTGGAGTAGCACACATCTTTTTAGTTTTTAAGCGCCTGGAGCGGAGCAGGAATTCTGCCGCCACGGTGAATAAATTCCTCAGGAGAACCTGCTCTTACAGGCATAACAGGACCTCTTCCAAGTAAACCGCCAAAATCAAGAACATCTCCTGCATTTTTGCCGATAGCAGGAATAAGCCTTACTGCGGTTGTTTTTGTATTGACCATGCCGATAGCAGCTTCATCGGCAATGATAGCCGAAATAACCTCAGGTGTAATATCACCGGGAACAACAATCATATCAAGACCTACAGAGCAAACAGCCGTCATAGACTCAAGCTTTGTGATGTCAAGATAGCCTCTTTCGGCAGCGCTGATCATACCTGCATCTTCTGAAACAGGAATAAATGCACCACTTAAGCCGCCAACATGTGAAGATGCCATAACTCCGCCTTTTTTAACAGCGTCATTCAAAAGTGCAAGGGCAGCAGTTGTACCGTGACATCCGCAAGCCTCAAGTCCCATTTCCTCAAGAATATATGCAACGCTGTCACCAACAGCAGGAGTTGGTGCAAGTGATAGGTCAACAATGCCAAACGGTACGCAAAGTCTTTCGCTTGCTTCCTTGGCAACAAGCTGACCCATACGGGTGATTTTGAATGCAGTTTTCTTTATCATATCTGCAATTTCAGTAATATTTTTACCACTGCCGTTTTTTGCAAGTGCGGCTCTGACAACACCAGGACCTGAAACACCAACATTAATTACAGTGTCTGATTCACCAACGCCGTGGAATGCACCTGCCATAAATGGATTATCCTCGGGAGCGTTACAGAATACAACAAGCTTTGCAGCTCCTATGCAGTCACGGTCAGCAGTAATCTCGGCAGTTTTCTTTACTATTTTACCCATCATTTTAACAGCATCCATATTGATGCCTGCTTTTGTTGAGCCAATATTTACCGAGGAACACACAAAATCGGTTTCGGAAAGAGCCTGCGGAATACTTTCAATAAGTGCGTAGTCGCCGCTTGCAAATCCCTTTTGAACAAGTGCGGAATAGCCTCCGATAAAGTTTACGCCAAGCTCCTTTGCGGCTTTATCAAGAGTATGAGCAAATTTTACTACATTTTTGCTTTGGCATGGAGCAGCAATCATACCGATTGGAGTAACCGAAATTCTCTTGTTAATAATCGGAATACCGTACTCACGCTCAATGTCTTCACCTGTTTTAACAAGGTCCTTTGCACTTCTGCAAATCTTGTCATAAACCTTTGTACAAGCCTTATTGATATCCTCATCAATGCAGTCCAGCAATGAAATACCCATAGTAATAGTTCTTACATCAAGGTTTTCATTGTCAATCATATTTATGGTTTCAAGTATATCTTTGGTTTCTAACATATTATGTAAATCCTTTCAATTCGCATTAGAAAATTTTATTTTTACTAACCGCCAATAGAAGATTAGTATTATATCTTGTGCATACTATTGAAGATGTCCTCGTGCATAACATGAATTTTGGTGCCTGTAGCTTCACCTACAGCGTCAAGATTTTTCTTGAGCTGGTCAAAGCCGATATTTGCCTTGCCTATTTCAACAAGCATAACCATTGCAAACATATCCTGTAGAACGCTCTGAGTTACTTCAAGAATGTTTACATCAGCGTTGGCGCAGGCGTCGGAAACCTTTGCTAAAATACCAACCGTATCTTTACCGATTACTGTAATTATTGCTCTCATGAAAATACCTCCTGCACACATACACAAAATTTGAAAATCTGTATAAATGTGACTGTAAAAATTTATTTATTAACTAATATATTATACGATTATTTTAACCTAAAGTAAAGCCTTATATTGCATAAAAGTGCATATTATGCTATCATTCTTTCAGGGGGAGACAGCTATGAAAATCTGTGATTTACATATTCATTCAAATAATTCTTTTGACGCAAAAAGCACAGTTGACGAAATTTGCCAAAAAGCGATTGAACGCAATCTTTATGCTGTTGCAGTCACGGATCACTGTGAGGCTCCGTTTATAAAATATGGAGAAAATTGCGAGTTTGGTTCATTTGACAAACAAATTCCGCAGTCAATAAAAGATACTCTTACTGCAAGGCAAAAATATCAGTCACAGTTAAAAGTGCTTTGCGGAATAGAGCTTGGAGAGCCGATGCACGATTTTTCGTGTACAGAACACGCTCTTGCATACGGCGACTTTGACTTTATACTTGCATCAGTTCATAATTTAAGGGGAATGGACGATTTTTATTACCTTGATTTTTCAAAGCTTGATATAGACAAGGTTCTGAATATGTACTTTGATGAGTTGATTGAAACAGCATCATTTCCTCATTTTGACAGCCTTGCACATCTTACATATCCATTGCGTTACATTATGACTGCAACGGGAAGTGTTCCGAGTCTTGCGCCATATCAGAATAAGATTGATGAAATATATAAAATTCTTATTAAGAATAATAAAGCGTTGGAAATCAATGTATCAGGATTTTATAAAGAGTTAGGTGTTTCTCTGCCTGACAAAGAGCAAATCAGAAGATTTAAAGAACTTGGCGGCAAATACATTACCCTTGGAACAGATTCTCATGACTGTGAATTTGTCGGTAAGGGGATAGAAAAGGGAATAGAGCTTGCAAAGGAATGTGGCTTTAATTCATATACAATATTTGAAAAACATAAGCCAATCCTTATAGATATTTTTTAAGTTTTGTTTACTATGCAGTTTCATTATCCTGAAGTTTTATGCAGTTTCCTATAAAGTAAAAAATAAGAGGCTTTCGCTATGGAATAACGAAAGCCTCTTTGCTCTTGTATTAAATTTAATAACTATTATATTACAAAATTTGAGTATGTCAAGAGTTATACAACAGAATTAAATATTTTTTGCAAGTTCTTTGATGTAATCTTTCAACTGTTCAGAAGTTTCTGGATGATTTAAACCAACTTCAATCTGTGCCTGCAAAATGCCGAACTTGTTGCCTATATCATATCTTTTGCCTTCAAATTCAACTGCTGTCATACCTTTTGTAATTGCAATTTCACGCATTGCATCTGTCAGCTGAATTTCACCGCCTGCACCCGGAGCAGTTCTTTCAAGAATTTCAAAAATTTCTGCAGGTAAAACGCATCTGTCAAGAATTGAATAAAGTGAAAGCACCTCTTCGGGAGTTTGTGGCTTTTCTTTCATATCTGTACACTTGAATATATTGTCATGCAAGTTTTCAACCTTAAGTGAACCGTATTTGTGAATATCTTCGGCAGGTACCTTTTTTACGCCTACAACACCCTCACCGTATTCTCCGTAACAGTCAATCAGCTGTTTGATTGCGGGAGTTTCGCTAATGATAACACCGTCACCGTAAAGTACGGCAAATGGCTCATTGCCAACAAAAGACTTAGCTTTTAAGACAGCGTGGCCAAGACCTTTCATCTCTTTTTGACGAATAAAAGTGATGTTTGCAAGGTCAGAAATTGCTCTTACTTGCTCTAAAAACTCAGTTTTTCCGCCTTTTTCTAAAATTTCTTCAAGCTCGGGTGATTTATCAAAATGATCTTCAATAATGCCTTTGCCTCTGTTTGTAATAATTAAAATATCTGTAATACCTGCTGAAACAGCTTCTTCAACAATATACTGAATTGCAGGCTTGTCAACAATAGGGAACATTTCCTTTGGCATTGTCTTTGTAGCCGGCAGAACTCTAGTACCGAAACCAGCCGCAGGGATAATCGCTTTTGTAATTTTCATTAGGTTTCTCCTTATGGATGATTATAAATTCACATACTTATGAAATAAGGGATATAGATTATTGCAAGATGTAACACACCGATGCAGATAGCAGATGCAATATTTACACCGCCTTTGAGTTCAAGTCTTTCGTTAACAGGCTCTGTGCTTTCTTCTGCTTTAATCCCTCTAATTATTTTACCGCAATGCTTATAGTAAAAGCGGTTTGCGATTGCACCGCTTACAATTCTTAAAGCGAATATAAATATGCTGAATATGTTTGGAAGATTATAAAGTATAATTTGTTCTGTGCTAAGCACGGATGTATTAATGGAAAGCAAAGATAAAAAAGATGGCTGACTATTCTGTGCAATTATCTGATAAATTTCTTGATATGCAGGGGTTAAACACACATAATAGGATGCTACATAAAGACCGATTATCAATGCCGAGAACAAAAAACCAAGTCCAATCATTTTTCTGTAAAAGAAATACGCTCCTGAAAACAGAAAAGCAGAAAAATTGAATCTTGATATATTCAGGTTTTTAAGTCTTTTAAAAACCATTAAAAAGTACGGTGTGTTTTTGCCGACAAATTTTGACATTTCACCTGCTGTCACATTTTCTGCAATAGGTTCATTGCTGTCAATTCCGGCCATTGGGTCAAAGTTAAAGCCTACACCAAACGGAGGCATACCGTTTTGCTGACCATATTGACCATTTTGTTGACTATTGTTAGTATATTTATTGTTTTCATTTTGATTTCCAAGAGGAAGTCCGCAATTCTGACAATAGAATATTTCCTTTGGATTAACCTCATTGCAGCGAGGACAAGTCACTGTTGTGTTGTCGTTATCATCGTTCTCGACGGCGTCATTATAAGCTTCTTCAAATAAAAAGCCCTCTTTGTGCTTGTCCTGATAAAAGCATTGATTTAAGCTTTCATAGCATACTCTGTGATGAGGCGTGCCGCATTCGGGACAAACAACAATGTCCTCGTCTTTCTGAAACTGTTCGTTACAGACAGGGCAGTTGTATTTGGTGAAATCCATAAATTCCTCCAGATTCACATTAGAAGTTCAACATATATCGTAAAATTAATACATAAACCACAATAATACTATTTAATATCTTTATAAATTATAACAAATTTTTTTGGTAAATGCAACCATAATATTTATATGTTTTTTGGTTTACAACCTTTAAAAACTTTGTTATAATATTATTGGAGTATATTATATTAAAATAGAAAGGTAATATATAATGGTACAGTTTGAAGAATTATTGCTTGATTTGCAAGCACTAAAGCCTGAGATTGACGATTTGTCTGATGCGCTCGGAATGAAAGGAATGCTTTCTGAGATTGAACAGCTTGAGTTAAAAGCCACAGAACCGGGTTTTTGGGATGATGTAGAGAATTCTCAAAAAATCTTACAGCGTACGGGTGCTTTAAAAGGTAAGGTTGAGGCTTATGAAAATCTTGTTTCAAAGTATGAGGATACAGCAGCGTTGATTGAGCTTGCAAATGAGGAAGAGGACCTTACTCTTCTTGACGAGGCTCTAAGCGAAGTTGAAGAGGTAAAGAACAGTCTTGAAAAACAGAGATTGCAGACACTCCTCACCGGTGAGTATGACAAAAACAATGCAATCCTTACATTTCACGCAGGTTCCGGCGGAACAGAAGCCCAGGATTGGGCTGAAATGCTGTACAGAATGTATTCCCGTTGGGCAGAGGCTCACGGCTTTAAGGTAAAGGAAGTTGATTATCTTGACGGCGATGAAGCAGGACTTAAGAGTGCTGTTTTGCTGATTGAGGGTGAAAATGCCTATGGTTATCTCAAGGGAGAGGCAGGAGTTCACCGACTTGTTCGTGTGTCACCGTTTGATTCGGCAGGCAGACGCCATACAAGTTTTTCTTCATTAGAGGTTATGCCCGAAATGGATGATAATATTCAGGTAAACATCTCTCCTGATGACATCAAAATGGATGTTTATCGTGCAAGCGGTGCAGGTGGTCAGAAGGTAAACAAAACATCTTCTGCTGTTCGTCTTACTCATATTCCTACAGGCATTGTTGTTGCAAGCCAGGTTGAGCGAAGCCAGTATCAGAACCGTGATGTTGCTATGAAGATGCTTATCTCAAAGCTTGTTGAAATCAAGGAGCGTGAGCATCTTGAAAAGATCGAAGATATTAAGGGCGTTCAAAAGGAGATCACTTGGGGCTCACAGATAAGAAGCTATGTTTTTATGCCTTACACAATGGTAAAAGACCATAGAACAAGCTTTGAAACAGGTAACATTCAGGCAGTAATGGACGGCGATTTAGATGGCTTTATCAACGCTTATCTAAAGTGTGCAAGTCTTGGAACTCTTCAAAAATAATTCTGTTTCAGAAATATTATTCTAAGAATATTCTAATTTAGAAATATTATCAACAAACTTCGTTAAAAAAATTACATCCTTACATATATAATGATTATATCATTTATGTAAGGATGTTTTCTTTTGTATTTTTCAATTTTGATTTTAGTTACAATGACTATTTTTGCGGGAATAATTGTTGCTGTAACATTGCTCGTAAAATGTTTAGTCAGATTGTTAATTAAAATTATTTTTTTGCTGTTGGCAAGAAATTAATCAATATTTTCAGGGAGAGAATCAGTTGACTGTACATCCTTGAGCTTTCTCTGAATTTGTCTTGTACGCACTCCGACAAGTTTTTCGAGTTCATCATTTGCTTGCTTGAGTCTGTTTTGAGTGTTTTCAAGCACGGAATTAAATGTGTCGAATTCCTTTTTGACATCACTCAAAATCTTCCAGACCTCGGTGCTGCGTTTTTGTACAGCAAGGGTTTTAAAGCCCATTTGCAGTGAGTTTAGCAGTGCCGCCATTGTGCTTGGACCTGCAACATTTACTTTGTAGTCACGCTGTAAAACTTCAACAAGTCCACGGTTTACGACTTCGCAGTAAAGTCCTTCAAACGGAAGAAACATAATCGCAAAATCAGTTGTGTGAGGAGGATCAATATATTTGTCACGAATGTCCTTAGCCTCATTTTTTATAGTTGTAACAAGCTGTTTGGCAGTAAGATTAATTCGCTCTTTGTTGCCCTCCTCTATGGCGTCCCTGAGTGCAGAATAGGTGTCGCCCGGAAATTTTGAGTCGATAGGAAGATAAATAAACTTGTCATCATCGGCAGGTAGCTTGATGGCAAACTCAACAACATTTTTTGTACCTTTTTTAGTGACAACATTTTCATCGTATTGAGCAGGAGACAGAATTTCATTAAGAATACTTCCAAGCTGGATTTCGCCGAGAATGCCTCGTGTTTTAACATTTGAAAGCACTTTTTTGAGGTCACCTACACCTGATGCAAGGGTTTGCATCTCACCAAGTCCCTTGTATACCTGTTCAAGTCGTTCGTTTACAAGGGCAAACGACTGAGTCATTTTTTCTTCAAGAGTTTTTTGCAATTTTTCGTCAACAGTTTTACGCATTTCGTCAATCTGCTTATTGTTATCATCTTGGATGTGCGAAAGCTGGTTTTGTATTGTATGTCTGATATTTTCAAGTTTTTGCTCATTTTCAAGAGAAAATGTTTTTAATCTGTTCTCAAGCTGTGCAAATTTTTCGCTTTGATTAAGTGAAAAATTGCGCTGATTCTCAGCCAGAATATCTCCCATATTTTTTATGGAAAGCTGAGTCTGGCTGTTGAGTTCCTGTCTTAGAGTGCTTTGCTGAGCATTAATCTCTTTAAGTAGAATATCGTTTGTTTGATCAGCAGTATTTTGTCTTAGACTTTTGATTATCAAAATAAGTGCGGTAACTGCAACAACAAGCGTTAAAATGCCAACTGTAAGAATCAGAATACTTTGAACAGAAACTTCCATAATTTTCACACTCCTATGTATATTGCATTATAGCAAATTGTCACATAACTGTCAATTTAGCGGAAGACGGTTTCAACACGCTTTGTACACTGTTCGGGTGAGTATAAAAATCTGTCAATGTGTTTTTCGTTGCAAAAATATTCAGGCGTTTGAGGATTGTATTGGTAGTCAAATGTATCAATTATTATAAGCTTGATTTTCATTTTATCGGGAATAATGCTTTTTATGTAAACGCTTGCCTGCTGACCTGTGCGTACCCCATCACGACTTTCCGCAAGACCAGCAAGATTTGGGGCAAGCTCTACAAATGCACCGTAATTTTCAACACTGCGTACGATACCTGCAACTGTTTCACCGGCATTAAAGCTTTGAGCGTTTTCTTCCCAAGTTCCAAGCAGTTCCTTGTGACTCAGGCTGATTCTGCCGTTTTCTATTGTTTTGATTACCGCCTTTATATCCATTCCGTCAGTAAAACGCTCTTTTGGATGTTCAATGCGTGAAACCGAGATTGTGTCTATAGGCATAAGCGCTACAATTCCGCAGCCTATGTCTGCAAAAGCCCCAAAGTTTTCCAGGTGCGTAATCCGTGCATCAACCACATCTCCGCATACAAGCTTTGAAACGAAATTGTTAAGGCATTTTTTCTGTGCTTTTTCTCGTGAAAGAATTGCAAGAGGCTGACCGTTTTCATCAGTTGTTATGTCATCTACAACAAAGCATACAGGGCGGTTTACCCTTGAGATTACAGCAATGTCTCGAACACTGCCGTCCTTAATGCCGATTGCTCCTTCCTCACGAGGGATTATACCCTTCATTGATCCAAGGTCAACGATAAGATTATGGTTTGAGTCGCATATGCTTGCACGAGCTTCAAGAATGATTTGATTTCGTTTTGCTTCATTCAAGAGTTTTTCAGAGCGTGTATAATATATGTTTTCCGAAGTTGTAATAAGTTTTCCTTCCGGCAGATATTCTGGCATTTTTAAGACCTCCGTTATATTATAAATAAATTATCTACACACAATGATATGCAAAAATATGCAAACATATTACAGTGTATAAAGTATGAAATAATTTGATTATATTTTCCAAAAAAATAGCTTAAAATCGCTCAAACTTGCAAATTTTAATAATGTGTGTTACAATATATATGTGTGTTTTAGAATTCTATCCGAGAAAGGGATTTATTATGAATACGATTAAGCTCAGGCAAGTGCTTTGTGCTTTGTTAGGCACTGTAATCTGCACAACTGCTGCTTTTTCGTTTTCCGGATGTGAAAACGAAAAACAAGACAAAAATCAGTCAACAAGTGATACTGCAACTAATAAGGTTGCAACGGCTGATACGGCAATCAGCACGGATGACGAGGCAAATGCCTTAACTGTGCTTGAGTCACTCGGTATTAATGCTGCATCTCTTGACATTGAGCCAAGCATTAATCAAAATAATGATATTGCAGTAGGCTATCAGCTTGATAATCCAAATGAGGGCGACACAATCGCAGTGATACAAACTTCAATGGGTGATATTACAATCCGATTTTTCCCAGAGCTTGCTCCTAAGACTGTGACAAACTTTATTAATCTTGCAAAGCAGGGCAGCTACGATAATACAACCTTTTATCGCGTAATAGATGATTTTATGATTCAGGGCGGTAACCCTGAGCAGACAAGCTCTTACGGTGCAGACTTTGAAGATGAATTCAGTGATAAGCTCTTTAATATCAGAGGTGCTGTTTCAATGGCAAACAGCAATCGAGATACCAACACAAGCCAGTTCTTTATTAACCAGAAGGATGCAAAAGCCTTTAAGGCAGAGGGTGGTTGGACTGCTCTTGAAGAGAATTGGAAGTCGGCAAAAACACAGCTTATAAATTACAAGGATTCAAATTTGCTTTCTACCTTTATTGACCAATACGGTGCAACTTGCTATGATACTGAAATTGTTCCTGATTCAGTAAAGGCGCTTTATGACAAAAACGGCGGTAATGCTCATCTTGACGGTGCATATAATGCTGTTGACAGAGGTAATACCGTATTTGCACAGGTTATCAAGGGCATGGATGTTGTTGATAAAATTGCCTCGGTAAAGACTGACGAGAATGACATTCCGACAGAGGATGTTGTGATTGAAAAAATTGAAATAAAAACTTTTTCAAATTCATCAGATGAAATATCTGAAAACGAATGATTGAGGGATTTTTATGAGTGACCGCCCGATAGTTGCCGTAATGTATGACTTTGACAAAACTCTATGCACAAAAGATATGCAGGCTTACAGTTTCATCCCAAGTCTTGGAATGACCGAAAGTCAATTTTGGAGCTATGCCAATGACCTTGGTATACAGGAGCATATGGACTCAGTTCTTTCTTATATGTATACTATGGTCAAGATGTCAAAGGATAAGAATATTCCTCTTTTAAGGCAAAATCTTGTTGATATGGGCAAGAATGTTGAGCTTTTCGACGGTGTCGAAGGCTGGTTTGAACGGATTTCAGATTTTGGCATTGAACAAGGAGTTCAGGTTGAGCATTATGTAATTTCATCGGGAATGAAAGAAATTATTGAGGGTACTTCAATCAGCAAGTATTTTAAGAGTATTTTTGCTTGCGAGTTTTTATATGATGAAAATGGAAACGGAGTATGGCCAAAAACCGATGTAAATTATACAAACAAAACTCAGTTTGTATATCGTATTAACAAGGGCGTGCTTGATGTGGCAAATGATAATGACCTTAATCGCTCAATGCCGGATGACAGTAAGCGTGTCCCGTTTTGCAATATGATTTACATAGGTGACGGACTTTCGGATGTACCGTGTATGAAAATGATGAAAGCATATGGCGGTTATTCGATTGCAGTGTATCAAAGCAGGGACAGCAAGGTTGAGGACCTGTTTAGAAAAGACAGAGTAGACTATATTTATCCTGCCGATTACAGAGAGGGTACAGGACTTGATATTACCGTTAAAAATATCATTCGCAAAATGGCAATCTGTGATATACTTACAAATGAAAAGCATAATCAAAAATTAGACTTGATGAAATAATTAGAACGGTCAGATACAAAATTTGTGTCTGACCGTTTTGTGTTTATATATAGTATTGAAAGTGGACAGTATTGTTTTAGAAATAATATTCTATATTTATATTTATTTACTTGATTTTTTATGCAATAAGGTGTATAATACCAGTGAAAAATTGACAAACGGGGGCTTGTGTTACAGGCTGAGAGGAAGGTATAACCTTCGACCGATAACCTGATTTGGATAATGCCAACGTAGGGAAGCCTGATATAAGTCTATTAGGAAAATACTAAAGTTATGGGAAACTGCCAAATCGGTGGTTTCCTTTTTTCTTTATAAGAATTTATTTATACACAACAGTTAGGCACTAAAGTTTATAAAAATAAACTCTGTTTGCCCGGATTGATGGTAACATCACATTGTTTTTTCGGAGGTGATACAAAATGGTAAAAGTCAACGGAGAATTTTTGGATATCGCAGGAAAATCTGTATCTGAATATCTTGAAACTGCAGATTACGATGTAAAACGAATTGTTGTGGAGCGAAATGAGGAGATTGTTCCTAAATCTCAGTATGATGAAACTGTGCTTTGCGACGAAGATGTTATTGAAATAGTCAGCTTTGTGGGAGGCGGTTAAACTGATACCTGAAAAAGATGAATGGAAAAAAGCATTAGAGCAACGCCATGGAAAAGAATTGCAGGAAAGATTTTCTTCTGCAACTGTTGCTGTATGCGGTCTTGGTGGTCTTGGCTCCAATATTGCTATAGCTCTTGCTCGTGCAGGAGTCGGAAAGCTGATTTTGCTTGATTTTGACAAAGTTGATGTTTCTAATCTGCACCGTCAGCAATATAAGGCTGAACAGGTGGGTGAATTTAAGACAGATGCTCTTGCGTCAAACCTAAAAGAAATTGCACCGTATATTGATATAGAAGCACATACTGTCCGTATTAATGAGGATAATGCAAACGGACTGCTCAGTGATGTCGATATTATTTGCGAGGCCTTTGATAATGCAGAAGCAAAAGCTATGCTTGTAAACACGGTTCTTGAAACAATGCCGAAAAAGTATCTTGTAGCTGCTTCGGGAATGGCGGGACTTGGCTCAGCAAACAGTATAAAAACTCGCAGGATTACCGACAGATTTTATCTTTGTGGTGATGAAGTAAGTGATGTTAAAAGTGAAATGAGTCTTGTGTCAGCCCGTGTTATGCTTTGTGCAGCACATCAGGCACACAAAGTTTTGCAAATTTTAGCAAATGAATTTTAAGAATGAAGGTATTTTAATGAATAACGATAAACTAATAATCGGAGGACACGAATTTAATTCAAGATTTATTCTGGGTTCGGGTAAATACTCTTTAAACCTGATTGAGGCGGCAATTAAGGATGCAGCAGCGGAAATCATTACACTTGCTGTTCGCCGTGCCAATACTAAAGAACAGGAAAATATTCTTGATTATATTCCTAATGGAATTACTTTACTACCAAATACAAGCGGTGCAAGAACAGCCGAAGAGGCTGTTAGAATCGCTCGTCTTGCCCGTGAGCTTGGCTGCGGTAATTTCGTAAAAATTGAGATTATGCGTGACAGTAAGTATCTGCTCCCTGATAATCAGGAAACAATTAAGGCTACTGAAATTCTTGCAAAAGAAGGCTTTGTGGTTATGCCATATATGTATCCCGACCTTAATGTTGCCCGTGACCTTGTGAATGCAGGTGCTGCAACGATTATGCCTCTTGCTTCTCCTATTGGTTCCAATAAGGGACTCGCAACAAAAGACTTTATTCAGATTCTAATTAATGAAATAGATTTGCCTATCATTGTCGATGCAGGTATTGGCAGACCATCCCAGGCTTGTGAAGCTATGGAAATGGGTGCCGCTGCAATTATGGCAAATACTGCACTTGCAACTGCCGGAGATTTACCGATGATGGCAGCTGCTTTTCGTCAGGCTATTGAAGCAGGAAGAAAGGCATATCTGTCAGGACTCGGAAGAGTTCTTACAAGAGGTGCATCTGCATCTGACCCGCTTACCGGATTTTTGCGTGATTAATACTAAGTAACCAATTTTTTAATCGGAGTTTAGTATAGGAGGTATGATATGGAAAATCAATTCTTTGTTGATTCAGAGTATCTTTCTGACAAAGCACTTGCAAAAAAACATCGACTTGAAACAGACCCGTCCTTTCGCAAAAATCATATGGAATATTTGCCGGGAATGGAACAAATCGAGTCTGATGTATGTGCAAATGTTATGTCTCAGATGAACAGCTATGATTATTCAAAATATACGGAAAAAGATGTCAAAGCAGCACTTGAACACGATAACTGCTCTATTGAAGATTTTAAGGCATTATTATCTCCGGCAGCCGAACCGTTTCTTGAACAAATGGCGCAAAGAGCAAGACTTGAAACAAGCAGGCACTTTGGCAATACGGTTTATCTTTTTACTCCTCTTTACATAGCAAATTACTGCGAAAATTACTGCGTGTATTGCGGCTTTAACTGCTACAATCATATCAATAGAATGAAGCTTACTATGGAACAAATTGAGCAAGAAATGAAAGTTATTGCCGACAGCGGTATGGAAGAAATACTCATACTTACAGGAGAGAGCCGAGGTCAGAGTGATATTGACTACATCGGAGAGGCTTGCAAGCTTGCAAGAAAGTATTTCCGTATGGTAGGACTTGAAATCTATCCTGTTAATACAGACGAATATACTTATCTGCACGAATGCGGAGCAGATTATGTAACGGTATTTCAGGAAACTTACGATACCGAAAAATACGAAAATCTGCATCTTCTAGGACACAAGCGTGTATGGCCTTACCGCTTCGACGCACAGGAACGAGCTTTGCGTGGCGGTATGCGCGGTGTTGCATTTTCAGCACTGCTCGGACTTTCTGATTTTAGAAAGGACGCTCTTGCAAGTGCATTACATGTTTACTATCTCCAGCGAAAATATCCTCACGCAGAAATGTCACTCTCCTGTCCAAGACTTCGTCCTATTGTCAATAATGAAAAAATCAATCCTTTAGATGTTCATGAAAAACAACTTTGCCAGATAATTTGTGCTTACCGTATCTTTTTGCCCTTTGTTGGTATTACCGTGTCCTCTCGTGAGAGTGCCGAGTTTAGAAATGGTATTGTAAAGATTGCCGCAACAAAGGTATCGGCAGGTGTCTCTACGGGAATCGGTGATCACGAAAGCAAATATACGGGTAAAAAGTCCGAGACTGTACAGGGTGACGAACAGTTTGAAATTGACGATAACCGTAGTCTTGACAAAATGTATAAGGATATTACTAAGGAAGGACTGCAACCTGTCCTCAACGATTACCTGTATGTCTGATATTATATGTGTAACCAACAGAGGTCTTTGCAGTGGCAATTTTCTTACCCGTATTGAAAAAATTGCCAAAGCAAAGCCAAAGGCAATCATTTTGCGTGAAAAAGATTTGAACAAAGAAGATTACAAAATACTTGCGCTTAAGGTAATGGAAATATGCCGAAAATATGACACACCTTGTATTCTTCACAATTTTGCTGATGTTGCAATCGAACTTAAAGCAGAATTTATACATCTACCACTTCATATTTTGCAAAAAATGAGCGATTCAGAGAAAGTACATTTTTCAGTAATCGGAGCGTCATGTCATTCTGTTGATGATGCAATAGAGGCTGAAAAGCTTGGCTGTTCCTACATTACGGTAGGACACATATTTGACACTGAATGCAAGAAAGGCATAGCAGGAAGAGGACTTGATTTTCTTAAAGATGTATGTAACAGCGTGTCTATTCCTGCTTACGCTATTGGCGGAATTGACAAAATCAATTTTGCAGATGTTTGCAAAGTCGGAGCAAATGGTGCTTGTATAATGAGCGGAATTATGCGTTGTGATGATGTTAATATGTATCTGGAGGGATTTCAAGATGAAGTTTAATAAAGATATGCTCCTATTATATGCCGTAACCGATAGCAGTTGGGTGGGCAGACAAACGCTGTATGAGCAAGTTGAAGATGCACTTAAAGGCGGTGTTACGATTGTTCAGCTTAGAGAGAAAAATCTTGATGAAGATACCTTTGTAAGTGAGGCAATAGAGATAAATAAGCTTTGCCGTCGCTACAATGTTCCGCTTATCATCAACGATAATGTGGAGGTTGCCTTAAAAAGCGGTGCTGATGGTGTGCATGTTGGTATTGAAGATGTACCTGTTTCTAAAATCCGAGAGCAAGTAGGGGCGGATTTTATCATCGGAGCTACTGCAAAAACTGTAGAACAGGCACAAGCTGCACAAAAAGACGGTGCAGACTATCTCGGTGTGGGTGCAGTATTTCCGTCATCCACCAAGAAAAATGCTATTCGCATTTCAAATGATCAGCTTCGTCAAATCTGTTCTTCGGTAACAATTCCTGCTGTTGCTATCGGAGGTATTAATCTAAAAAATGTTGATGAAATCAAAGGTTGCGGTGTTGACGGCATTGCTGTTGTTTCCGCTATATTTGCATCAGATGATATAAAGAAAGCCACAGCTAAACTCAAAGAAAGGGCAAAAGTGGTAACTTTGGTATGATACAGGGTGCAATTTTTGATTTAGACGGCACACTCCTCGACTCAATGTATATCTGGGACGGTATAGGCGAAGCCTATCTTCGTTCAATAGGCTTTGAGCCAAAAGAAAATCTTTGTGAAACCTTTAGGTCAATGAGTTTGTATCAGGCGGCTTGCTATTGTAGGAGTGAGTACGGTGTTCCATTATCTGTTCAAGAAATTATGGATGGAGTAAATAAGATGGTTGAACGCTATTACTCAGACGAAGTACAGCTAAAATTTGGTATAAAAGAGCTGTTAAAGGAGTTATATCATAGAGGCGTAAAAATGTGCATAGCAACCGCTACAGAACGGAATCAAGTTGAAGCGGCACTGAAAAGATGCGGAGTTCTTCATTATTTCACCGAAATATTTACTTGCACATCTGTAGGTTACGGAAAGGATAATCCGTCAATCTACCGTGAAGCACTAAAGCATCTTGGCACTGAAAAAACAAAGACTGTTGTTTTTGAGGATGCAGAGTATGCACTTATTACAGCAAAGGCTGATGGATTTGTTACAGTAGGTGTTTATGACGAACACGAAAAGAATCAGGACAGTGTAAAAAATCTTGCAGACTTTTATATGTCAAACTATTGTGAAATAAATGATTTTTTAGAATATGCAAAAAGTTTTTAAAACTAATAGTTAATTAAAAAGTAATTATTATATCAGCGGCAGATTGGGGACACCACCTTTTGTCGCTAAATAAAACGATGCTGTATTATTGTAAGAAAGGAGAATACAAAATGAAAACAGCATTGACCATTGCAGGGAGCGACTGCAGCGGAGGTGCCGGTATTCAGGCGGATTTAAAAACAATGACGATGAATGGTGTTTATGCAATGAGTGTGATAACAGCACTTACTGCACAAAATACTACCGGCGTCAGGAGTATTATGGAAGTATCTCCGCAGTTTTTAAAAGAACAATTAGATGCAGTATTTGAGGATATTTATCCCGTTGCTGTAAAAATCGGAATGGTTTCTTCAAGCGAACTTATTAAGGTGATTGCTGAACGGCTTCGCTTTTACAAAGCTGAAAATATTGTAGTTGACCCCGTTATGGTGGCAACAAGCGGATCCGCACTTATGAAAACAGATGCAGTTTCAACATTTATAAAGGATTTGTTTCCTTTAGCAACGCTTGTAACACCAAATATTCTTGAGGCGGAAGTAATATCCGACATGAAAATAAATAATAGAGAAGATATGCTAAAAGCCGCCGAAAGAATTTTTGATGCATACGGGTCTGCCGTACTGATTAAAGGCGGTCATAGCATTAACGATGCAAGCGACCTTTTGTACTCAAAGGGAGAATATATTTGGTTTGAGGGGAAGCGTATAAATAATCCAAATGCCCACGGTACAGGCTGTACGCTGTCAAGTGCGATTGCATCTAACCTTGCAAAAGGTTATACACTTGAGGAATCTGTAAAATATGCGAAGGATTATATTTCTGAGGCACTTTCTGCAATGCTGGATTTGGGTAAAGGCTCAGGCCCTATGAACCATGCTTTTATTCTTTGCAAAGAGTCATAACAATATCTGTCTAAAAAGGAGAAAATAAAATGAGAAATTACACAACACAAATGGATGCGGCAAGACAAGGCATAATTACACCTGAAATGAAAGCAGTAGCCGCAAAGGAATATCGCAGTGAGGAAGAAATAAGAGAGCTTGTGGCAAAGGGTCAGGTTGCCATTTGTGCAAACAGACTACATAAATGTTTAGACCCTAACGGCGTAGGCTCTATGCTCCGAACAAAAATAAATGTCAACCTTGGTGTATCAAGAGATTGCAAGGATTATGACATTGAAATGAAAAAGGTTATGGCTGCGGTAGATATGGGTGCTGAGGCAATTATGGACCTTTCTTCACACGGAAACACCCAGCCGTTCAGAAAAAAGCTTACAAGCGAATGTCCTGCAATGATTGGTACTGTTCCTGTTTATGATAGTGTAATCCACTATCAAAGAGATTTGGCAACACTTACTGCAAAAGACTTTATTGATGTTGTTCGCTTGCACGCAGAGGACGGTGTTGATTTTGTCACTCTGCACTGTGGAATTACAAGAAAAACTATAGACCAAATAAAAAAACACAAAAGAAAAATGAATATCGTTTCTCGCGGAGGCTCACTCGTTTTTGCTTGGATGTGTATGACAGGAGAAGAAAATCCTTTTTATGAGTATTTTGATGAAATCCTTGATATTTGTCGCGAGTACGATGTTACAATTTCATTAGGTGATGCATGCCGTCCGGGATGTCTTGCAGATGCAAGCGATGTGTGCCAGATTGAAGAACTTGTACGCCTCGGCGAGCTTACCAAGCGTGCATGGGCAAAGGATGTTCAGGTTATGGTAGAAGGTCCGGGACATATGCCGCTTGACCAAATTGAAGCCAATATGAAGCTACAGCAGACAATCTGTCTTGGTGCTCCATTCTATGTTCTTGGTCCGCTTGTTACGGATATTGCCCCTGGCTATGACCACATAACCTCTGCTATTGGCGGTGCTGTTGCGGCATCAGCAGGTGCGGCATTCCTATGCTATGTTACCCCTGCCGAGCATTTGGCTTTGCCTAATGTAGAGGATGTAAAGCAGGGAATTATCGCATCTCGAATTGCGGCGCACGCTGCCGATATCGCAAAGAAAGTTCCTCACGCAAGAGATATTGATGATGCTATGGCTGATGCAAGGCGTAATTTTGATTGGGAAACCCAGTGGAAATGTTCCATAGATCCCGAAACTGCAAAAAAAATTCGTGATGATAGAAAACCTGAGCAGGAAGACAGTTGTTCAATGTGTGGAAAATTCTGTGCTGTTAGAAGTATGAACAAAGCTTTAAACGGCGAATATATCGACATTTTATAAAGAATGTTATAATAAAAACAAGGCACGACCGCATACTATTTTTGCAGTCGTGCCTTATTTTTTACGGTTTTTTGACCTAAAAAGAACGCAACAATTAGTGCAGTAACAATAAGTCCTCCGATTGATATACCAATAAACATATATTTCATTTTATTATCATTAATTGGATTTACAATTCCTAAATTGTCAATGGTTGCCTGTGAGGTTGTTGTTTCAATTCTTGTGCTTTTACTTTTCGATGAATTACTTTTTTCGGATTTTTCTGTTGATTTTGAAGAGTTTGATGTTTTATTGTCTGTACTTTTTACATTATCTGAACTATCTTTTACATTAATCTTAGCTGATGTGCAGCTGCCAATATGCATAAACTCAATATTTTGGTCAACACATTCGTATACGTTAAAGTCAATATATCCCGTGCCTGCCTTTATAGCTTTGAATGTAACAGTAAAAATTGTCTTGCCGCCGCTCGTATTTATTCCGTCAGTGCATAAGTATACTGCCTTAACACAGTTATCGAGTTCATTTGATTTCACACTTGCTTCTGTGTCACTTGACTTTGTACCTCGGAATTCAAACATACTTTTATCATAAGTGAATTCAAAGGTTACTGCACTCAGTCCTTGACTGCTGTTTGCAACAACTTCTATATCAAAAAGTCTGTTTGTATTGCATTCAACATTATTTAGTTTAAAATCTATGTCCTCTGTTGCATATGCTGAAAACATTGTGCAAACAGTAATCACTATAGCAAGGCAAAAAATTATTATTTTTTTCACTGTATCACCATAATTTGTTGTTATAATTAATATTATCATATAATTTTACAACAATCAAGAAAATATAGCACATTATAATCAGAATATGCACAAGGTGAGAATTTATGTATTAATGTATATTGCGTTATTTTTTATATTATATTTATAAAAAATACAGTTAAAAAACAGATTTTTAATTTATTATTTTATTGGTGGTACAATGAACAGGATTTTACTTGTAGAGGATGACAGAGAAATCAGAGATATGATTTGTCGCTTCTTTCAAATGAAAAAAGATAACATAATTGTTGATACGGCAGAAAATGGTGAAGAGGGACTTGACAAAGCGTTTGAAAATCAATATGATTTGCTGTTGCTTGATGTTATGATGCCGTGCATTGACGGCTTTGAAGTGTGTCGAGAAGTCAGAAGATACAGCGATATTCCAATAATGTTCATCACAGCCCGAACAACACAGGAAGATATGCTTACAGGCTACGCCTTAGGGTGTGATGATTACATTATAAAACCGTTTCCACTGCCTGTGCTTTACGAAAAGATTAAAGCTCTTATAAAGCGTTCGAAGGGTCTTGTGCGTTCAGACTTGCTTTCAGCAGGAGAAATAACTCTTAATCCAAACAATGGTGTTGTAATGTGCTGTGGTGATGAAATTACGCTCAAAGCAAAAGAATATGGCATTTTGAGAGTTTTACTTGAGAACAAAGGCTACATTGTCACTCGTGAAACTCTGCTAAACAAGGTGTGGGGGTATGACGCTCTTGTTGATGACAGAGTACTTGACACACATATTAAAAATTTGCGAAAAGCGTTGGGAGACTGTAAAGAACAACTTCAGACAATTCGCAGGCGGGGTTATAAGATTGAGGTGGAACTATGAAAAAACGACTCATTTATGAAAGCCGTATTATGCTTATAAAAATCATGTCAATCTTTTTGCTTGTAAGCGTTTTGGTGTCTTTTCTTTATATTTATGTAACCTATAATGGTGAAAAAGAGATTTTGCTTGATGATTGCCATAATCATTTTGTTTCATTTTTGAATGAATCATTTGTTTATACATCATATGATGAGAATGACATGTATTTTTGCCTTGACTTGGATAATATGAAATACTCTGTAAATAATTTTCAGAATCAAAGCAATAAGAACACTAATTATCAGGCAGTAGTTTTCGATAAATCGGATCAAATGCTTTACGGTACTGAAAATTGCTATATTTCAGATTTTTCTTGGGATTATTATTATTACGGTAAAAATTTAGGCAGTAAATTACAATCAAAAGCTGTAATTTTTTATGATGATTTTATTAGTTCATTAAATTCATACCAGATTGACCAAATAAAAGACTATCTAAGTCGTCAAACGAATGCTGACGGCAGTTATTACGAACTGATATGTAAAGAATTTTACTACGGAGACGAACCTAAGATTACTGAAGAAACGAATAATGGTATCACTTGTACTAATGTTGAATATTTCTGGTTTTACCGCATTATTCCCAGTAAGCTTGAGATTGTTCGGACAAAAAGCGATCATGATTGGTATGCTCAGGATGAAGTAGTAGATGAATTTGATATTGAACTTGATGATGAATTTAAAAATACGCATCACTTTGTAGGAAAGCAAACAGATACAAAACGCAATGTTATAGATGAGGATTTTATTTTTAATTCATACCAAGATGATTTGTATTCAGAGCTTTGCCAAAAATTTGGGGATGATTGGATAGACAACAAAGGTGATTTGGCAAATACAATAGGAAATACCACCGGATACTATCAGATTTCACCGTTTGAGTACATATATTGCGGATATGAAAATACTATGGGTGCATATAAAAAAGATGACAGCAAAAAAAATACTGCAGCCGATACACAGCTTGTAAAAATAAGATATTTAGAAAAAATCAATGTGCTTGAAAGCTGTATCAACCGCATAGGTATGACATTTATATATACATTTATTCTAATGTTGTTTGTCGGTCTCGTAGTATGGTTTATTTCCTGGAATACGCTAAAAAAGCAGTTAGAACTTGAAAAAAAGCGTCGTGACTTTACAAATTCCATGGCTCATGACCTTAAAACTCCGCTGTTTGTAATCAGCGGCAACGCCGAGAATATGTTGCTTTGTGCAACGAATGAAAATGAAAAATACTACGCCCAAAATGTTGTTGACAAGGTAAATTCCGTAAATGATATGGTGCATGATATGCTTGAGCTTTCAGCGCTTGAGTCAGATAAAATCAGAGTTTATACCGAGCATTTTAATTTGAGCGACCTCGTTCAGAGTCTTGTTGACAATTACATCAGTATGATGGATTTGTGTGATATTCATTTTGAATGTGCGGAGGGCGTGATGATAGATGCTGACAAAACTATGCTTCGGCGAGCAATGCAGAATCTTATTGATAATGCCTTGAAGTACACAAACGACAAAAGGTCGGTTTCAATCAGACTTGACAATCATAGCTTTTCTATTTCAAACAGTGTTCCCGATAACGCAAAAATCAATCTTAAAAGCATCTGGGAACCGTACTATCGCAACGAAAATACAGCACGCAAGGAAGGAAACGGACTTGGTTTGACAGTTGTAAAATCTGTTTTTGAGCTTAACGATTTAAAATACGGTGTTAAGTTTAAAAACAATATAATTACATTTTGGTATTCCTTTTAGTTCATTTTATAAAAGCAAAAATCCACAGTAGGTTTGATTCCACTGTGGATTTTTGTTATTATTTTTTAAACACAAAGTAAAATATAATGTTTTTATTTTCAAGTCTTGCACCAAAGTCAAACTTATGGGCCTGCATAATATTTTTTACAATGGAAAGTCCAAGTCCGTTGCCGTTGTTACGCACGCTGTTATTGCCCATATAATAAGGCTCCCACAGCTTTTTAATCTCGTTTGATTTTATTTTTGTGCAGGCATTGGCAATTTTAAATTCGTTTTGGCTGACAGTGATAATTGCCTTGTTTTCTTCGCTGTATTTTTCAGCATTCTGTATAAGGTTTGTAATTGCTCTTTTAATTAAATTTTTGTCAGCTTTAATAATTGCTTGGTCGCTTCCATCAAGACTAATACTAAAATCCTTTGCTGCCTTGAATTGTACAAGAATTTCCTTAATTAATTCCACAAGGTCAAATTCTTCTTTGTTCGGATAAATGTTGTTATTTTCAAGCTTTGACAGTTCAAGCATATTTTGAACGAGTTCGTTCATTTCCAGTGTTTTGTCATAAATCATCTGTGCGTAATGTTCTTTTTTATCGGTATGTACATTTTCAATCAGATTTTCTGCATAACTGCCAATTACAAAGATAGGAGTTTTAAGGTCGTGAGACATTGAGTTTGTCAACTCTCGTCGTTTTTCTTCAAGCTTTATCTGTTTTTTCAGTGTATGCCACGACATAAACGCAATTAAAACCCCCATTCCTGTAAATGTTATAATTATGTATATCAGCATAGTTATTAGTTCATTTTTACATGATTCAAGCAGGTTAAATTTATGATAAATCCAAAATGAATCTTGCTTATTTATCGTTACATATGGCGTGTCTTTTTCATTCTCTGGGATTTTATACTCTTTAATCAAATACTGTTCAACAAGACTGTTTTGATATATGTAATTAAAATCGCCTAAATAATAAAAATCACCTTCACCGCCGTTTTTATAAACATCATCTATTTCATCATCGGTAATATTTGATTTATAATAATTTCCTTCAAAAAAATCTTTGTCTATTTCATTAAAATACATATCACCGATTTTACACAATTTAGAGTTTTCAGTGTCAATATCATCAGTGCTAAGAATATACTCCTTTACGACTTCCGCCTGAATATACCAGTTTCGGTCATCGTCAATTTTTAATACCTGAAGCTTTGAGGGATAAAATATTCCCAGGCTTTCATAATACTCAAAATCGTAATAATCAATATATCCTTCTGCACAGGATAAAATATACCTTGCGTTATTATTGTCTGCGTCAGATTCTTTGTTTATATATTCACATATTTCCTCATAATCTTCATCAAAGATAGACTTTCTAAGATTTTCATAATCTATTGTGCATAAAAAATTCGTATTTTGGAGGCTTCCGTCATGAAATGTAAATGGAATAGAATTATGAGTTTCATATGTAGACGATTTTTTCTTAGGCGATTCAGGGATGATATCTCTGTAATATATAATTTTTGTATCTTCGTCTGAAAAGTTTTGCAACGTATATGACCACGGATCCGAATTTCTGTACATATCATCATATACTCTATCATAAATGTCATCTATTTTTTTCGTTAATTCATAATATTTTTCTTTTGTTTCATTTTTTTGAAGTTGCATTGCGTTATTTAATGTAATATAAGCATAAACACCATATACAATTATTCCAAATAAGAGCATAATTGAAATAGTCCTTACAAATATTTTTATTCCTTGCTTTTTTAAGATTTTATGTTTATTCTTCAATTTTATAACCTCTTCTCACAACAGTTTTAATCAGGTATGAGTTATCTCCAAGAGCTTTTCTAAGATTCTTTATATGCGAGTCAAGTATTCTTTCATTTTTGTCGCTGTCATATCCCCAAATACTCAAAAAAAGCTTGTTTCTTGATACAACTGTTCCTTTGTTCTCTAAAAGAATTTTTAAAATCTTGTATTCAGTTGCAGTAATATTAAGTTCAGTTCCATTGCTTTTTAAGATGCCGTTATTTGGATTAAGTGTAAGAGAACCGGCACAAAGCGATTGCGAGCGAACAAGTCCCTTTGAACGTCTGATAAGTGCATCTGCCTTTTGATAGAAAACAGGGAGCGAAAATGGCTTTACAACATAATCATCACAACCAAGAGCATAGCCATTAAGCACATCATCCTGTGCTGCTCTTGCAGTGATAAATATTATCGGTACATCACTTTGTTTTCTAATTTCTCGGCAAACAGAAAAACCGTCAAGCTCAGGTAGCATAATATCAAGTATGAGCAAATCGTAAATTTTTTCATATGCCTTTTCAAGTGCTATCATACCGTTTTCTGCAATGTCAATATGCATTGTACCACGGCTTTTGTCATCAAAAAAATCAGAAATTACTTCTCTTATATTTTCATCATCTTCTACAAGAAGAATTTCAAACATAATCAGTCACCTCGATTAAATTGTATATCAATCATGTGTAGATGGTGTGGAGATATACCAATATTCTATACAAAATTTGATAATCCTGCAACATGTAAAAATTATACAATATGTTGAGAATGATGAGTTATTAATTGTAACTGTTAAATATTGAATATCTAAATTTTAAGAGTTATACTAAGTATATAAAATTTTAGAGGAGAATTAAAAATGAAGAAAATTATAAAAAACGCTATAAGCCTTGTTTGTGCTGTTTGTATGGTTGCATCAGTGGCTGTACTTTCAGGTTGCGGAAATTCTGAATCAACTCCAAATCAAGGTAAATTATCAACAGAAACCAATAAGGCAGGAAACTGCTCTTGGAGTTATGCTGAGGACACTAAAACCTTGTCAATCAGCGGTAATGGCGATATGGATGACTACGCAAATGGTTCTGAACTTCCGTGGCATGGATATTCTGATACTGCAACTTTTGTTGTAATTGAAGACGGTGTTACTTCAATCGGCAAAAATGCATTTTTTAATTTTTCAAAGCTCGAAAGTATTACTATATCGGACAGTGTCAAAACTATCGGAGACAGCGCATTTGTAAAATGTGAAAAACTTGTCGAAATTTCAATTCCTGATAGTGTAGAAAAAATCGGCGACTCTGCTTTTATGTGTTGTTATGCACTTTCATCTGTGACACTTCCAAAAGGATTTACAGAGATAGGGAAGAGTGTATTCTACAGCTGTTCATCACTTTCTACGGTTGATATTCCAAGTACTGTTACAAAGATTGGAAAAAGTGCATTCTACAATTGCACATCGCTTACTGATATAATTATTCCAAGCAATGTAGAAAAAATTGAACAGTGGGCATTTTACAACTGTTCAAGCCTTAAGAGCATTGAAGTTCCCGCAAGTGTCACCAAGCTTGGTAAAATGGTATTTGAAAAATGTTCTGCACTTACCGCTGTATCATTTAAAGGTGACGCACCAAGTATAGGTGAGGGAGTATTTAATGAAGTTAAGGCGGATATATCTTATCCAAAGGGCAACACAACCTGGACAAATGATATAATACAGCAGTACGGCGGCGAAATAACTTGGAAAGAAATATAAGAAATTAAAAAGAGAGAGTAGAATATTCTACTCTCTCTTTTTGGTGCAGCGAGTGATGTTAAATCCGAACCGAGGGCAGAGTTTTCTATCTCTTCCAAGGTAATCGTTTTTGAGCCGTCTTTGTAGTTAAAGGTTATTACTATTCTATCGTCATACAGATAGATTGAATTGATAAAGCTGTCAATCAGGCGGCGACGATGTTCAAGCTTGTTGGTGTTCAGTTTTCTGAACCGTTCAACCCAGAATATTATTTGCTCTTTTGTCAGAGTCGGTCTGCACATTTCTTCTTTTGTGATTTGCACAGCAAGTTCGCTCTTTTGGTGTTCAAGTTCTTCTAATCTTTCTTTGGTAGATGAAGTGATAATGCCTTGCTGAATTGCGTTCAGCATATTATCAATACCTTTTAGAATTTCAGCGTATTGCTTGCGCAGTAGCGGAAGAGTTGTATTCTCCGCGCCTTGAATTTCAAGAACTGTATCAGCTAAACTTTCAATGAGCTTGTCATCAAAAACAACTTTTTTAATTTGTTCAATTACGATATTCTCAATCCATTCCTTCTTGATGGTTTTCTTATCGCAACCTTTGTGTCTCTTAACGCTGACACATTTATAATATCTGTGAACTTTTTTCTTCTGTT
>JAFLSM010000022.1 GCA_022510955.1 Ruminococcus sp. | reverse complement strand
ATAAGATTTCAGAGCAGATTTTGTGTCAGACGAGTGCCATACCGCAGAAAGGCTGGCGCCTTTCGAGGACAGGGCACGATATATGACGCGAAATCTGCCTGAAAGATATCCATTTTTAATTGGTGTTTAGTATTAATATCTGATGTGCGAAAAACCGCATTGCAATGCGATTGCAACCAATAGTTGCGGCGATGAAAACTAAAATGTATGGCTTTTTAAATTGGTTGCATTATATAATATATGCAACAAATTAAATGAGGAGGGCACATCAATGAATATTGAAACAGCCAACAGATTACTTCAATATAGAAAGAAACACAATCTTAGTCAGGAAGAGCTTGCCGCAAAAATCGGCGTCAGCAGACAGGCAATTTCTAAGTGGGAGCGTGCCGAAGCTTCGCCCGATACAGATAACCTTATTTTACTTGCCGACATTTACGGTGTTACTCTTGATGAATTGCTCAAGGGTAAGATTTTGACAAAGGATGAATCGGAAAGTAATCAGCAGACTGACTCAGAGCAGGACAATACCGAGGAGAATAAATACAGTTACTCATATGGTTCTGACGGTGAAAATGAAACTGTATATGAAAAAGTAGATGAGGTTTCATTTAAAAACGGAATTCACATTAACTCCAAAAGAGGCGATCATGTACATATTAATCTTAAAGACGGCGTACATGTTCTCGATAGAAACGGTGATAAGGTTGATGTAGGCTGGAATGGAATTCATGTTGAAGAGGGCGGAAAACAGAGAGTTTATACTGACGAACATGGGAATGTTATGGTTGACGAGAGCATGAAATGCTGTCATCACAAAAGCAAGAGTATATGGAATAAGTTTCCGTTCTTTATCTTTCCTATTATTGCGTTTGTCTGGTGGGGAGCCAGCGGTGTGTGTTTTGGCTGGGCGTTAAGTTGGATATGCTTTCTGACTATTCCATTGTATTACACTCTTGTGGACGCATTTTATGAGCATAAGCCAAGCCATTTTTGCTATCCTGTTCTTGTTGTGATTGCATACATTTTATTTGGTTACTTCAATGTTTGCGGCGGCTGGGCATTTGGCTGGATTGCATTTTTGACAATCCCTATATATTATGGTATATGCGATTTTTTTAAGCATTTAAAATCAAGTTAATAAGTTTGTTTTATTGTGTAACCTTTATATTCCGAAGATGAACTAAAGTCTAATAGAACTTATTGGTAAAAATACTTGCAAAATTAAGTGAATAATGATATTATATAAAGAGATAACACGATGACGAAGAAAGTAGCAATTTGATTTTTCGTTCCAGAGAATATGCACCTTGGCTGTGAGTGCATTGCGACAGACTTATTGTGAAGTTCACTTCCGAGTGGTGAGGCTGAACATTAATATCATTAGGCTTCAACGGCTGACCCCGTTACAGGTTTAAGAAGTGAATGCTTCGGAGTGTCTGCATATATGTGCAGAAATCAGGGTGGTACCGCGGAATTTTCGTCCCTGCGTAGTTTTTACGCAGGGGCTTTATTTACTTTATAGGAAACTGCACGGAAACAATATAGTATATTTAATAATGATATTACTAAAGAAAAGCGAAAAATTTTTTTCGCCCTTTTATGAAGTATTAGTATAACGGAGGTTTTTATGGACGAGAAAATCATTAGGTTAAAAGATGAAATTAATTCAAAGCTTAAAGAGGCAGCAGACCTTATCGACCTTGACAAAGTCAGAGTTGCTTACCTTGGCAAAAAGGGCAGTATTACTGCACTTTTAAAGGGTATGAAAGATTTGTCGGTTGAAGAGAAAAAGGTTTTTGGTGCAGATGTCAACAAACTCAAGGCTTATGCGGCTGAGAAAATAGAAGAAAAGATTGCAGAGCTTAAGGAAAAGGAAATTCAGCTTGAAATTGCTTCTATGCCTCAGTTTGATATTACAACACCTGCAAATCTTACAAGAGGCTCATATCATCCTATAACACTTGTTCAGCGTCAGTGCGAAACAATATTCAAATCTATGGGATTTGATGTTGAGGATTATTCAGAAGTTGTAACAGACTACGAGTGCTTTGAATCAGTAAACATTCCAAAGCACCACCCTGCAAGAGATATGCAGGATACTTATTATCTTGAAAACGGTCAGCTGTTAAAGTCACAGACCTCGGCAGCACAGAATGCAATTCTCAAAAAGTACGGCAAAAGACTTGTTGAAACAGGAAAGCCTATCAAGGCAATCTTCCCCGGAAGATGTTTCAGAAACGAAGCGACTGATGCCTGCCACGAAAACACCTTCTTCCAGATGGAGGGTGTAATGGTTGACAAGGACATTTCCATTTCAAACTTAATTTTCTTTATGAAGACTATGCTTTCAGAGGTTTTCCAAAAGGATATCAAGGTTAGACTTCGCCCCGGATTTTTCCCGTTCGTTGAACCCGGCTTTGAGCTTGATATAAGCTGTTTAATTTGCGGTGGCGAGGGCTGTCCTTCATGTAAACATTCGGGTTGGCTTGAGCTTTGTCCATGCGGTATGATTCATCCTAATGTTTTGCGTGAGGGAGGAATTGACCCTGAAAAGTACACAGGTTTTGCTTTCGGTCTTGGTCTTACAAGACTTGCTATGATGAAATACGGAATTAAAGATATCAGAGATTTGAACAGCGGCAGTCTGAAATCGCTTTCACAGTTTACTGATGATGAAGAATAAGGGAGGAGAATACTATGTTTTTATCAATGAATTGGATTTCAGACTTTGTTGACTTTTCAGGTCTTGACAAGGTTGAGCTTATACATCAATTTTCTCTCTCAACAGCAGAGGTAGAAAACGAGATTTTCTTTAAGGGTTCAGATTTAAGCGGTGTTGTTGTTGCCGAAATTAAGTCAGTTGAAAATCATCCTGATTCCAAAAAACTCCACCTTTTAAAGGTTGATGCAGGTGAAGATGAGCTTACAGATGTTGTCTGCGGTGCTCCGAATGTTCGTGTCGGAATGAAAACTGCATTTGCAAAGGTCGGTGCAAGAATTGGTGAAATTACTATTACACCTCGTCCGCTTGCAGGCTACACTTCAAATGGTATGTGTTGCAGTGAGGCAGAAATCGGTATATCTGACGACAATTCGGGAATAATGGAAATTACAGACGATGTTCCAAACGGTACTGACATCAAAGAGATTTATGAGATTGACGATATCGTGTTTGAGGTTGACAACAAATCTCTTACAAACCGTCCTGACCTTTGGGGTCACTATGGTATTGCCCGTGAGTTTGCGGCTCTTGCAGGCAGAGAGCTTAAACCTCTTGAGGTTGAGAAACTTGATGCCTATGACAATCTAAAAAAGATTGATATGAAGATTGAGGATGACTTGTGTCAGCGTTACAGCTGTATGCAGGTTGAAAATGTAACCCGTCACATAAGCCCTGTTAATATGCGTATTCGCCTTTATTACTGCGGTATGCGCGGAATAAACTTCCTTGCTGACCTTACAAATTATCTTATGCTCGAAATGGGTCAGCCAATGCACGCTTTTGACGCTCGCAGAGTGGAGAAGATAAGAATTAAGCGTTTTGATACTCCGTTCACTTTCAAAACGCTTGACGGTGTTGACAGAAGTATTGACGAAAATACACTTATGATTTGCAACGACAACACACCTGTTGCTATTGCAGGTATTATGGGCGGTCTTGATTCGGAAATTGTTGACGATACAACAACTCTTTTACTTGAGTCAGCCACATTCAATGCAGTTTCAATAAGAAAGTCAACTGTAAGACTTTCACACAGAACAGATGCGTCAATCCGCTATGAAAAGTGCCTTGACCCTGAAAATACTGTTCCTGCTATTGCAAGATTTGTTCATCTTTTAAAGAAATATGATAGCGGTGTGCAAGTAGTATCTGCTCTTACCGATGAATACGCTTTCCGTTATGATACAGTAGAGCTTGATTTTGACAAGGCTTTTGTTGACCGTTACACAGGCATTGAGATTTCTAACGATACAATAGTAAAGACTCTTACAAGCCTTGGCTTTAAAGTTACTCTTGACGGTGACAAATTCAGCGTTGTTGTACCGTCATGGAGAGCAACAAAGGATGTCACAATCAAAGCTGATATTATTGAGGAAATCACAAGAATTTACGGCTATGACAACTTTGATGTAAACACAGCTCGTTCACCGCTCTATCCTGTAAGAATGGCAACTGTGAAGAACAACGAGAACAAAATCAAGGACATTCTTGTAAAGCGTTACAATCTTCACGAGCTTCATTCATATGTATGGGCGTATAATGATGAACTCAAAGCACTTGAAATTCCTGTTGAGGATAATGTAAAGCTTGCAAATGCCACAAACCCTAACATTGAAACAATCCGCAATTCAATTATTCCTACACAGTTTTGTCAGGTTAAGACAAATGTTGGTTTTGCCCCTGATTTTGGAATTTTTGAAATAGGCAGAGTAGTTGAGGGTCTTGATGAAAATAATCTTTGCATTGAGAAGAAAAAACTTGCCCTAACACTTTATAGCAAGACAAAGAATATGAAGTCACTCTATCTTGAACTTCGTGATATTCTTGCTGTTATAACAGATGATATAAAGCACAGTACCCTTTCATTCAGAACTGCACAGCCAAAGCACAGCTATGAGCATCCCGTAAACCTTAATACAATAATTCTTGACGGCAAAGAGATTGGTACAATCGGTATAGTTCACCCTGTTGTCGGCAAAAAGATTGACAAAAAGGCTAATATAGTTTTTGCAGAACTTGATATTAACGCATTTGCAGATGCAAAAGACAACGGCATTTCATATGAAGAGCCGTCAAAATTCCCTCCAATGGATTACGATTTGAGCCTTGAACTGCCAAACGGAGTTCTTTATGATAAACTCACTGAATGTTGGCAGAAAGAGGGAGGCAGTATTCTTAAAAATACAAAGATTGTCGATACTTATGACACTGAAACAGTTCATAGCATTACAGTACGCTTTGAGTTTTCTTCAAATGAAAGAACCCTTTCATCAGCAGAAGTTCAGGAGATTATGGATAAGGTAATTGCAAATCTTTCTGCAATAGGTGTTAATCTTAGATAAATTTTGATTTATAAAAACTGCTATGAAATATTCGGGCAATAAGGTTTATAAAAACAAACTTTATTTGCCCGAATAGGTGCAACCCACTGGCTGTTTGTTATAACGCTCCAGAAGTGAGTTTAAATATGTAACCTTTAACACCCGAAGATTTACTTCTGTTGTGCGATAAATATCATAATTCACTATTTAAAACTTGTAATTATTTATGGAGGGTTATTAGTGAGTTGAAAAGCGACCACTGTCGACCGAAGATTTATAATAAAATTCTATATTTCACTTGAATTTATATAAATATTATAGTATAATTAAATATACATATTATTTGGGAGGTGTTTCGGTATGTTGGATAAAACAATGATTTTTTCACTTGGTGAAGAAAAAGATGACCATATTAAAAACAGTTTGTCAATTGTATATGATGCACTCAGACAAAAGGGATATAACCCTATTAATCAAATTGTAGGCTATATTCTCAGTGAGGATCCAACCTATATTACCACATACAACAATGCTCGTAATATCATCAGCAGAATTGACCGTGACGACCTACTTGAAGCACTCGTAAAATCATATCTTGATGTTTGATGATATCTTGAAGTTTAAGAAAGGATGATGACCTGTGGCAGCCACAAAGAAAGCCGTGCAGGAATTTCAGACATACAAGGGCAGACCTCTTGTTCGTTGCGGAGATGAAATTTACTACGGAAATATGAGTGACCCGTTTGTAATAAAATTAATTGTAAAGTCTAAGAAAGCATTGGGTGAAACCGAGATTGCTGATAAAATCACAATCCAGTTGCTCTCAACTGACCCTGACCTTTCACCAAGAAGAAAGCTTGTAAAGACAAGCGAAAAAAACGGAATGTTCCTTGCAATGGACATTGCCGACATATGGCTTGAAAGAGCACTTAACAACAAAATCTGATTTATACTAAACACAACCTGTTTGGTTGTGTTTTTTGCTTTATAGAAAACTGCTTGGAAACTGTTGGGTACTAAAGGTTTATAAAAAAATACTATCTACTCGGATTGGTGCAGTCCACCGAATATTTTTTGTTGCATAAAAAAGGTGGATAATCCTATCCACCTTTTAATAGCACCGAGATGCGTTTAATTTAGAATGAAATGTACTATGCGTAGCATAACGGCAAACAGCAAACAGCAAATCTGTTTTATATTAATCAAAAATAAGTATTAGATATCATGGAGGACATAATGGCAGAATTTAAAACAAATGTTATGAGAATACTTGAAAAGGAAAAAATCAAATATATCGCTCACGAATATCCGCACGGCAAGGAGGCAGTTGACGGTGTAACTGTTGCAACCCTTATGGGACAAAACCCTGACTATGTTTTCAAGACTCTTGTTACCAAGGGCTGTGGCAGGGATTATTATGTTTTTGTTGTGCCTGTTTCAAAAGAACTCGACCTTAAAAAATGTGCCAAAAGTGTGGGAGAGAAGTCGGTTGAAATGATACCTGTTAAGGATATCAATAAAATTACTGGCTATGTTCGTGGCGGATGCTCTCCTGTAGGAATGAAAAAGCAGTATCGTACCACATATCACATAACGGCAAATTCAATTCCTCGCATAATTGTCAGTGCGGGTAAAATCGGTTATCAGATTGACCTTAATCCTCAGGATTTAATAGCCCTGACAGACGGTCAAACTGCCGACATAGTATTTTGATTTCTGCTTTATAAGTTCTGTATTGATTACGATGTAGTATTCCAAATTTCAAATTATTTTGTTTTATGAGCCAAAAGAATTTTTGTATTGCAGATTTGCAATTACTTGCCGTGTGACTCATTGAGAACTTTTCTCATATATTTTGCAATATCGGTGTTATCAATCACATCATCTTTACAAATGCCTGCTGATTGTGCACCGCCTGCCATAAGCAAAACATTGGTGTTTGTATGATCTCCACCTGATGTAAAACAGCTGTCGTTAATGTCATCGGCAGTTGCATTTTCAGGTATTATTACACCGCCTGTTTCGTGGTCGGCAGTCACAATAACAAGTGTTCCGGGATGATCCTGTGCCCAATTTAGTACATAATCAACTGTGTGGTCAAACGCCTGCATTTGTTCGATAGTGCCCTGCATGTCTTCTTCGGCTTCGCAGACATCAATATTACTTCCCTCAACCATAAGGAAAAAACCGTTGTCATTATCCAGCAGTTCCAATGCCTTTGAAGTCATAGTGGTGAGAGTAGGCTTCATAGCAGCATTTTTCATATTTTCATAAGAAAACATTCCCAAAACCTTACTGTCGTCTTTTGTCAAAGCAAGCAGTGAGGTTTCGTCATTAATATACTTATAGCCGTATTCTTCAACATCTGATTGTGCGCCCTTTGAAGTTTTGTAATATTGTTCTCCTCCGCCAAACATAACATCAACGCCGGTTTTAAGCATATCACGCAGAAGAGGACGATAATTGCCTCGATAGGTATTATGGGCCGCCATACCTGCAGGAGTTGCGTGGCTTACATCGTGTCTGTCAACAAGACCTGTTTTCATATCAAGCTTTTTGGCAAATTCACAGATTGTTTCAAGATTGTTGCCCTCTGCGTCAACGCCGATATACTGATTGTATGTTTTTACACCTGTACTTATGGCAGTTGCAGCGGCTGCGCTGTCTGTAAATTCCGCTTTGCCTTCGGTTACAGATTGAGAATAGGTCGTAACAAATGTTTGATTTTCAAGACCGCTCATAATTAGTTTGTCACCTTTTACGATTTCAGCGGCCTTAATGATGTTTTCGCCCATACCGTCGCCAATCATCAAAATAACATTTTTTACCTCTGAATTTTCATCAAGTTGGTATTGCTTGTAGGGCACCCACTTAACTTTGTCTGTTTCAATTTCAGCAACGGTTGTTTCTGCTATAGTTGTTGACGGTGTTTCATTATTGCTTGTATCTGCTGTATTATTGCAGGCTGTAAAAGATGACATCATGATTGCTGAAAGCAAAATTGCAAGTATTTTCTTCAAAATAAAACCTCTTTTCACTTAATTGAAATGTAGATAATTAATATGTATTAATATTAATTATATTGTATCACACTCAAATTCGGAGTCAATGTGGAACTCATACAAAAAATATTTTATATTTTAGTTGTATTGCTGAGATTTTTAGCAATTTGATTTTATACAAATAATCTATTTAAGTTTTTATTACAACTTTTCTTTTTTAGATAAAACACGGACAAAAAATTTATAATATGCAAAATTATTTTGCAACCATTTTTTTCTTTGGTGCGTATTACTTATGAAGGAGGGGGAATATGACGGAGAAGCATTTTGCGGGTATGAGCTTTGAGGAAGTGGTGCGTAAATATTCAGATACTGTTACCGGTGTATGTCTTATGAGACTTAAAAATATGTCGGACGCTGAGGATTGCTATCAGAATACCTTTATAAAGCTTTATACTAAATCTCCCAAATTTGAAAGTGAAGAGCATATCAAGGCGTGGCTCATAAGAGTTGCAATCCGAGAATGTGCAAGCTATATGCGAAAAAACAGGCGACAAACTCCCGTTGAAAGTTTTCTTGATGAGCTTTTTACTGATAATAAGGACAACCTTGACATTTCCTGGGCATTAATGAAAACCCCTTCAAAATATCGTGATGTGCTCTATCTACATTATTGTGAGGAATACAAGGTCAAGGAAATTTCCAAAATTATCGGTGTAAAGGAGAATACAGTCAAGTCGTTGCTCAAGCGTGGCAGAGAAATGCTCAAAAAAATTTATGGAGGTGATGGTGTTTGAAAAGAGTTAATTTTGACAAACTAAAGTTGATATCAACTCCTGATGAGTGGCTTGAAAATGCTATCAATATTCCTGAAAAGAAAAAAGTTGTGCCGTTTTACAAGCATACATCAATTTTGACTTCAGCAGCATGTGTTGCTTTATGTATGATTGTCAGCATAGTAATACTTTTCAATTCTTTCCCTAATAAATCTCTTTCTTTAAATAACTTGTTGTCTAATACTGTCCAAATGGATAATGAGGATATAACTATAACTTCTCAAAAATCCACATTACAGTCAAATACATCACAAGGCAGATTAGATAATTCAGATAATCAAAGGAGTAGTCAGACAACTCAGACTGTTACAGAACCGTCTGAAAACAGGGCCGAAATTTCTACTCATAATATTGCTGACGGTGCTCATACAGCGAAAGAAAATTTTGTATCTAACAATACTTCACAAAATTCCAATGTAGGCGGCAATAAACAATCAACAACCGTTAAATCCAATTTATCAGCTACTGAAAATACGGAAGAAACCGAATTAGTTTTTTTTCCTGATAGTGGCCCTGTATCGGGAGATAAACCAAGTACAAAACCTACACAGTCCGTACCGCAAACCACTGCGCCTGACGGAGTATATTCAAATCCAATCTATTTGCATTTAAGTGTTGATTCAAGCCTTGATTATTCAAATACGGTTGGATGTCATTTAAAGGAAACTTACGGGGAAGATTTGTATTCATATAAATCTGAATATGAACACTGCGATGTTGATATTTTCGTTGATAATGAATCATCATCTGTAAAAGATATTTGTATCACATATCAAAACAAAGGACCTCGTTATATCCAATTTGGATTTTATGAAGTGACTTTTTATGATGTACACGGAAACACAATATTCAGAACGATAGATCTTTATAATAATAATTCAGTTCATATACTGTACGAGTAAATTTAATTAAAAGAGGAGAATAGTAATGAAAAAGATTATATCAATTTTAATGTCTACTTTTTTGGCGTTAACAGCTTTATCTTGCACAACTGCACTTGCAAGCAGTGCAACACCTGATGAAAACGATATTCTTTTTGAAAGCAGTTATCTTGAAAGGCAAATAATTTATTGTGTTGCGGAAAGAGTAGGACAAAGCGTAGATGATATTGTTTTAACTGATTTTTATCAATTATCAGACACAACTGCAATTTACAGCTATGCTCTTAGAAACTATGCACCTTCATCTGTTCCCGAGAAAACAATAATCGGAAAATATAAATATCATTGTAACAGCATAGATAAGGTGTATTGTTTTGCAGACTCTGAAATTTATACATTGAACAGTGCATATATAAGCGGTGTAATTTCAGATGAACAGCTTGACGAAATTGCAAAAGTTTTCAATGAAAATTTTGAGGTGCTCGAAAAAGATGATTTGCTTTTTAAAATAAGAGAAGAACTTTTAAAGAATAACAAAGGTATTAATCCTGATAGCATTATATTTTATAATATTTATTTCCTAAATAGCGGTAAGGTGTTGTTTAATTATACAGTTGAAGGAATGCAATACCCTACTATTGTGAATATATATCATATTGGAAAATATACATACAGTGTTGGTGTAGAGCAGGAGGCATATTTGTATACGGACTCTATGGTTTATCGCATTGCCGAGGCTTACAGCCATGGTATTATTGATGATGAAGAGCTTGAAGAGATTACAAGTATTTTGTCATTCTATTTTGACCTCCACGATGATTCAGATGCTCCGTTTAATACTGAACCGTCTACCGAAGATATGTCTAATAATAATCAGCCAACAACAAAGAAATCAACAGATGATGAAACACCGACCGATCCCACAAATAAATCGGGAAATGATCCGAGAACAAGTATTAACAACGGTGACAATGCTATCTCAACAGGCCATAGCAGTATTGCTGTTTTATTAGTTTTGTGCATTGCAACGATTTCAGCCGTTATATTTAAAAAATTTGAAAAACAATAATTAAGTACTACTGAATAAATCGCGACTAACGGCTGTTAGAAAAATTGCTTGTAAAATTAAACCAACGATTTAATCAGTGCTTACATAATACAAAAAATGAAAATAACCCTGCTAATTCATTTTAGCAGGGTGTATTTGTTTTATGCGTGTGATAGAGTGGGGAACATCAGTTTTTTATTTCCAAAGCTAAAATTACGCACAAACAATGTTGTGTCGTCTTCCTTAAGTTTTTTAACCTCATATCCGCTCGTGTTCTTTGGAACGAATCCGAGCGTTACACTCTTAATGTTGTCACCAAAACTTGTAATAATTTTATCTAACTCAATTTGACTGTCAGCAAAAATATTGTGAATCAACAGATGGTCGTTGTCAATTTCAGCAATCACATAGGCATTAAGTTCATCGTTGTAATATATATTCTCCTGCATAAAGTTTGATACATAAAACATTATAAGATCGCTGTTGTTTGTCATATCAAAACTTCCGCAAAATTTGTTTGAATTAATCGCTTGTACAAGCACATTCCATTCTTCCTTGCGCTTCATTGGAGTATGTTTGATTGTGGCTTTTTCGGTATTATTAACCTGCCTTGAGTATTGAAATTCATTCTCCTTTTCAAAGCCGAGTTTTGGGTAAAAGTTAATCACCTCATCATTTGCAAATAGGAACATTCCGTCAATTCTGCCATCAAAATCCTTTCTAATTTCGTTCATAATTTTGCGGATTAATCCCTGATTTCGATATTCCTGTTTTGTCATAACGGTACCAAGCTGAATAAGGTGCATAGTGCCCTCATTACCTCTAATATCAATCAGATTTACCGATACATTTGCAATAATCTCGTTATTTTTTATAATTGAATACGGAATGTACAAATCATTCCAGAATCCGTTTTGATACCAGCTTTCAAAGTTGATTCCAAAAGTAATTTCTGCAAGTTCATTAAAGCTGTTACGTAGATTGTTATTGTTTCTGTAATTTTTAATAAGTTCCATTTTTTATCTCCGTTTCATAAGTTTGTTTTTTGAAAAATTTTGATAACATATTTTCGAGTGTCTATAATTATAATTTTTGAAAAACGCGAAATCAACCTCAAAAATTTTTATAAAAAAGTATGAGCAAACACCCTCAGGATGTTTGCTCATTGTTTTTGTTTTTAATATTATAAATGATTCGCTGTATGCTTTTTTCGGAAAGAAAATATTTGCACGATAAATCTTTTGTGTTCATTCCATTTAAGTAATCGCCGAAAATGCGATTGTTTCTGTCATCAAGCTCCTGCCTTGTATTGGTTTTTTCGCCCCACTTGGAACGATTATCAGTCTTTTTTGGAATGTAAATATTTTCTCCATCAACATAACGCTGTATTAATTCAATTATTTCCTGCGGAAGAATTTTTTCCGCATTTATATAGCCCATTGTTGCCTCCTAAATGAAATTTATTCATAGGAATAGCACGGCTATAACAATATGTGGTTTTAATTGCAATAGCCGATGCTATGCAACAATAACATATCTTTTCAAAAAGCAACCCTCCTGAATTTTGAGTTTTCATCTTGCATTATAGATTGTAACAATAAATATGTCAAGTAGGATGTTATCATCCGTTTATTTAATATTATATTTTTCAAGCCAGTCATAGATTGCCTTAACAACCGGCTCAAGTCCTCTGCCCGCACTTGTCAGAGAGTATTCAACCCGTGGCGGAATCTGAGGATATTCCTTTCGGTTTACAAGTCCGTCACGCTCAAGCTCCTTTAGTTGTGATGAAAGCATTTTATGTGTAATCGGTATCAGCAGTCGCTTAAGTTCGCCGTATCTAAGCACTTCATTCATAGCCAAAAAGTAGATTATCTTTAATTTCCATTTTCCGCCTATCATTGAAACAGCGGTTTCAAATCGTTCATAACCCACTTTTTTTAGATAACAATTATCAGCTTTCATCAAAAACTCTCCTTTTGTAAAGTATCTTACAAAAAAGTTAGTACTTTCTTTGTTTAGTATATCAAAATATAATTATATTGTAAATAAATTTAGGGGGAATAGATATGAATATAATTTTAATTAATTCAAGTCCGAGAAAAAACGGTGCAACAGCAAATATGGTGAATATGCTTGCAAATGAATTGGGGAAATATTACGATGTCAATGCCGAGATTATTAATGTAGATGATTTGTCGCTTGCTTATTGTGTAGGATGTCAACAATGTTATAAAACAGGAAAATGTATTTTTAATGATGACCTTGAACAGCTTTCGCATAAGCTTGCAAATGCAGACGGAGTAGTGTTTGCAAGCCCCACATACGCAAGCAATGTTTCGGCACAGATGAAAACAATCATTGACAGATGTCACTTTGTTATGGAACAGCTTTTACATAACAAATACGCATTAAGTGTTGCTGTATATGAAAACTATGGTGGAAGAGAGGTAATTAACATTTTAAATGATTTAATTTTATTTTCAGGCGGACAGATAAGCGGTAGCTTGTTATATAAAAAAGGTAGTTCTAATTTACGGATTAACTGCAGGGCAGAGAAAATAGCTCAAAAGTTTTATACAGATATTAAATACGGTCAAATAAACTTTTGGCAAAAAATAAAACACTTTTTTATTTTTAAGTTTGGCATAAAGCCTTTTGTATTAAGAAATATCAGCCGTTATCAGGGTGTAGTAAACATTTGGAAAGAAAAACAAAGGGAGCACCTTAATAAGGTATCTCCCGATTTATAAGTGAATTTTTATCTGAAAATTTTCTTTAAAAAGTTATAGTAACATAATCTCCAAAAGATATAGTCATGTTCGTATCCCTCAACGAAATCTGTCTGATTGCGGATTCCGTTTTTAGTCATAACCTCGCCGTAATACAGTGTTGGCTCAATGTCCCACGGGTCTTTGCTTCCCACAGACATATAAATATATTTCGGCGTGTTCTTTTCATCCTCAATTACAAAATCATCAAGAATTGGCCAGTTCCAATATGTGTCCTTGAAATATTCTGTAGGAATTGCTCCGGTAGCAGGTGCATAACTGCCGATGTATCCGAACATTCCCTGATGAGTAAATGCGGTTGCAAGACTTTCGACTCCGCCCTGAGATTGTCCTGCAATAGCTGTGTTGTCACTGCCTGTAAGTACAGAATATCTGCTTTCAATAAACGGCATAAGGTCGTCCTTTATGTCATAAACAACCTTGTCATAGCAAAGCCTCATTTCTTCGGGCTTTTTATTTTCCTTGTCTGCCAGAATGTCGGTGTACATATCAACCGACACAATAATCATAGGCACGGTCAAGCCCTGCTCAAGCATATTACCGTAAAGAATATGCAAAAACGAGTCCTCGTGAATTAATCCCGTATAGTCACCGCCCCAACCGTGGATAGCGTACAAAACAGGATATTTTTTGCTGTTGTCATAACCTGCGGGCAAAAGTACATTGCATTTCTTGTTATCCTTTGCATTACTTGAATAATACTCAACATCCTTATCAATCGTACCGTAATCAACACCATCGTGCTTTTCAATAAGATTGTCGGGCACATTATCATCGTTTTCTATTGCATAGGGGTCAAATTCGCTTAAATTGCCTGTTTCATCATTTGTCTTAATCGTACCGACGGTTTGTGCTGTTGAGTTACTGATTTTTGCTGCCGTATCCGCTGTTGATATATTGCCGTTTGTGTTGCATCCGCTCAATATTATAACTGCTGAACTTATACTGATGCATAAGATTTTTTTGATAAACTTTTTCATAACATCACCTGTTCAAATGAATTTATTTATAATAAAAAAGACTGAATTTAAGATGTTATAAATATTATATTATTTTTATGTGTACATATCAAATACCTATATTGAATACGAAAGCATAACAATTAAGCATATAGTTTTTTCATAATATCTTCTAATTGATTAATTAATCTTTTTGAGTATCATATCATACAAATTTTCGTTCTTAACAAACGGCTGTTTTACATTATCAATCGTCCAGATCTTGTACTCGCTTGAGTTTTCAACTGAAAAATACAATGTGCCGTTATTTAAATTATAAAGCAGTATTTCTGCGTCTTCAATCACTAAATTTTCGTTATTATAGAAGTTGAAAGATTGAGGCTCACTGTAATCAATCACCAGGTATTCATCGGGATTTTCACTTGTTAGATCACAAATATTGCCTTGCTTTGTGCTTTCAATATAGCTGTAAACCTGATTGCCGATGTCTATTCCAAAGGAATTATATATCTCCAAACATTCAAGGCTATCACCGGTTAAATCAATCTTGTATTCATTGCCATTGTTGATATAGGATATTTTGCTGATATAATCATAATCATCATCTTCATCGCTCATATTGTAAATCTCGTGATACATAGCATCAAATTCAGCCTGCAATCTATCACCATTTGCCAGATAGTGCACCGTCACACAATATAAACTGCCGCAAAGTAAAACTACAACAAGAGTAATCACACCCTTTTTACGGTTATCCTTTTTTATCAGAAACTCAATTCCTCTGAAAATAAAATATCCGCACATTGCACCAAACATATTTGCTATTATATCGTCAAGCTCTGATTTTCTGCCGTTAAACAGCTGTAGAAATTCAATGACAAATGTTGTGCCGAATGAAAGTAAAAGAGCTTTTACCCAGCTTAATTTTTTAAATGCCATTGCGGCGAAAAAGCCAAACGGAACAAACATAAGTGTGTTCAATAATACCATAATTTCGGACGCCCCGCAGAATGGTATGCCAATTTCAATTGCACTGATTCTATTAAAACCGTCAAAGTAATATGAACCATCCGTTAATCCCGTAATTCTCAAAATAACATACAGTGAGATTACAAACAGGTACTCGGCAGCAACCTTAAGCTTATTGTTTTTATAAAAATCTTTATCTCTTTTTTTAAAAATATAAAGCAAAAGGTTTATCAGTGCAAAATAAATGATTGTAGCCGTAAGCAGTGATTGAATCAAAATCCCAAAACCCTGCGATAAATACATTCTGAATAAATCCATATTGACCTCGCTTATTTGTTTAAAATAACAAAATATTAGTATAATATCATTCTAACTTCAATTATATTATAAGTCAAGAAAGTATCATGATTGTATCATAAGTTTAGATGTGGTTTAACAATTTACACATAAAAAATAATGTGGTAAAATGTAATTGTATTATAAACAGGGAGAAATACTATGACTTACTTTAAAAAGAATGTTTATAACAAAATCAGTGATGATTTGCAAAATAAAATCCGAAGGGACAGGGAAGACGGTTTTGTTAATCCCTATCGTTTTGATGAAAGAAAAGCTGTTCGCCGTAATCTTGACCACGACAAGCCGAATTTGTGGCGACCTACCTTTGTCCGTGATATTGAGAAAATTATGCATCTGCCTGCATATAATCGCTATTCCGACAAAACACAGGTTTTTTCGTTTTACCATAATGACGACCTAACCCGCCGTTCACTGCATGTTCAGCTTGTGTCACGCATTGCACGCAACATTGGTGCAGTATTGGGGCTTAATATTGATTTAATTGAGGCTATCGCACTTGGACACGATATCGGACACACTCCGTTTGGTCATGCAGGTGAGCGTTTTTTAAGTGACCTATACAAAGCCGAAACAGGCAGATATTTTAATCACAATGTTCACAGCGTTAGGGTGCTTGACAAAATTTTTCTTCGCAATCTTACTATGCAAACACTTGACGGTATTTTATGCCACAATGGCGAGTTTGAACTTAAGGAGTATCGTCCGAAATTAAACAAAACATTTGAACAGCTTGACTCCGAGATTGAAGCCTGCTACATAAGCGGACAACCTGCTATAAAAAGCCTTGTTCCATCAACGCTTGAGGGCTGTGTTGTGCGAGTGTGCGATATGATTGCCTATATCGGCAAGGATAGGCAGGATGCCAAGGCTGCAAAAATTATTGACGACAGCGTGCAGTTTTCAAACGAGGTTATCGGCACTCAAAATGCGGCAATAATAAACAATCTTGTTGTTGATATAATCCAAAACAGCTACGGTAAGGACTACATTCTTTTAAGTGAACAAGCGTTTGATGACCTCAAAACTGCCAAAAAAGAGAATAATACAATTATTTATAAGAATCCTGAAATCAATCAGCTTTATGATGATATAATCAAGCCGATGTTTGAGGAGCTTTACTACAAGCTACTTGCCGATTTAAAGAGCGGTGATAAGGATTCTCTGATATACAGGCACCATATTAATTCGGTACTTTCGGATTATATGTATCGCAACGAAAAGAGCTATCTTAATGAAGAACCGAATGATATTGTGGTTGACTACATAGCAAGTATGACTGACGATTATTTTATTGACCTGCATAAGTACCTTTTCCCAAACAGCAAGTACAAAATCGAGTATCACTCATATTTTGAATGATACTCATGACACTGTTGATAAATCATAAGCAGATTTATTTATGGATGAAAAATTATGATTTGCTATTTTTTACAAAAATTCTTATTAAAAATATGCAAACATCCAAAATTAAATTGTGGATGTTGTTAATGATGATATTAAATGATATAATTAACAAAATTTAAGAGGTGAATCAAAATGCAAAAATCAAAAAGAATAATAAGCATAGTTCTTGCTCTTATGATCGTGGCATCAATACTTGCAGTAGCAGCGGTTGCAACATCAGCGGCAGAAAATGGTTCACAGGTGTATTTTGACAATTCAAAGTACAACTGGGAAAAGGTTTATGTTTATGCTTACGGCACCAAGGAAAATGCTAAATGGCCGGGGGAACTCATGGAACTTGACGAAAGCGGTCTTTACACAAAATCATTTCCTTCTACTTACAAGTCCGAAAATATAATTTTTACAAATGGTCTTGAAAAGGGTGAGGGCAAGGAGCAATATCCGGAAGCTGCCGGTCTTGCACTCAAGGTTGGCGAATGTAAGATGCTCACAGCAGATTTGCAGTGGATTGACTACGGAAAGCCTGACGGTCACGGCTACGGCTTTGCATATGCGGCATCAGGCAAAGGGTTTTCTACAGATTATCTTACAGTTGAACTTGGTTTGAAAAATGCAGAAAAGGGTTATTACAGTATTGACGGCTCACCAAAGACAGAGTATGCAAATGGTGACATAATTAAAGTGGGCGAAGGTAAAATTGCCAACACAACAGTTAATCTTGAACTGTATGCAACAGGCTCAGACGGTGTTGAAACTACTCAGTCCTATACATATAAAAAGACATTCACAGAGTCTAAAACAACTATTACAGCATCATCAGACGGACACACAACCGAGTCTGAAACAGGCTATTACGGTACAAATCCGAATCTTCAGCTTGGTAAGTACAAAACAATTACAGTTGACGGTAAGGTTGATGATTGGGACAGCTCAATGATTATTGCACAGGGACAGGCAAATGACGACCCTCGTGTTTATATGCCTTCTTCTATGCACGAACAGCCTTGGGACGCTTATGCGCTCTATGCCGCTTGGGATGATGAGAATCTTTACTTTATGTGGGAGTTAGCTAATACTACATATATTGTATCACCAAGTGATAATTTTGCGGCATCGAATGAGGCTCGCCCATGGAGAAACAGTATTCCAATGTATCTTGCCTTATCTATTGATCCTGATAAGCAAGCAACAGGTGTAGCTATCGGTACAAATAAAGACGGTTCAACATATACAAATCCATTTGTATGGGGATGTACTAACGGTGTAGCAAAGGACGGCGGAACAAGCTTTACTACACATATTGACACACTTGTTGCTATGGATTCTAACAATTCAAACGGCGGAGATTCAATATTCAAGGCTGATGTTCTTGCTGATGACGGTACATATCTGTTTAACTACGACACTCGTGTTACAATCGGTGTTCGTAATTTCCAGGCACAAGATAACCAGAATGGTTTTAAGATTAAGTATGCAAACGGCACAAAGAGCACATCTCTTTACGGTATAAATGCACCGAAAGGTTCACGAGTAATGGGTGACAATCTTGACTCAAATTCAAACTTTGTAGATTTCTTTGATTTAGGTTACAAGGCTAATTACGGTTATATCTATGAGGTTGCAATTCCGCTTTCAACTTTGAATATTGACAGAAATTATATTGAAACCAAGGGTATCGGTGCAATGCAGATTCTTACCTACGGTACATCGGCAATGGACACTTTGCCACATGACCCATCAGTGCTTGATAATGCAAATGTAGAGTACAGCTATGACCCATCAACAACTCACGAAAAAGAGGATATTGACAACATAACTGTACCGCTTGCACGAGTTGGTGCACTTCTTCCTGACACTGAAATTAACTATGCTCCGCTTGAAGTAAACTTTGGTGCAGACAGAAGCTCAGGTCAGGCAGTGAATACTAATCTTACGCTTTCAGCTGATGCTTATCATACAACAGGAAGTGTGAATTATGAGTTTAAGGTAAATGGTGCAACAATTCAGAACTCATCATCTTCATCTATGAATTGGACACCAACTGAAGTGGGTGTATATGAAATTTCTGTTGTTGTAACGGATGATAAGTCATCAGTAACAAGCACAAAGACCTTCTCTATTGGTACAGCACAGTCGTTTGTACCGTCAGAGCCAGCCACTAAACCTATAGAAACAACAGAACCTACAACAGTTACTGAGCCGACAACAACTACTGAACCAACAACAGATCCGAAACCTACAATGACCGGTTATGAGCTTGGTGATGTTAATATGAGCGGTAGTGTTACTATTGATGACGCCACATTAATTCAAAAGTATGTTGCTGAAATAGATGATTTAACTGCTGAGCAGTTAAAATTGGCAGATACAGATAATAATGGCAAGATTGAAATTAATGATGTAACACAGATTCAAAAATTTCTTGCAGGAATGATTGGATTTTTAGGCTAATATTTTAATAAAATAACAATAAGTGTGATGTGTATTAATCTTAGTACACATCACGCTTTTATAATTTGATTATTGTATAATCAAATTATAACACAAATTCTCGACTTTTCTTGCTTAGTTTGAATATTGACATATAATGAATATTAATATATAATAAAACTATTGTTTTAAAACAAGTGTTTTAGATTGGAGGGGTGTTATGCCGCCAAAGGCAAAATTTACTAAAGATGAAATTATTGACGCAGGGATAGAAATTCTCAGAGAAAAGGGAATAGAAAGCGTAACGGCACGGGAAATCGGCAATTATCTTAACAGTTCTGCCAGACCGATATTTACTGTTTTTAACAGTATGAATGAGGTTTTACAGAAAATTGAAAATAAGGCTAAAGATATTTATGCACAGTATGTTAAGTCAGGTCTTGAAAGAGATATAGCATTCAAAGGTGTTGGTCAGGCATATATAAAATTTGCCAAAAATGAACCAAAGCTGTTTCAGTTATTATTTATGAAAGAACTGCCAAAACATACAAGTCTTGAAAACATATTGCCTGCCATTGATGATAATTATGATATTATTTTAAAGACTGTTAAGGATAACTACGGCTTATCAGATGAAGATTCATTAAAGCTGTATCATCATATATGGATTTATACTCACGGCATTGCAACGCTGTTTGCAACGGGTATGTGTAGTTTCTCAGATGAAGAAATCAGCAATATGCTGACAGAGGTTTTTACTTCAATACTAATAAAAATTAAGACAGGTGTTAATAATGATAAAAATTGAAAATCTTACAAAACATTACGGAACAGGTGACAATAGGTTCAAAGTCCTTAGTAACATTTCGCTTGAGATAAACGACGGCGAATATGTAGTTATTCTGGGTGCGTCAGGTTCGGGAAAGTCCACCTTGCTTAATGTTGTTTCAGGGCTTGAAAAATCTGACAGCGGAATCATATGTTATGATGAAAAGTCAATCAGCAATATGTCAGAAAAACAGCTGACCGAATTTAGAAAGAATAATACAGCATTTATCTTTCAGCAGTATTATCTCCTTCCAAATTTGAATGTAGAGAAAAATGTTAAAATGGGAGCTGACCTTGACGGTAACAAGGACTATAAAAAATACATTGAAGCTGTTGGTCTTTTAGATAAGCTGAAAAAATTTCCTAACGAGCTTAGCGGAGGCGAACAGCAGAGAGTATCCATCGCCAGAGCATTGGCTAAAAATCCAAAGGTGCTTTTTCTTGATGAGCCTACAGGTGCTCTTGATGAAAAGACAGGCAGACTTGTTCTTGACTACATAATTAAACTTCAAAAAGAGCAAAAGTTCACTATGATAATGGTAACTCACAACACAAACATTGCTGAAACTGCCGACACGGTTGTGCGTATGAACAGTGGTAAAATCACCGAAGTTACCAAAAATCAAATTAAGAAGTCTGCATATGAGATAGGTTGGTGATGATATGATTATAAGCATTAAGGACAGTTTTAAGCTGTTTGGAATTTTTATCATTACCTGCTGTGCAGTCACAGTCTGCAATATGTTTCTGAATTATTATTTTGATATTACAGGTATTGAAAGCTTGATTAATAATGAATATGCACAAATTTTTTATGACGCACAGGTTATGACCTGCAAGGTAGTTTGCGGAGTTTCGGGCGGGTGTCTGCTTGCTACAACAGTCGTTATGTTGTTCTTTTATATTAAGCATTACATTGACAGCCACGGAAAGGAAATCGGAATTTTAAAAGCGTTGGGTTACTCCGATTTTAGAATTGCAAGAAGCTTTTCAGTGTTTGGATTAAGTGTGTTTGCAGGGTGTTTTGCAGGATATCTGCTTTCCTTTGCACTAATGCCGTCTTTTTATGAATTGCAAAATAAGGATAGTATACTTCCTGAGATTTCTGTAGGCTTTCATCCTGAATTATTCATATATCTTGTTGTGGCTCCTGCAATAATCTTTGCCTGTATAGCAGTTGTTCACAGTATGAAAAAGTTAAAACAGCCGGCTGTAAATCTTCTAAAGGGTATTGCTAAAGTCAAAAACAAAAATGTAGACATTAAAAGCAGGAAAAATTTTATAACTGATATGAAAAGTGCTGTTTTAAGGGGAAGAAAGACACTTGTATTTTTTATATGTTTTTCATCTTTTTGCTATGCCGCAATGGCACAAATGTCGGCAAGTATGAAAGACCTTTCAAGTGAATATATGGGAATTATGATATTTATAATCGGCGTTACTCTTGCTCTTACAACCTTGTATATTGCAGTGACAACAGTTATAAATTCAAACCGTAAAAATATCGCTATGATGAGAGTATTTGGCTATCAGGCTTCTCAATGTAAAAAGGCGGTGCTTGACGGTTACAGACCTGCGGCATACATCGGTTTTGTGATTGGAACAGCGTATCAGTTCGGACTGCTTAAAATAATGGTTAATATTGTATTTGCTGATTTTGAAGGTGTTCCTGACTATAATTTTGATGTAAAAATGTTCTTTATAACTCTTGCAACATTTGTTGTTGTGTACGAGGGAATTATGCTCATATATTCGGCAAGAATAAAGAAAATATCTGTTAAGGAAATAATGGGAGATTAATACTAAATTTAAATAGATTAGTAAACAATAGAATTTTACTATATCAAAAAAGACCTCACAAGTTAAATTGGCTTGTGAGGTTAAATTTTTTATGTTTATATTTTATTAAAAAATTATTGCCCCTTGCGGATAAAGGGTTCTTTGATTTCATCATTAAGCAGTTCGGAATAAGCCTTTACTTTTCTAAAGGTATTACCCATCATTTCATGCTCTCTGTAATTGCGGATTTCATCTATATCAAACTCGGCGTATAAAATTCCTTCTGTAAATTCATCAGCAATAACAAGTGTATTGTCAATGCAAATTCCGTTCTTATCCCAGCAAATAGGACTGAAAGCACAGGACTTGCCTGCGTTAAATCCGTTTGGATTTGCCATGGCTATTCCGCACATGTTTTCATATGCTCTTGCAGATATAGCATTAACCCTCGGTGTCATACTTCCGCAATCATTTGGCACTAAAATAATTTCAGCACCCTTGAGCATCAGCACTCTTGCACTTTCCGGATATTCTCTGTCATAGCATATCATAATTCCTAACTTTATGCCGTCAAAATCGCATACTTTAAATTCAGTACCGCTTTCAAGAGCCTTTTCATCTGCGAAATCGCAGGTGTGAACCTTTGAGTATTTCATAATTATGTTGCCGTCTTTGTCAATAATAAAGGCAGAGTTTTGAGGTGCATTGTTTCCTTTTGTCAAAGCTGTTGCAACCACTCCAATATTAAGTAGCTTTGCGGCTTCACATAATTTTGTTATGCAGTCATCATTATCGCCAAGAGCCTCATTGTTGCCGATAGTAAGGTCATAGCCTGTAAGAAAGCATTCCGGCATCAAAAGAATATCTGCTCCGTTTTTTGCTGATTCTTTCATCTTTTCTATGATTGTTTCTGTATTTTTGATATATGCTCTGCTTTCAGAACGCATTTGTAAAATTGCAACTTTAAAATTCATATTGTTTTCCTTTTTTATCTTAATTAGCCTTGTGGATTTATACCTTTTATACCGTAAGCAGTGTACTTATCGGTTTCTGTAAAATTCTATTGAAGAATTTTACTACTGCACCTGTGAGCAAAGCTGAAATAATCGTTCCTTCTCTTGTTCCTTCGATACTAAAGTTAAAAAGCACAAGTGATAATAAAATTGCTATTATAACACAACTTACATCAAACGCTATTTTAATATTTCCAAACTGTTTATGCGTTGTGTCGGAGATAGCTTTTACAAACGCTTCGCCTGAATTCATTATTACATTTGCTATTACTGAAAGTGAAATTCCAAAGCCCAAAATTACAATTCCTATTACAACCATTAATAATTTCATAAAGTATAAATCTATAGGTATTCCTGAAACTAACCACATTCCAAAGTCAGTAAAATATCCGAATAAAAATGACAATGGAATTTGCAGAAGCTGGATTAATTGAAATTTCTTTCTAAGTATCAATATTTGTCCCAAAATCAAAATACAGTTCCATATTATCAGCCATACACCAATAGAAAGAAAATCATATTTACAGCTTAAGACATTTGCTACAGAAGAAATAGGCGAAACTCCAAGCTCACCGTGTTTTGTGAATGCCACACCAATGGCAGAAAAAAACAGGCTTATTATAAAAAGCGCATATCTTTTTGCAATTTCCTTTTTAGTCAATCGTGTCATCTCCGTTTTTGATTTTTGAAATTTATAATCAACTCGTTCTATATTAATGTTTTAATACTATTTAATTAATTTGTCAATATTCTAAGTATTAAAGAAATGTACTAAATATTTGCACAAAAATAAAAGCATAGCATAAATACTCTCATATGTTAAGTGTCACAAAAAATAAGTGTTGTCAAGAGTGATTAAGAATGACACAAAGAGTATTCTATGCTATGCGTTACTGTATTTTATCATAATGTTGGCGTATTTGTGTTAGAATTTGGCGCAAGATGTAGTTTTTTCGTTGCAACAGGTTAATTAATTGCACTCTTAGTAATAATCACATATCAAGAACGGATAAAAGCTTGATTTGTACACATAATAGTTTTGAGGTGATAATATGCCAAAGCAGGGAATGAGACGCTATAAATATGATGATAAAAATAATTGCCACAACAGTGTTGAGCAAGTGGCCGAAATTCAAGGTAAGGCAAAACACGGCAAGGATTGTGCAAATCCTATAATTGCAGGCACGCACGCTCCGTCGCTTAAGGTGTATCACACTAAACCGTTTAAGCAGGAAAAGCCTATATCAAAGGTATATAGTGAGATTGACACTGACCTTGCAAGGGATAATCTTGAAAACGACATAACAGCAGCAGACTTGCAGGATTTGTAGAAACAAACGCCATTTGAAGCCTAAACTCAAATGGCGTTTTTTAGGAGGACATTATGAAATCTTTATGGCAGGCAACCGCAAAAATGCCGTCATTTCCGCATCAAAACGGCGATGTTAGCACGGATGTACTTATTATCGGCGGCGGAATGGCAGGAATATTGACAGCATACCTTTTGCATCAGCAAGGAATTAAATATGTTTTGGTTGAAAAGGGTAGGATATGTTCGGGAACAACTAAGAATACAACAGCAAAAATTACATTTCAGCATGGCTTGATTTATGACAAGATTTGTAAAAACTATGGCGTTGAAGCGGCACAAAAATACCTTGCGGCGAATATGTCTGCCTTTAAAATGTACAGTGAATTGTGTAAAAATATCGACTGTGATTATGAAATAAAAGATAACTTTGTGTACTCGAAAGACAACAGAAACAAGCTCGAGAACGAAATCAGGACACTTGAAAGGATTGGATACAGAGTCGGGTTTTGTGAAGATGTTGCAGTACCAATAAAAACAGTCGGTGCGGTCAGATTTGAAAGACAGGCTCAGTTTAATCCTCTCAAGTTTATTTCAAAAATCGCAACCGGTCTTAATATTTATGAAAACACCTTTGTCCGTGAAATGGAGGGTAATACTGCTGTTACAGACTTTGGCAGAATTTATGCTGACAAAGTTGTGGCGGCAACACATTTTCCGTTTATTAATAAACACGGAAGTTATTTTTTAAAGCTTTATCAGCATCGCTCATATGTTATTGCACTTGAAAATGCACAAAACCTTAGTGGGATGTATGTTGATGAAAACAGATTAGGAATGTCGTTTCGCAGTAGTGACGACTTGCTTTTGCTTGGCGGCGGAGGTCATCGTACAGGCAAAAATGGGGGCTGTTGGAAAGAACTTCGCAGTTTTGCAAAAAGTGCTTATCCCAATTCAGCAGAAATATATTTTTGGGCGGCACAGGATTGTATGAGTCTTGATGACATTCCGTATATTGGAGAATATTCAAGTAAAACGAGTAATTTTTATGTAGAGAGCGGATTTAACAAATGGGGAATGACAGGTGCAATGACGGCGGCGATGATTGTAAGTGATATGATTATTGGCAAGAAAAATGAATATGCCGATATTTTTAATCCCTCAAGAAGTATTCTCAAGCCCCAGCTTGCCGTAAATAGTTTTGAAGCCGTTAAAAATCTTTTGACAATTTCCGAAAAGAGATGTCCTCACCTTGGATGTGCACTAAAATGGAATAGTGCCGAACATTCGTGGGATTGTGCCTGCCACGGTTCCCGCTTTGCGGAGAATGGTGTGGTGCTTGATAACCCTGCAAACGGAAATTTGAAATGAATAGAACAACACAAGGCAGTTCTTTGCGGACTGCCTTAAATTATCTATTAAGAGATATCATATAAAAGAGCGGTTTGCATTAAACTTAGATGTGGTGTATAATAATTTTAAAATTTTGAAAGGATGTTTTAAATGTCTATTCCAAATGATCCGATGATTTTACTTTCATATATTAACACACAGCTAAGGGATAATTATTCGTCCTTTGACGAACTATGCAAGTCAATGTGTGTTGATGGCGAAGAGATTAAGTCAAAGCTTGACTCGATTGATTATAAGTATGATAAAAGTTTGAATAAGTTTGTTTGAAGTAACATCGGCTGTTATTAAAGGCAGTCGTTTTGTTTTGGAAAATTTTTAATGACAAAGCTTAAATATTAATGTATAATATTTTTGGGACGCTTCATAAGTTGCATTTATTATGTAACCGTAGTATCCCGAAGATGAACTTATGTGGTGTGGTGACAATGCATAAATTACCAATAAAAGTTGCTTAATGAAATTATACTGAGTAAGTTCTATGTAGTATGTAACCATATTATCCCGAAGATAAACTTATGTGGTGACAATTTATAAATCACTAATTTAAGTTGATTAAGAATTTATGAATTGAACCGCAAATCTAAGTTTATCTTCGAGTCGCAATGGCTACATTTTGTAGCAGAATTTAAAAAAATCAGTCGTTCTTGTTCTGGCTATTCTGCTGGTTTTTGTTCTGGTTATTCTGCTGATTCTTATTCTGGTTGTTCTGCTGCTTTTTGTTTTGACTCTGGTTGTTGTTCTGGTTGAAGTTCATTTCAACACCTCCTTAATTGACTACATATATTATTAACCATTATTTCAGGTATTATACATATGAATGAATTTTTATTAAGAATGAAATCGTTGCTCGGTGACGATTTTGAAGAATTTTTAAAATTTTATGAAACTGAAAATTTTAGAGGACTGCGTGTAAATACACTTAAATGCTCTGTCGATAAGCTAAAATCACTTGTTGACTTTGAACTTGTGAACACACCGTTTTGTGAAGAGGGGTTTTATATTCCGCATGGTGTAAGTTCGCTTGGCAATAGTCCGTTGCATCATTGCGGTGCGTTCTATATTCAAGAGCCGTCGGCAACTTCGGCTGTTAGCATGCTTGGGGTAGAGAAAGGCGATTTTGTGCTTGACTTGTGTGCAGCTCCCGGTGGTAAGAGCACTCAGATTGGTGCAAAGCTTCAAGGTACAGGACTTTTGTGGAGCAATGAGATTGTAAAAAACAGAGCTAATATTCTGTTATCTAATATCGAAAGAATGGGAATTTCAAATGCCGTAGTTTCAAATTGCCATCCTAATGTGTTGTGTGACGAGTTGTATGGTATATTTGATAAAGTGCTCGTAGATGCTCCGTGCAGCGGTGAGGGAATGTTCAGAAAAAACAGCGAGGCTCAAAGTGAGTGGAGCGTTGAACATGTTAAAAGCTGTGCCCAAAGACAGCTTATGATTTTGAACAGTGCAAAAAATGCCCTCAAAGACGGCGGTGTAATGGTTTATTCAACCTGCACATTTTCGCAGGAAGAAAACGAGGGCGTGATAACACAGTTTTTAAGCGAAAATCCAGAATTTGAGGTTGAGGACGCAGGTATTGATTTTGGCAGAAAAACGCTCGAATATGCTTGCAGAATTTTTCCAATGGATGGCGGAGAAGGCCATTTTGCAGTAAGATTAAGAAAAAAAGGTGAAGGTCACAGGTGCGTCGTTACAAAGAAAAGCAGTGAAAAAATAGACGACAAGATTTTTGATTTTTACGATAGTTTGTTTGTTGGAAGACCGTTTGGTGAAAACCTGACGGTAGTCAAAGATAAAATTATAATTCTTCCAAATAATTATAACAAAGGTATTAAAAATACAGGTGTATTAAGAGCAGGCGTTATTTTGGGTGAGATTGTAAAGAACAGGATTGAACCTCACCACAGCGTGTTTATGGCGTCTCAAAAACAGTTTTGTAGGTCGGCAGTCGATTTTGATGTAAACAGCGATGAAATTCACAGCTTTTTGCACGGTGAGGAGATTGCAGTACCAAATGATGTAAAAGGATATACTGCCGTGTGTGTAAACGGAATGACTGTGGGCTTTGGCAAGGCATCAAACGGCAGACTCAAGAATAAATATCCGAAAGGGTTAAGGATTTTAAGATGAAGAGATTATCTGATATCGGTACAATTAAAGACATTTTATCTCGTCACGGTTTTACATTTTCAAAATCGCTTGGACAAAACTTTTTAATTAATCCGTCTGTGTGTCCGAGAATGGCGGAATTTTCAGGGGCTGACAGCGGTGTTGGTGTTATTGAGATTGGTCCGGGTATCGGTGTGCTTACCAATGAACTGTGTCAGCTTGCCGATAAGGTTGTGGCTGTGGAGCTTGACAAAAGGCTTTTGCCTGTACTTGATGAAACTTTGGGCGAGTACGACAATCTGAAAGTTGTAAACGCTGATGTTCTTGAACTTGATTTGCACAAGCTGATTAAAGAGGAATTTGACGGTATGGAGGTTGTGGTGTGTGCAAATTTGCCGTACTATATTACATCTCCTGTAATTATGAAACTGCTTGAGGATAAACTGCCGATTAAGGCAATTACTGTTATGGTGCAGAAAGAAGCGGCACAGAGAATATGTGCCGAGGTTGGCTCAAGGCAGAGCGGAGCGGTAACTGTGTCGGTTAATTTCTATGCAAAACCCGAACTGCTGTTTGGCGTCAGTGCAGGTTCGTTTATGCCTGCACCAAAGGTTGATTCAGCAGTCATCAGACTTGATGTGCTTTCAAATCCTCCTGTTAAGGTAGAGAATGAAGAAAAATTTTTTGCTGTGGTTAAGGCGGCATTTTCACAGAGAAGAAAAATTCTTGCGAATTCATTAAGTTCAGGGCTGTCACTTGGCAAAGCAGAGATTTTTGGAATTTTGCAGGAATGCGGTATCCCCGAAAATATCAGAGCTGAAAAACTAAGTTTGCAAAACTTTGCAGACATTGCAAATTGCCTGAGGTGATTTTATGCGGAAAAGCAACAAGATGAACGGACTTTTCAAAACAGGATTTATAATTTTGCTTGTGTGTATTCCGATGTTTTTGATGGCACTTGTAGTTTCATATATTTTTAAAAAGATTTATCTTTCAGCCGTTTTTTCTGCAGGCGGAGCTTTTTTGGCGTTTCTTGGAATTATTCTTGTAATGTGTAGTAAACCGAAGAAGATTAAGCCTAAAAAGATTAAAAGAAGAAAAACCAAAAAGCATATTCAGGAAAATACAAGTGTAGATGATGATGTAGTTGTACTTGATGACATTACACCCCTTGATGATGCACAAAGTATCGAATAGTTGTGAAAAAGTTGACAATAGTATGATGTTAATTTATAATTTAACAGATGGAAAGGTGATATGATGAATATTTGGCATGACATTTCTCCAAAGAGAATTACAAGTGAAAAATTTTACGCAGTTATAGAGATTTCTAAGGGCGGCAAAAATAAATATGAACTTGACAAGGAAACAGGTCTTTTAAAGCTTGACAGAGTGCTGTTTACTTCTACTCACTATCCTGCTAACTATGGATTTATTCCCCGTACTTTTGCAGATGACGGTGACCCGCTTGATGTTTTGGTGCTTTGCAGTGAAACAATTCAACCTATGACCCTTGTTGAATGTAAACCGATTGGTGTACTTAATATGATTGACGATAACAGCAATGACGAAAAAATTATTGCTGTACCTGTAAATGATCCGAACTACAACTGTTATAATGATATAACGGACTTACCCCGTCATTATTTTGAGGAAATAAAGCACTTTTTTACTGTTTATAAGACACTTGAGATTGACAAGTCAACTTCGGTTACTGAAATTTATGGTGCTGAAAAAGCCAGAGAAGTTATTATGAAGAGTATTGATAGATATATCCGTGACTTCCAAATGGCATAAGTTTTATTTAGCTACATACAATAATATACCGCAAAAGAAAAAAGCTTTATCCAAAAAGATAAAGCTTTACTTATATATTATTTGTGATTATCCTGTTTGGTCAGAAATCAAATAAATCAATCCGTAGAGACACGGCGTGCCATAATGCTTAATACTATTGAAGCGAAGTAAAAATTAAATTTTGAAATCGTCTTCGCTGTAGGTCTGTTTAAGAACGGTGTGTTTCGGTACACGCAACAGAGGATTATATTTAAACTTTCTGCACTTGTTATTTTCAAACTGTCTATTCTTTTTGCAAAAAACTACGCCTTGCTCAGTTGATGAGTTATCGCAGTAAGCACAGTTTGGCTTTATGTTGGTACCAAATAACTTTTTCATATTTTCACCTCGTATAAAGTATATCATTTATTCTAATTTCTTGCAAGATATTTGGAGGTCTTTCATTGTATATTAAATCAAAAACTATGAAGCTTAATAATTCGGACAGTATTCCGTATTTAAGCTATAATTCGTTATCAGAAATAAAATTCATAAATCACGCATTTACAACTCGTCTTGGAGGAGTGTCGGAGGGCGAATTCAGTTCAATGAATATGGCGTTCAACCGAGGCGATAATCCTGACAGCGTGACTGAGAATTATAAAAGATTTTGCAAAAGTGCAGGCTTTGACTTTGAAAGCCTTGTAGCATCAGCGCAAGACCACAACACCGTGGTTCGTGCGGTTACCTCAGCTGATAAGGGCGTGGGAATTTACAAGCCAAGGGATATGCAGAGCGTTGATGCCCTGATTACAAATGAAAAGGGCGTTACGCTTGTAACCTATTACGCTGATTGCACACCGCTGTTTTTTGTTGATACAAAAAATAAAGCGATTGGACTTGCTCATGCAGGCTGGAGAGGAACTGTAGGCAGAATCGGAGAAAAGGTAGTAAAGAAAATGGGTGAGATGTACGGCACCGACCCTGCTGATATTATGGCGGCTATTGGACCTGCAATCTCGGTGTGTTGTTATGAGGTTGACAAACCTTGTGCCGATAATTTTCTTGCACTTGACGACCTGGACACAGATAAATTTGTTTTTCCTAAAAATGACGGCAAATTTATGATTGACTTGCTTGAAACAAACAGGCAAATACTTGTGAAAAGCGGTGTTAAGGAAGAAAATATTACAATCTCTGATTTATGCACAAATTGCAACAGTGATCTTTTGTGGAGTCACAGAGCTACAAAGGGGCATAGGGGCACAATGAGTGCATTTATGTGTATTGTGTAAACAGTTATGGCATTTTGAAATGCCTTAGATATCAACCGATATAATCTGAAAACCAAATTTTATTAGTATCTACTGAAAATTCTTTTCCGTTAAGATAATTTAAAATGCCAGCGTCCGCCCCAAAATTACAAATTAATTTATAGCTGTAAAGCGCCTGATAGTTAAATCCGTCGGGTGCTTTTTTGTTTTTGCCGTACTTTGTGTCACCTACGAGCGGATGACCGATTGAAGCCATATGCGCTCTAATTTGATGTGTGCGTCCTGTATGTAGTTCAACATCAGCAATACTGAACTTACCGTTTGATTTCAGAACAGTATATTCGGTTATTACTTCTTTTGAGTTTTCAACTTGTGTTTTGTGGATTGACACCTTGTTTTTACTCTCGTTTTTGGTGATGTAATCGTGCAAAACATCAGTGTCCTTTGCCGGCTTGCCGTAAATCAGGCAAAGATAGTGCTTTTCGAGTTCACGGGTTTTCATTTTTGCGTTCATCACTCTAAGGCTTTCGGCATTCTTAGCAGCAATTACTATACCGCCTGTATTTCGGTCAATACGGTTCACAAGGGCAGGAGCAAAGGCTTGCTCCTCGTCGGGATTATACTCTCCTTTGTCATACAGATAGTGTTGAACTCGTGCAACGAGTGAATCGAAGTGATAGTTTTTGTCAGGATGAACTATCACCCCAGGCTTTTTGTTGAGCAAAAGAATGTTCTCGTCCTCATAGATTATGTCAAGCTTTGTGGGTGCTTTCATAAATTCATAGCTTTTTTGCTCAGCAGCCTCAAAAAATTCATCCTTTATATAAAAGGTTAGGATATCGCCCTCGCAAAGCATTGTCTGAATATCGCACTTTTTGCCGTTCACCTTTATACACTTTTTTCGTATGTATTTGTACATCAGTGACTTTGGTAGTGTTTTAAAATTCTTTTGAAGAAATTTATCTAAACGCTGATTAGCGTCATTCTTTTTGATTTCAAGTGTTCTCATATGATAACCTCGCTGTTTATATACTCTGATTTTATATTATAGCGGCAGAAATTTCAACCCATTTTCTTCACACAAATTAATTTGGTGTATAAAATGTTAGAGGGTGATACGGTGAATTGTCACAGACAGAGGGTTAAATCGGCAGTGTGCTTCGGAGCAGGAATGCTTATTGCAACTTTGCTGCCGTCCGACTGGGTGCTGATTGTAGCAGCCGGAGCACTTGTAATTGTTAGCTTATCTTGTGTACGGAGGTAATTATTATGAAGGTTATACTTATTGAAAATCCAAAGTTTATATCGGCAATACTTAGAAAAATTTACGGAATAAAAAAAGAAACACAAAATTAGCAATTATGTTTATTAGAACCGATTAGTTATTATTTACAATTATTAGTTAAGTAAGATGTGCATTGTAACAAAAAACATTGCACATCTTATTTTTTTGTTGTATTTTTTGTAAATAACGGTATAATTTATATGATATGCCTTGATTTTAGCAGAAGGCAGGTTTAAATTTAGGAGGTAAATTAACAATGAAAATCACAAAGAAGTTCGTAAGTATTATCCTTGTTTTGATGATGCTTATGACAAGCGTTGCAGCAACGATGACAGTAAGTGCATCAACAGGTAAATTGTGCGATTATTACGCAACTAACCCGAATAATCAGGTTGGAGTGAAAAAGACAATTACTATTGACGGCAGTTTCAGTGATTGGTCTGAAGATATGCTGATTGCACAGGGCGCTGCATGGGATATAGCTAACCATTATAAGGGTGGTCACGAGAACTGCGTACTTGACACATATGCACTTTATGCAGCTTGGGATAACGACAATCTTTATGTTGCATGGCAGATGGTAAATACTACTGATACATGGGCTCGTGAGGGTGACGGTCCTCTGTCTGACGGTGGACGAGTTCTTGACGTTCCGCTCATTCTTGCATTAAGCGTAGATCCATCAAGTACATCAATGTCAGCTTTGAATACAGAAGGCGGTCCTATTTGGAGTAAATTGGATACTCTTAAATTTGAAACACATGTTGACCATTTGCTTTATATGAGCGGTAAAGTAGGCAATGGCGATCCCGCTATGTTTACAGCAGTTGATGATCAGGGCAACACAAATTATAAAGAAGGTTGCAAGTTATTTAAGTCTTCAGGTATTGAATATAAAATGGCAGAAGGTAATATGTGTAGTTCAATTATGGGTCTTAATTATTCTGAAGATCCAAGCGATGTTTATGATAACAATGCCGACTGGGTTGACTACAAGACTTTTAAGGGATCACAAGGAACTCATAATACAAAGTATGACTCATTCTATGAGATTAAGATTCCGCTTTCACTTCTTGGCATTGACGCATCATATATTGAGAATAACGGCATCGGTGCAATGCTTGTTGCTACTCGCGGTGAGTCAGCTATTGACTGCGTTCCTTTTGATGATACTATGCTTGATAACGCAAAGGAAGAGTACGGCGGAGCAAATGATAATACATCTCATGAAAAGGATGATATTGATGTAATTACATCAGAATTTGCAAAGATTGGTAAAACAGGTTCACAGCCGACACCTCAGCCGACTACACCTCAGCCAACAACACAGCAACCGACAACCGCTTCTAACCTTGTTGTAAATGCTACTTCAAATCTTTTCCCTGCAAAGACAGCTACATTCAGCAAGGATACAAAGACTGTTACAGTAAGCTACGATCTTTCTTCTGCAATGAGTATTGTTAACGGTCAGTGGTCACTTTCATACGACCCAAGTGTTTTAAAGTTTGATGTTAATAAGAACAGTAATATTTGTCCTAATATTGGTGAGTTTACTAAAAATGTTAAGTCAGGAACAATTATGGGTGCATTCTCAAATGTATCAGAGCCATATGACTTTACAAGCTCAAAGAATTTTGCAACATTTACATTTGATGTTATCGGAACAGGAAACACTGTGGTAGATTTAAATGTAAAGACACTTTCTGTAGGATATTTTAAAAATAATGTTCTTGATTATACAAACGCTGTAAAGAATGGCAGTATTATTGACCTTTCAAAAACATCTGGCTTTACAGGTTCTTCACTCAGTGGAGTTACATCAATCAGCGGCGACCTTGTTTACGGTGATGTAAACGATGATGGTACAATTAGTATTGATGATGTTACACTTATTCAGAAGTACCTTGCAGATCTTTCATCATTAACAAGTGAACAGACTGTCGTAGCTGATGTTGATCACGACGGTTATGTTACAATTATTGATGCAACACTTATTCAGAAGTATATTACCGGTTTGGTAAGTTCATTTTAATTCTGATTAATAATTACTTCATAAAAATACCGACAGATTTCTGTCGGTATTTTTTGTGTTATAGGAATTTGTTTATTCATAACAATCGTGCACCAAATGCTTATAAAAAATAACCTCTATCTGCTTGGATAAGTTTTATTACTTTGATAGTCATATTTTCTTATCTTTTAAAATATATTTTACTATACAGTGAATAGAGAGCAAAATAGGGCAGAGGCTCTAATACTAAACACCAATGAAATTTTAACGGTAAATCTTATTTATTTTCAAATGGTGTTTAGTTAAATTTGCTTTATATTCAAATTGTAAGTCTGTTGCGAGCAAACAGTTTGCAGGGTTATGTGCTTTAGTTTGCAGACAGATGCCAGTATCATAAAATTTAAAGGAGAGAAAAATATGGAGTTAAATCAGGAAACACGTTCATTTTGCACACCTGTTACTGTGCTTGATACGGTTGCCGAACAGCTTGCGGATGTTGATCTTACCTTGCCGGATTATTGCCCTGATATTGAAAAGATTTTGAAATGTACTCTAACGCCAAAAATTCAGAGCAAAAGTCTTTCAGGTGGACAGCTTCAGATTGAAGGCTTTTGCGTTGTTAATGTAATGTATGTTGAGAGTATCAACAATACGATTCGATGCTGTGAACAAAGCGTTAATTTTTCGCAGAACTTTTCGGTTAAAGATGCAGGAGATGCTCCTGTAATCGTTACAAAAACAAAGTCCGAATACATAAACTGCCGTGCATTAAGTCCAAGACGGCTCGTTATGCACGGAGCATTTTCACTGTATGCCAAGGTTATTTCAGGAGAGCAGACTACGCTTTATTCAAATGACAATCCCGACCTTGAAACTCTCAGCTATACAGCAAAATGTGCGGATTTAAAGTCGCTTTGTCAGGAGAATTTCAGCGTGAGCGAGGAATTATCTGTTGCCGACAAGCCAGCCATTGAGTCTATTTTGCACTCTGATGTTAGTGTTGGAATTACCGATGCTAAGGCTGTGACGGGCAAGCTTATGCTAAACGGAGAAATCAACCTCAGACTTTTATATCTCACTGATATTCAGAGCGGAGAGACAGGCAAAATTGATTATATTCTGCCCTTTAATCAGATTATTGACTGCAAAGGCATTGATGAAGATACAATAAACTGTATAACCTGTGAGGTTATGTCTTATGATATTCGTCTTAAAAATGATATGCTCTCTGATAAACCTGCTATTGCACTTGATGTTAAGCTGTGTGTGACAGAGGAGGGCTATGTTGTAAACGAGGAAAAAATTATTACCGATGCCTATTCGGTCAAGTTTGCATCAGAACCGACATTCAAAAAGATGAGTATATGCGAAGAGGTAATGCCGATTAATGAGTCGCATATGCAAAAGATGGAGATTGGTGTTGATAACGGAAAAATCTCAAAGGTGCTTGATATTTATGCCGAACACATTACAGCTGAAACAGCACTTGATAATGACGAACTAAAGATTAACGGAAAAATCGCTATTTGTATGCTTGCACTTGACGAAGAGGGAATGCCTGTGTTCATTGAGCGTTCAGGCGAATTTTCGCACGGGCTGTCATTTGGTGACTGCAATGATGTGAGCAATATAAGTGCAAGGGCATCAAGCATTAGTTATCGTCTTGCTGACGACAACACAGTTGAAATTCGCTGTGAGATTAAATTTGGCGGATGTGCTGTGTGCAAAAACAGCGTTACTGCCGTATGTGAAACAGAGATTTTTGAGGACAGACCGATTAAATCAGACGGTTGTGCACTTACTCTTTATTTTGCAGACAAGGGTGAAAAATTATGGGAAATTGCAAAATCACACAATACAAGGCTTGATATGCTGATGAATGAAAATTCAACCGACTGCGAATGTCTTGACACCCCGCAAATGTTGCTTATTCCGAAAATATGAGGGAGGTATAAAAATGGAAGAAAGAAATGTGTACCAGGATATTTCCAGACGAACCGACGGAGATGTGTATATTGGTGTTGTCGGACCTGTACGAACAGGAAAGTCAACATTTATTAAACGATTTATGGATTCACTTGTTCTGCCTAATATCAGAGATGAGAATATTTACAGACGAACTGTTGATGAGCTTCCTCAATCTTCAGCAGGCAGAACAATTATGACAACCGAGCCTAAGTTTATTCCCGAGGAATCTGTTGAGATAAACCTTGGCAACAACACAATGCTCAATGTGCGAATGATTGACTGCGTAGGATATATTGTTGACAGTGCAATCGGATATAACGAAGATGATATGCCGAGAATGGTGAAAACTCCGTGGTCAGATCAGGAAATTCCATTTGATGATGCTGCCGAAATCGGAACAAAAAAGGTTATTACCGACCATTCGACTATTGGATTGGTAATTACAACCGATGGTACAATCAGTGACATTCCCCGTGATGATTATATCGAAAGCGAAAAGAGAGTTATTGACGAGCTTAAGTCAATTAACAAGCCGTTTATTGTGCTTTTAAACTCCATTGAGCCTGAATCACAAAGAACGCAAATGCTTGCATCTCAAATGTCAGGAGAATATCAGGTGCCTGTACTGCCTGTCAGCTGTATGGAGCTAAGTGAAACTGAGATTAAGCGAATCCTTGCTCAGCTGTTGTTTGAATTTCCTGTTCGCGAGATTAAAGTTGATATTCCAAAGTGGGTAGTTCGGCTTGAAAAGGATCATTGGCTGAAATCCGTTGTATTTGATTCAATCAGAAACAGTGCACAAAAGGTTGAAAAAATCAGAGAAATTCAGCAAATGTTGCAAGAGGTTGCAAACTGTGAATATGTTAGCAGTACACAGCTTTCGTCCATTGACCTTGGCAGAGGCTTTGCGACAGTATCTGTCGGAATCGGAAGCGAGTTGTTCTATAAGGTGCTTTCGGAGCAGACAGACCTCGAAATAGCTGATGAATGTGCTTTGCTTGAGTGTATTGAACAGCTTTCTCAAAAGCAAAAGCAATTTGACAAGATTGCACAGGCATATGAACAGGTTAAGGACACAGGCTATGGCATTGTTATGCCGACTATTGATGAATTGTCGCTTGAGGAGCCTGAGATTATCAAGCAGAGCGGCAAGTACGGTATAAGACTAAAGGCAAGTGCTCCGTCAATTCATATGATGCGTGTAGAAACCAAGACTGAGGTCACACCAATCGTAGGTTCGGAACAACAATCGGAGGAGCTTGTGTCATATCTGCTCAAGGAGTTCGAGGAAAGCCCGGAAAAAATTTGGGAGAGCAACATTTTCGGCAAGTCGGTGCACGAGCTTGTAAATGAAGGATTGCATAACAAGCTTTATCGAATGCCCTCTGATGCAAGACGCAAAATAGGGGAGACAATCGAAAAAATTATCAACGACGGTTGCAATGGTTTGATTTGTATTATTCTGTAAAAGAATATTCATAGATTGCATATAATAAAAAGACTGTAATATAGCTTTTTGCTGTATTGCAGTCTTATATTGTTATCCATATTTTTTTGTAAAATTTTTGATTACAGTGAATGATATAATCGAATGAACAAGCACACCCAAAGACAAAATGAAGTATATATATGTAATTTGAAGATTTAAGAATTACTAAATCATAGCTAACAAAAAATATAATAACATATAAATATTCGATAAACATAAAAATATGATTCAGTAATAAAATGCAATCTAAATGACGAAGAAGTTTGTTTTCACTTAATAATACTGTTGCTATTTACCGTGAATTTATCATCAAATTTTTTCTGCAAAACACAAAATTAAGAATTGTTTGAAGTTAGCTATTGACAAAATAGTTTTTTATTGGTATAATTACACTTGCGTTGAGAAGATATATGATTCCATTGCATAAAATTAAAATATAGGGGTATAGCTCAGTTGGTAGAGCAGCGGTCTCCAAAACCGCGTGCCGAGGGTTCAAGTCCTTCTGCCCCTGCCA
>JAFLSM010000021.1 GCA_022510955.1 Ruminococcus sp. | reverse complement strand
GCATAAAAAAGAAAGCAGACACTTTTTTCGTGTCTACTTTCATTTTACACCTTCAATATGCAGGTGCAAATTTTTTAAATTATATTAAATCGTTAAATCGAAAATGTACCATTTTCAATTTCAGAAATCATAGCAATACGCTTTTCGTGCCTATCGCCCTCTTCAGGAGTATTAAGGAAAATATCTGTATATTTTACGGCCTCTTCTTCAGAAGTCACTCTGCCGCCCATACAAAGAATATTTGAGTGATTATGTCTGCGAGTCATTTCAGCACAAAACTCATTGCTGACAACAGCAGCTCTTATTCCCTTTACCTTATTAGCAGCCATAGAAATTCCGATACCTGTACCGCAACAAAGAATACCAAGTTCACATTCGCCACTTGAAACTGCTGTTGCTACCTTATAACCGTAAACAGGATAATCTACGCTTTCGGTGCCATTTGTACCAAAATCCTTGTACTCTATTTCCTTTTCATCAAGATACTTCTTAATTGCGCAGATAAGATTATATCCGCCGTGATCACAACCAAGTGCTATCATTATTTAACCCCCAATATTTTTATAACGCTCCCTAAGTTAGTTGAAATATGCAACCTTTATGACCCGAAGATTTACTTCTGTGCTACAGTAACAATCCACAACTTAAGGATACGTTTTTTTACTTCATAGAAAATTGCACGAAACAGTCGAGCACAAAAAACACTATAATATAATTCTGTCTGCTTGGTTAGGTGCAGCTCGACAGTTGCTTTTTATTTAGTTCTCTTTGTGCCTGAGGCAATCTGAGATACACAGGCATAAGCTCATCCGTACTCATAGTTTTGCCCTTTTTGAACATCTCACACGCCAAAATAGCCGTTGAAGATGCGTTTTGTATTCTTTTATTAATCGGTGCCGAAATAACATTTGAAAGCGCACCGTCAAGGTATTTTTCCGTTATTGATGTTCCGTCGCCAACAAGAACTACCTTTTCTTTAATTTGCTCAAGCTCTCGCTTTAAATCATCAAGCGATAATGCTCTGTCATCTGTCAGACGCTCAACATTTTTGTTGTTTATTTTAAACAATGCATTATAAACCTGCTGACATCGTGCATCCATTACTGCACAAACAATACAATCGTTTTCAAGCATATTGTATGCCATGCTATGGAGTGTCGAAACAGAGATGCACGGTAATTCATCGGCAAAAGCAATGCCCTTTGCCGCAGCCACGCCGATTCTAACGCCTGTAAACGAGCCAGGTCCTGCATTTACTGCAACAGCATCTAAATCCTTTACCGATAAAGAAACATTCTTCAAGAGCTGTTCAACCATTGGAATGAGTGTCTGACTGTGAGTGAGGGATGTATTTATAAAAAACTCACCAATAATTTTATCCTCGTCGGCAACTGCAACCGATCCAGCTGTTGCCGAAGTATCAATAGCAAGAATTTTCAATATAGTTCAACTCCCTCAATTTCAAAAACTCTTCCGTCATCAGAATCACCATTTGCAATTTTGATTCTGATTGCATTGTCAGGCAAAGCCCCCTCAATATTCTCACTCCACTCAATTACGAGAACACCTGTGTCAATGTAATCAAAAAAACCTGTTGAATAGAGATCATCCCAGGAGGTTACCCTATACATATCAAAATGATATATATTATATTTTCCCGAATATTCATTAACAAGTGCAAAGGTCGGACTTGAAACGCCGTCAGAAACGCCCAAACCTCGTGACAATCCACGAGTAAAAGCCGTTTTTCCCATTCCCAAACCGCCAAACAGCGCGATAACCTCTGTTCCGTTCAACTTTTGAGCAATATCAATTCCGATTTTTTCGGTTTCCTCCACACTATGAGAAATAATTTTAATCATATTAGTAAAGACCTAAAATTGTTCCGTCGTCATTCACATCAATGCTATGGGCAGCAGGAACTTTAGGAAGTCCCGGCATAGTCATAATATCGCCTGTGTAAACAACAACAAAACCTGCACCATTAGAAAGTGACAAATTTCTTACAGTTATTTCAAAATCCTTTGGCGCACCGAGAAGAGCAGGATTGTCGGAAAGTGAATACTGTGTCTTAGCAACACAAACAGGAAGCTTGTCTCCGCCAAGTGCAACAATTTCTGAAAGTGCCTTTTCAGCAGCAGTTGTATAGTTTACTTTTGAGGCACCGTAAATATTCTTTGCAATAGCATCTATTTTTTCTTTGATTGTAAGGTTAATATCATAAAGCGAAGTAAAATCTGATTCCTTTTCGCATGCCTCAACAACCTTGTTTGCAAGCTCAACACCGCCGTCGCCGCCTTTGCCAAATACATTTGACAAAGCAAAGTCAGCTCCGTTTTGGCGACAATACTCTTCAATAAAGTTAAGTTCTGCTTCTGTATCAGTGCCAAACTGATTGATCGCAACAATTACAGGAACATTGTACTTACGCATATTTTCAATATGTACACCAAGGTTTACAATACCTTTTTTAAGGGCATCAAGGTTTTCATTAGAAACCTCTGCCTTTGGTACACCTCCATTATATTTCAAAGCACGAGTTGTAGCAACAATTACGATAGCATTCGGCTTAAGTCCGGCGTATCTGCACTTGATATCAAGGAATTTCTCAGCACCAAGATCAGAACCGAATCCAGCCTCTGTAATGCAGTAATCTGCAAGCTTTAAAGCAAGCTTTGTAGCACGCACGCTGTTACAGCCGTGAGCAATGTTTGCAAAAGGTCCGCCGTGCATAATTGCAGGTGTTCCTTCAAGGGTTTGCACAAGGTTTGGTTTGATTGCATCCTTTAAAAGTGCAGTCATTGCGCCGTTAGCCTTTATGTCCTTAGCATAAATCGGCTGACCAGAATATGAATATGCAATAAGAATGTTTCCGAGACGCTCTTTGAGGTCGGAAATATCGTTTGCAAGGCAAAGAATAGCCATAACTTCTGATGCAACAGTTATAATAAAATGATCTTCTCTTGGAATACCATTAACCTTACCGCCAAGACCGATAACAATATTTCTTAATGCTCTGTCATTCATATCAAGACAACGCTTAAATAAAACACGACGAGGGTCAATCTGAAGCTCATTGCCCTGCTGAATGTGGTTATCGAGCATAGCACAGCAAAGGTTGTTTGCAGCAGTAATTGCGTGCATATCACCTGTAAAATGCAAATTTATGTCCTCCATAGGAAGAACCTGAGCATATCCGCCGCCGGCAGCACCGCCCTTAATACCAAAAACAGGACCTAAGGATGGTTCTCTGAGTGCAATGATTGCCTTTTTATTAATTTTTGCCATCGCCTGTCCAAGACCAACTGCTGTTGTAGTTTTACCCTCACCGGCAGGTGTAGGATTAATTGCAGTAACTAAAATAAGCTTTCCGTCCGGATTAGAGCTAACTCTGTTTGCAAGTTCGTCAGACAGCTTTGCCTTGTACTTTCCGTAAAATTCAAGTTCATCCTCTGAAATACCAATTTGAGCCGCAACATCCTTGATAGGTAAAAGTTTTGCCTGCTGAGCAATTTCAATATCAGTTAACATATTGAAAGCACCTCCACATTATCATATTAATTAATTTATTATATCAAAATATAAGATTACTATTATTCCAATTTGAAAATATACTTGATATTACTACCATATTTTAATATAATATTTACTAAATGAATATCTACAATTCAAAAAAATATTATTTTATTTAAATTGCTAAGTAAGCGTCTTATAATAAATATAATCAAAATCTAAGAGGAGTTAAAATGTCGAAATTTACTCATTCAATTTCCGATTACTTAAAAAAATGCGATATAGCTTTATGGTTACTCTCGGTGGTTGCCATAGTGTATAGTTTACTATTAATTTCAAGTATGCAGCGTTCAGGAGAATATAACTTTCTGCGAACACAAATGATTGCTATTGCTATCGGACTTATCTCTGCTCTTGTAATATCGGTGGCTGATTATAACTATATTATTAAAAAATGGTATTTTGCAGCAATTATTGCTTTTATACTTGCAGGACTCGTATTTGTATTTGGTATTCAAGTTGAAGGAACAGATGACACAGCATGGATTCAGGTCGGCAGTTTAACAATACAGCCGTCAGAATTTATTAAAATCTGTTTTATTATAACATTTACTAAGCATCTAACTTATCTTGAACAAAAGGATATGATAAAAAGCTTTGTCGGTGTTATAACTCTTGCTATGCACGCATTGATACCAATGCTCATAATACACTTGCAAGGAGATGACGGAGCCGTACTTATATTTGCTCTCATATTTCTGTTTATGTCATTTATTGCAGGTGTACAGCTAAGATATTTTGCAATTTTGGGGTGCGTGGTGTTGGTATCCGTTCCATTAATCTGGAACTTGTTTATGAACGATGATCAGCGAAACAGAATTTTAGCTCTGTTTGATATTGACGGAAATGCAATGACAACATACGGATGGCAACAATATCAAGGCAAGGTTTCTATTTCAAGCGGCGGCTTGTTCGGAAAAGGATTTTTAAGCGGTCAAAGAGTAGAACACGGAATTGTTCCCGAACAGGAAAACGATTTTATATTTACAGTTGCAGGCGAAGAGCTTGGTTTTATAGGCTGTATTGCTTTGATGATGATATTACTTTTTATAATTATAAAAATACTGATTAATGCAAAAAAAGCAAATGATACAAGTGGAAAGTTACTATGCAGTGGAGTTTTTGCAATTATTGCCTCTCAGAGTATTATTAATTTTGGAATGGTACTTGGTTTTTTTCCGGTTATAGGTATTACACTCCCTCTTTTTAGTGCCGGAGGTACATCTGCACTTGCAACTATAGTCTGTCTTGGACTTGTTCAGAGTGTGTGCACACATAATATAGGCGATATGAACACAGCTGTTGTCAGACGAGAAAGCAGAAGCAGATTTAAAATATAAGCATCCATTGGACTGCACCTATTCGGTCAGACAGCACCATATAAAACTCTTTTTTGAGTCAGAATGTTTTCGAGCATTTTTCTATAAAGCAAAAATCAGACAGCCTAACGGCTGTCTGATTTTTTATCCTTGTGAAATTGTAAGATTAGCCTTATAGGAGCCATAAGCCCAGCAACTGCTTGCTCCGCTGATTTTGATTGTAACAGGCATTTGTACAGAACCTGTTGTACCTTGGGAATCCTTGGTATCAATGACAGCAGTAATGTCACCGGCAGACAAATTATCAATCTGACTCTTTGGACCTATAATCGTAACAGACAGACTGTTTTGAGTAACATTTGCTTTATATCCCGAAGAAAGTCCTTCTGTTTTGAAGTTATCAACAGTAAATTCCTTGCTTGCAAATTTACTTAAATCAAGAGAAAATTTTGCAATCGATGTATTACTGATATTTTTGCTATCGGCAGGAATATTAATTCCAATATCATCAAATGAAACAACACTATTTTTTAGTGTAGTAAAGTCTATTGATTCAAGAGTTACAGCGTCTGTTTTATCAAGAACATCCTTTGTTGCAGCAAGAGTAATATTTGACGGCTCAATCTTTATCATATCATCAGTAATTTCAAGACCCTCAGGCTTATTTATAAACGATGGAACAACATCAACAGTTTTTTCAGGTAAAACCGAAATGGTAGCATCAACAGTTGTAAGCGTCATTGTCAACAAATCAGTAGAAATTTCCTTATTATTCTCATCATACAATCTGAGTTCACAAGATGTTTCTGTTGATTTATTGATTATGCCGTTAATTTCAGTAACAGCAGACACCTTTGCAATCTGCGTAATTTTTGACTGCGGTCCTGAAATCATTACCGAATCATTTGATAACGAGGTTGAAGCATAATAGCCGTCGTGAACCTTATAAACAACACTGTCCTGAATATTGAATGTAGATTCACGAAGATAATCAACATAAACCTTTACAGTGGAAGGAGTTACATTTTGCTGAATTGTAAAGGATGCGGAAGGATTAGACTTTGCAGCAAGAACACTGAGTTCATACTCACCAGAGGTATCAATTCCTGAAGCAGAGGCAGATACAATAATATCAGATGCGGAAATTGATCCAATAGCCGCTCTGTTGCCCGTAACAGTAACAGAAGCAGTTTGCTCACCACCTGAGAATAATTGCAAACCATTATCAGTGGCATCGGCCGGCAATTCAATCTGAATAGGAATATTGGCAACAGTAACAGTTGTATCATTGGATGTGCCCATACTCATATAAACCCATATTGAAACTGAAACAAGTAATGCTACAATTAAGACAATTTTATTGTTTTGCAAAAGAGAATTAAGAGAAAACTTGTTCTTACTCATCATCTTCACTCTCCTTGCGTTTTGATGACCTTACAAACGGAAGTTCGTGTTTTTCAATTTTTTCAGCCTTTTCAATTTCTGCTTCATTAACATAGTCATCAATCAAAAATTTTTCGAGTTTTAGAATAAGATCCTCCCTATTAAAATCACGCAAAAGCGTACCGTTAATAGCAAGAGAAATAAAACCGGTTTCCTCGCTGACAACAAGAATAATAGCGTCACTCTGCTCACTCATTCCCAAGGCTGCACGGTGACGGGTGCCAAGATTAGGATCCACATTTTTATTATCGGTAAGTGGCAAAATACATCCGGCAGCGTATAGCTTGCCATCTCGAATGATGCTTGCACCATCATGCAAAGGTGCTTTATTAAAGAAAATATTGCCAAAAAGTGCAACCGATGTTTCGGCATCTACAATAGTACCTGTAGAAGCAATATCAGAGAGTTTTGTTTCGCGTTCAAACACAAGCAAAGCACCTGTTTTTGAACGAGAGAACAGAACAGCAGTATCAGCTGCATCAACAATGGATTTTTTTACGCTTTTTTCCCATTCCACGCTTCTGCCTCGCTTTGTCAGAAACTTAAAAATTTTCGTATAATTATGGTTTCTTCCCATTTGTTCAAGAGCCTTACGTATTTCAGGCTGAAAAATTATTACCATAATCACGATTACAGATTCAAAAACCATCCTGAGAAGGGATGACAACATCACTAATCCAAATAATGATGACAGCAGATAAATGATTACAAGAACAATTACGCCTTTCAAAAGCTGTGCTGCTCTGGTTTCACGCACAAGCCGAACAAGACCAAAAATTATCAATGAAATCGCCATAATATCAACTATGTCACGAAACTGAATTGTTTTCAGTATTGACAAAATGTCATTGAAAAATTCCATTTATCTGTCCCTCCTTTTAACATCATATTTATATAAATATATTCTAACACATATGCTTTACTAATTTCAACCTTTTTGATTTCTTTTTTTGGAGCTTATCATTCTATTTAAGGTATATACAAACATTCTAACATTTGAATCATTATTAAATGCTGACATTACCGCTCTAACTGTTCCTCTGTCAATAGTACCGAATGACTCATGTGCGAGCGGTGCACAGTGAAGTCCTGCTCGAACTGCAATTCCAAATCTGTTAAGCTCAGCTGCAACATCTTCGCTGTCCTCATCTTTTATATTAAATGAAATTACAGGCACGCTTGTTTTTGAGTTTGGTCTTTGAGTGTATAACTCTATATTGTTCATTGCATTTAGATTATCATATAACATTTGAGCAAGTCTCATTTCATGACGCTCAATATTTTTTATGCCACAACGATTAATGAACTTAATACCTTCATTAAGTCCTGCAATACCCGGTAAATTAGGTGTTCCGCTTTCATACATATCAGGCAAAACTTCAGGCTGAGATTTTTGATACGACATACTTCCAGTACCGCCCTGAATAAGACTTTTTGGAAGAACATCAGAATTTATAATCAGAGCACCTGTTCCCATAGGTCCATACAACCCTTTGTGACCTGACATACAAAGATAATCTATGCTTGTATCATCAAGCGGAAGCTCTGTAACGCCTGCTGTTTGTGCTGCATCAACACAAAACAACACTCCGTGAAGTCTACACAATGCACCTATTCTTTCTACAGGGAGTTTAAATCCAAACACATTTGAAGCGTGCGTGCAAACAACAAGCCGAGTACGCTCGTTCATTGCATTTCTGAAATTATTAATTGTAGCCTCATCATCATACGGAACATATTCTGCAACGGTATATTTTACTCCATTATTCTTTAACTCTTCCAAAGGACGAACAACAGCATTATGCTCCAGTGATGAAATAACGGCGTGGTCGCCAGGTTTTAGTACGCCTTTTATTACAGTATTAAGTGCAGAAGTACAATTACTTGTAAATATCACATTTTCAGGTGATGATACCTTAAAAAAATCTGCCAAATTTTTACGGCATTCATACATTATTTCAGCCGATTTAAGCGACAAATTATGCCCGCTTCTGCCTGGATTAGCACCGTATTTTTGCAAAACATTATTGACCGCAACCGCAACACCCTTTGGTTTTGGAAAAGTTGTTGCACCATTGTCAAAATATATCATTTAAAATCAACGGCTGCAACACCTTGTATTCTTATCCCATTATTCAGAATCAGCGACTTTGCTTCGTCAAAATTTTTTGTTATAAGCAAGCTGTAACCACAGGAACGGTTTCTCAGGTGAGAAGGAGTTCTCACAAGCCTTGCATCAATTCTATTTCTCTTGAGTAAATCTCTGCTTCTGATTGCAAAAGTAACTGAATTAAACATTATTAAATTATTTTTCATGTTATTCACCTTATTGTTAAAAATCATTTGTATTATTATTCGTATTAGACTACATTACATAATATGACAAAAGGAAAATACAGTCACAAAAAAGCAATCAGTAGGCTGCACTAATCCGAGCAGATAGAATATATTTGTAACAAAATCTTTAATGCCCGACTGCAATGTACTAGCACTAAATTAATATTAAGCAAAATTTAAGTGGTAACCTGACCTACCCTTATAAATTATTAATTGTTACCATTACACAGAAGTAAATCTTTGTGTCTTAAAGGTTACATATTTTACCCAACTTATGGAGTGTTATAAAAAAATAGGCACAGCCAAAGCTGTGCCTAAAAATATAAATAATTATCCAAGTTTTGCTGAAAGCAAATCGCTCATATCATACATACCTGCACCTTGATTTGCAAGATAAACAGCCGCATTAACAGCACCAACAGCAAAAACCTCTTTTGACTGTGCCTGATGTGATACAGTAACAACCTCGTCACGACCAGCAAATATAACCTCGTGCTCGCCAACGATTGTACCGCCTCTTACAGCATGAATACCGATTTCATTCTTTGAACGCTTTTTACGATATGAATGACGATCATATACATATTGCGGTTCTTTGTCAAGAGTATCTGAGATGCTGTCAGCAATCATAAGAGCAGTTCCGCTTGGAGCGTCAAGCTTTAAATTGTGATGCTTTTCAATAATTTCAATATCAAATTCCTTGCCAAGCACCATTGTTGCTTTTTTAACAAGCTCAATCAAAAGGTTTATGCCGAGTGACATATTGCCTGAATAAAAAATTGCGATTTTCTCTGACGCTGCCTTAATCATTTCAATCTGCTCAGGTGAATAACCTGTTGTACAAATAACACATGGTACTGAATTTGCAACGGCAAATTCAAGCATATCGTCAAGAACAATGGGATTTGAAAAATCTATAATAACATCCGGAATATCCTTAACTTCCTTAAAGCTTTTATACAAATCAAAGTTAAACTTGCTGTCACCAAAAGCATCCACGCCAAAAGCGGTTACGCAGTCGTCACGCTGTGAAACAGCGTCAGCAACAAAATATCCCATTTTACCGTTGCAACCAACTATTGCAATTCTTACCATATTAAAATTCCCCTTTATATACCTTTATGAATTACTTTGAATATTTATCCAAAAGGTCATACTTGGCAAGACAATCCTTGAGGTCGTGATAGCCTGAAGAACTCATCGGAACAAGCGGCATTCTGCACTCACCTGCATCAAAACCGTAAAGATTCATTGCAGTCTTGATTGGAATTGGATTTACATCGCTGAACATAATATTCATAAGCTCAAGATAACGGAAATTAAGCTCCTGAGCCTTTGCAAAATCGTTATCAAGACAATACTGACAAATTTGGTGCATTTCAGCAGGACAAATATTTGCAAATACAGAAATTACACCAAGTGCGCCAAGTGACATAAAAGGAACTGTCTGATCATCATTACCTGAGTAAATATCAAGGTTATCACCACAAAGTGAACGAATTAGTGCAACCTGAGAGATGTTACCGCTTGCCTCTTTTGTAGCTACAATATTAGGATGCTTGCAAATCTCCTGATATGTCTTTGGCTGAATATTACAGCCTGTTCTTGAAGGAACATTATATACAATAATAGGAAGATCAACAGAATCGGCAATCATATTGTAATGCTTGATAAGACCTGCCTGTGAAGTTTTATTATAATATGGAGTTACACAAAGAAGTGCGTCTGCACCTGTTTTTTCTGCTGATTTTGAAAGCATTACGGCAGTTGAAGTATCGTTGCTGCCTGTGCCTGCAACTACAGGAATTCTGCCGTTAATTTTTTCAGCTACGAAAGAAAGTACCTCGCAATGCTCCTTTTCCGAAAGAGTAGCAGACTCGCCTGTTGTACCACAAGCGATAATAGCGTCTGTGCCGTTTTCTACATGAAACTCAAGAAGCTTTTCAAAAGCATCATAGTTTACACTTCCGTCTGAATTCATTGGTGTTACTATTGCAACACCGGAACCTGTAAAAATGTGGTTAGCCATAATTTACCTCCAAATTAGTCCATATAACCCTCAGCACAGAGAAGCTCTGCAAGAAGAACTGCACCGCCTGCTGCACCTCTGAGTGTGTTATGTGACATACAAACAAACTTATAATCATACTGTGTGTCTTCTCTTAATCTGCCGACAGACACAGCCATACCATTCTCAAGATTTCTTTCTGATTTAATCTGAGGACGGTCAGGCTCTGTGAAATAATGTAAGAAATGCTTTGGTGCACTCGGAAGCTCAAGCTCCTGAGCTCTGCCGCTGTAATTATTCCAAATATCAATAATCTCTTCAACTGTAGGTTTCTTCACACCGTCTTTAAATGACATAAATACAGCAGCTGAGTGACCGTCGGAAACAGGAACACGAATGCACTGTGATGTAATAGAAACATCATCAGTTTTAACAATTTTACCGTCTTCAATCTGACCCCAAATTTTAAGAGGTTCCTGCTCTGACTTTTCTTCCTCACCACCGATGTAAGGAATTACATTATCTATCATCTCAGGCCAAGTTTCAAAAGTTTTGCCTGCGCCTGAAATAGCCTGATATGTGCAAGCAAGCACCTTATCAACGCCCATTTCTTTAAGCGGATGAATTGCCGGAACATAGCTCTGAAGTGAGCAGTTTGATTTTACAGCAACAAATCCACGCTTTGTACCAAGTCTCTTTCTTTGTGATTCAATAATCTTGATATGATCAGCGTTAATCTCAGGAATAACCATTGGAACATCATCTGTAAAGCGGTGTGCAGAGTTATTCGAAACGATTGGACACTCAGCCTTAGCATATTTTTCTTCAAGTGCCTTGATTTCGTCTTTCTTCATATTTACTGCACAGAAGCAAAAATCAACCTGTGATGCAACCTCTTCAACATTTTCAGCATTAAGGATTACCATATCCTTATACTTTTCAGGAAGCTCAACTGTCATATGCCATCTGCCTTCTACAGCTTCTCCGTATTTTTTGCCGGCAGTTCTTGAACTTGCAGCGAGAGCAACAACATCAAACCAAGGATGGTTTTCAAGAAGAATAGCAAAACGCTGACCAACCATACCTGTTGCACCGATAATACCTACTTTATACTTTTTCATAATAATTCCCCCGAATTAAACAAATTTTCAAAAAGCAGTTGCCTTATTCTACTAAATATTATATTATAGTGTAGTGTGTTGCGAAAATTCGCTTAACTATGTTGAATATGCATACTACTCATATTATTTTATAATATACCATTTATCATTTATATTGTCAATTATTTTACATATTTGTGGTTAAATAATTTTATATTTTGAGAGGATAAAATGAAAACAAGTGATTTTTATTACGATTTACCAAAGGAACTGATTGCACAAACACCTGTTGAGCCTCGTGATAGCTCCCGCCTTCTTGTTCTTGGCAGAGAAAACGGTGAAATTGATCACAAGCATTTTTATGACATTGTTGATTATTTAAATGAAGGCGACTTGCTCGTTGTAAACGATTCAAGGGTTTTGCCGGCAAGGATTTTCGGTATTAAAGAAAATACCGGTGCAAGAGTTGAATTTTTATTGCTAAACCAGATTAGCGGAAACAAATGGGAAACTTTATGCAAACCCGGAAAAAAAGCAAAGATTGGTGCAAAATTCACATTTGGAGACGGACTTTTAAAGGCAACTGTTACTGATGTTAAGGATGACGGTAACAGAGTGGTTGACTTTGAGTGTGATGAAAATTTCTTTGCTACACTTGACAAAATCGGTCAAATGCCTCTTCCCCCTTATATTACAGCTGAGCTTGAAGATAAAGAAAGATATCAGACTGTTTACAGTCACGAATTAGGTTCTGCCGCTGCTCCTACTGCCGGACTGCATTTCACAAACGAGCTTATGGACAGAATCAGAGAAAAAGGTGTAAACATAGCTTATGTTACACTTCATGTGGGACTCGGTACATTCAGACCTGTTAAAGTTGATGATGTAACAAACCATAAAATGCACAGTGAGCATTACGAAGTACCTGCGGAAACTGCCAGACTTATTGAACAAACAAAAGAAAACGGCGGACGAGTTATTGCTGTTGGAACAACCTCCTGCCGAACGCTGGAAAGCGTTGCTACAGAATACGGTAAAGTTATTGCCTGTGACGGATTTACAGATATTTTCATATATCCGGGTTATGAGTTTAAGGTGCTTGACGGCCTGATTACAAACTTTCATCTGCCTGAAAGCACGCTTATTATGCTTGTGTCTTCCTTTGCAGGCTTTGACAATGTTATGAATGCCTATAATACAGCGGTTGAAGAGAAATACAGATTTTTCTCGTTTGGTGACGCTATGTTCATATCATAGGAGGAAATATGTTTAAGGTTATAAAAAAAGAGAATAACGCAAGACGAGGTGAGCTTGTTACACCTCACGGAACTGTACAGACTCCCGCATTTATGAATGTTGCAACCTGCGGAGCAATCAAAGGTGCCGTATCTGCACTTGATTTAAAAAATATCAAGTGTCAGGTACAGCTTTGCAACACCTATCATCTGCATCTGCGTCCGGGTGATACAAAGATAAAGCAAATGGGCGGTCTTCATAAATTCACAAGGTGGAACGGTCCGATACTTACTGACAGCGGTGGTTTTCAGGTTTTTTCACTTGCCAAATTGAGGAATATTAAAGAAGAGGGTGTTTATTTTAACTCCCATATTGACGGCAGAAAAATTTTTATGGGACCCGAAGAAAGTATGCAGATACAGTCAAATCTCGGCTCAACCATTGCTATGGCTTTTGATGAATGTGTCGAAAACCCTTCGCCATATGACTACACAAAAGAGAGTGTTCACAGAACTACAAGATGGTTAAAAAGATGTATTGAAGAAATGAAAAGACTTAACAGTCTTGAAGATACAATAAACAAACAGCAAATGCTATTCGGAATTAACCAAGGCGGCGTATATAATGATCTTCGTGTTGATCATATGAAGGAAATTGCTGAGCTTAATCTGGACGGATATGCCATAGGCGGTCTTGCAGTCGGTGAACCTGCTGAAAAAATGTATGAGATTATCGAAGCAGTTGAACCGTTTGCACCAAGTAACAAAATCCGTTACCTTATGGGAGTCGGCACACCTGTCAATATTCTTGAGGCTGTATATCGGGGAGTTGATTTGTTTGACTGCGTTATGCCAAGCCGAAATGCAAGACACGGTCAGCTGTTCACCTGGGATGGTGTCCGCAATATTAATAATGCAAAGTATGAGGTTGACGAAAGTCCTATTGATGAGCATTGCGACTGCCCTGTGTGCCAAAACTTTTCTCGTGCATACATAAGACATTTGCTGAAAAGCGGTGAAATGCTTGGTATGCGACTTTCAGTTATCCACAATCTTTATTTTTACAATAATCTTATGGAAGTAATTAGAAAAGAGCTTGATAACGGAACATATACAGATTTTTACAACAAATACAAAAATATTCTCGGAGTAAGAATTTAATGAAATTTTTGTTTATATCTCTTGCAAGAATTTACCAAAACTGTTATAATCAATAAGTATTATATGAAAGGAATGATTAAAATGATTAATAATTTACCTAACTTTGCAGACGGTAACCCAAGCGGCTCAATGGGCACTATTGGATTTATTGCAATTTATGTACTGCTTTTTGGCGCTCTTTACTTTTTCTTAATCAGACCAAACTCAAAAAAGAAAAAAGAAGAAGCAGAAATGCGTAATTCCCTCGAAATCGGTGATGAAATTACAACAATCGGTGGTATTATGGGCAGAGTTGTTGCAATTAAAGATGAAGAGGATGCAATTATCATCGAAACCGGCTCTGACAGAGTAAAAATGAAGTTCAAAAAATGGTGCATATCAACTGTTGACACTGTAAAGGAAGCACCTACTACTGCTGAGCAGGCAGAGAAAAAAAGTTTCTTTGGCCGCAAAAAGAAAGATGATGTAGAGCCAAAGACAGATAAATAATCCTAATATTTATTTTTTGATACAAAGTATAAGTATTAATAAATTAACCTCTGAATATAATTTATAAAGTTATATTCGGAGGTATTTTTTATGCTTAATAAAAAATTGACAGCTAAAGCTGTTCTGTTTGGAGTACTCACTTCTCTGCTTATTTCAATAATACTTATGTGCGGCGTATCAATGTTTATTTTGACAAACGGATTACTGCCAAGTGAATTGACGAACATAATCACGGTTTCAACTCTTGGTGCAGGCACACTTTTAGGAGGAATTGTGTCCTCCAGAATTACAAAATCAGCCGGACTTATAACAGGAGTAATTACAGGATTTGCGGTATTTTTGCTTATAACAATAATCGGTCTGTGCAAAAGCAGTGATACAATAACATATTTAACCTTTATAAGACTTGCAGTAACTGTAGTTTTAGGCGGAATCGGAGGAATAATAGGTGTAAATAAAAAAGAAAAAATACACATTAAATGATTATCTTTGGATTATTTTGCTGATACAGAATTATTTTTTAGAAAATTAAGAAAATCTATGGAAATACATAAAAAAATATGGTAAAATAAACTTAGTTATATTTAGAAAACAATAACTTATGATATATACAGAATTAAGGAGTGTAAAAATGGCTAAGTTTATAAAACTACCCGACGAACTCAAATCATGGAAAATCAATTCTGCTCTAAGCGAAGGTAACGGCGGCGGAATTTATAAAGTAAGTAAAAAAGATTATGACGGCTCAACAATTAATGCAATTCTGCTGAACATCTCTGTTAAAGATGATGATTATGACAGCGAACATATTGACTTCATCGAAGATGAAGCTGCTTTTTTACAGACGGTTTCACGCAGTGGCAATAGTTTTAATTATATTGATATTGTGGTAATCAACAAACCAACTAAAGAGAAAATAGACTTATATATTATCACTGAGGAGCTTCCTACTCTTGCTCAAATTCTTGAAACAAAGCAATTTTCAGAAGAAGAGATTGTTGACTTTGGAATTCAAATGAGCTCTGCTTTGGAAACACTTGAAGCAAAAAACATATTCCATGGTAATCTTACCCCTGATAATATTTATGTTACTGCTGACGGAACATACAAAGTTGGCGGTTTTTCAGATTTTGAAAGCAAAATCAGCGATTTCTCTTTTGTAGCTCCTGAAATTTATAAAAAGGAAGAAGCTGACTTTACAACAGATATATATTCCCTTGGTCTTATTATGTATTATATGAGCAATGGGAATAAACTTCCTTTTGAAAATGAAAGCAATGACAAAAAAGCCGCTATTGAAAGAAGAATGTCAGGCGATGATGTTTCTACACCGACAAACGGCAGCGACAAGCTAAAGAGTGTAATTTTGATTGCATGCAAGGCTGATAATAAGTACAGGTGGAAAAATGCAGGAAATATCAAAAACGCCTTGCTTTCTATGAAAGACGGTACAGTTCCTGTCCGGACTGCTGTAAGTGCAATTCCCGAAAACACTGAGTTTGACGGAAATGTTTTTGATGAATACGAGTATGATGAGTTTGAAGAGCCAAAGCAAGAAGAATTGTCAGAAGAACAACCTGAAGTCTCCCCTGCTGACGAAACAGTTGAAAGTGTTGATACTGAACAGTCAATTCAGGAAAATGCTGACGAATTACCAAGTGAATTAAATGAAACTAATTCAACAAATGATGATAATTTTGATGTCATAGAAGCAGACGAAGATATTACAGCATCAAATAATATTGCAGAAGATAAAACTAAATCAGAGGAAGTTGTCAAAGATACAGCAAGCACAAATGAAAGCGTTGAAAATACAGTTGTACCTGCTGTTGCAACTGTTGATGCAATAGATGATGAAAACATCTTTGATAATTTTGAATCAAAAGGTAAAACCAAACTTGAGTCAGGCTTTGAAAATAAAGATTACGGTAGCTACTTTGATGATGAGGACGATGATATTAAGCCTATTACAAAAAAATCCGAAAAGAATACCACAGAATTTGAAGAAGATGTAAATAACAACAAAGATTTTGAAGATTATTATAATGACTTTGACAGTGAACACGACGACGCTGACAAAGGCAAAAATAAAAATAATAAAAATGTTATTATCATTGTTGTAAGTATTATTGTTATTCTTGCTATACTTGGCGGAGTAGGCTTCTTTGCATTTTCGGGTTCATTCGGCGGCAATAACAGAGGAAATACACAGTCCTCAACACAAAATACAGTTGAAACAACAAACGCTGTCACAACGGCCGTTCCTACCACACAGCCGACTACTGTTGCACCAACAACAGTTCTTCCTGACGCCGAAGTTGTGCCTGTTGTCGGATATGGTTACAGCTATGCTAAAAAACTGCTTGAAGAGGCAGGTTTTACAGTTGAAATCGGTGAAGAAAGATATAGCGAAGAATACCCTGAGGGTTATGTAATTGCTCAATCACCTGACGGTGAAGTTACGGCAAAAGTAGGCACTGTTGTAACACTTGACCTTTCTCTTGGTCTTATTGAGCCTGAAACTGAAGTAATAGAAACTGAGCCGCCAACAGAAGAACCTACTGAGGCACCAACTCAAGCTCCTGTTGCTAAAACAAATAATTCCTTTATTTTCCCATCAAGCTCAACAGCTTATATCAGCAAGGCAGATGTTGAAAAGCTTGACTCGAATGAGTTGACTATCGCTATCAATGAAATCTATGCAAGAAATGGCAGAATATTTAACGACGCCTATCTTGCAGAATACTTTAATTCACAGTCTTGGTATACACCAAAATACTCACCTGAGGAATTTGATAAAAATGTTAAATTCAATCAGTATGAGCAAGCAAATCTCCAGCTTTTGATTAGTTACAGATAATATTTGTGACCCACATCAAACGGGGCGTACATAAAACCAACACGCTCGGTTAAAGGAAAATGTTATGAAAGATAAAATAATAGGAATTTTAAAGAGCAAGATATTTTTTTCAATTATTCTTAATCTTATATTTGCTGTCTTTTGTGTATTAGTAACCTCATTTCACTATGATACAATGGACGACTTTTACAATTCAGTTTGTATTTCACATTATCACTATTACTATAATAATGATATAAACTATATACTCTGCATTTTAATCGGATCATTACAGTTTATACTCGGCAGATTTAATTGCTATGTCTTAGCACTTGTCGGATTTTCATATGTATCTTTTGTATCAATAACATATGTTTTTTCGGATAAATACGGAAAGCCAAAGGCAGCTGTTTTCTCATTAGTTTTATGTATTCTGTTTGCGCTTAATCATTATTCCAGAGTAAACAGCAGTAAAACATCAGCAATATTGCTTGCAGCAGGTTTTTTGCTTATATTAAATGCAATCAGAAATAAGCGATACAACCTGCCGTGCTGGATAGGCGTTTGCGAAATTCTTCTTGGTTCCTTCTTTAATTACTACTACTTCTTTGTTGCATTCGCATTTGCCTTTGCATATTTTCTTGCTGATATGATTGCAAAAAGAAAGTATAAGATTGCTTTCAGAAAATTCTTTTGGTATTTCAGACCGTTTTTGCTGATGTTTGCATTTGTATTTTTACTCACAATGGGACTTAATCAGTATTCTATATCTGTAAATACCGCAGATGAAGAAAGTAAAAATTATTATGAATATTGCAACCTGACTGACTCTATCGCCAATTATCCTTATCCTGACTATAAGGAATATTCTGAAGAATTCTCAAAAGTCGGTCTAAACTCTGAGAACGAGTACGAACTTCTGAAAAACGGATATTATGATGCAAACACTTCACTAAACAATAGTGCTTTACAGGTTGTAAGTAATATTCAACAAAGGACAAACAGTAAAAGTGTTTTTTCTGAATTTGGCAATGTTTTTGTTGACTTATGGCGACATATAACAATATTTGATTCAACGGCTCTTGTTATGATATGTCTTATTATATTGGCGATTGGATATATTATATATCAAAAGCGAAGATTCTGTTTTTTTCCTATTTTCATTGTTGTTATCGCAATAGCCGCAAGCACTGCATTAAGATACTTCTTTGTTACTCAGAGTTATCTTACTTATGGAATTTGGCTTTTGATGTTTGTTATGATATTAAATTCATTTGATTTTGAGCAACAGCGTCCAATAAAACATAAAAAATTTTTTGAATTTAGTTTCTCAAAAGGTATTGGTATTGGAATAACTCTTCTAATACTTGGTGTTGGAAGCGGACTTGTTTATCAAACACATCTGTCAGTGATTGATACGGCTAACAAACCTGTCAGCCTTTATCTCGCAATCACAAAACATCCGGAAAGGTACTTTGTGCTTGATCCAAGCACTGCTACTCAATATTTGACATATACTGATAACTATGTCCATCCGATGTGGGGTTTTAGCCATTCATTTATGGAAAACGTTGACACCTTTGGTGTTTTCCAAAAGATTGATAACAGACGCAAGCACAACCTAAAAGACAACATATATGAAGCTGCTGTTGAAAGTAAATATGTGTTTATTATTGATAATTCAATTACATTCCGAAAAGAGAATTACTTTACGGAACATTATTCAACGGACGATGAGCCAATAGTATACAATCAATCTGAAGAAATCAACGGTTATAAGATTTACAAAATTTCATCTAATTAACGCAAAACAGGACTTACTTTTATATAGTAAGTCCTGTTTTTATTAATCTTTTCATATCATTCGGAATATCAGCTGATACTGTAATCATATTATTAGTAACGGGATGAACAAACTCAACCGTTCCGCAATGCAGTGCTTGTCTCATTATATACTCTAAAGTACCACCATACAAGTCATCGCCAAGTAAAGGATGACCAAGGGACGCCATATGACATCTTATTTGATGAGTTCTTCCTGTTTCAAGTTGTAATTCTAATAAAGAATAATCATTATCCGCATAAACAGATTTATAATGAGTCACAGCTTTCGGTCCGTCTTTTAGAATATGGCGTACCATTTTTGAATCTTCAAGAAGTCCGATTGGAGCAGAAACAGTGCCACTACCCTCAAGACGACCATGACACAATGCATAATATGTTTTTTGTGTTATTCCCTTCATTGCATTGGCACAAAACCTATCTTTTGCAATAATTACAAGACCTGAGGTATCTTTGTCGAGTCTGTTAATTGCTCTGAAAGTATAGCTCTCTCTCCTATTGTTGCAATAAAAAGAAACAATGTTCGCAAGTGTATCACTTTGATGTTGTTTTACCGGGTGAACAGGCATAAACGGAGGTTTGTTCACGATTAAAAAATATTTGTCCTCATAAACAATATCAAGCTTTCCTTCTATCGGCTCAATCTGCATTTCCTCATTTGGCAATAATATTTCAACAGTCATTCCGCTTTTTACATAATCAACTGTTCTAAGTAACTTGCCATCCATAGTAATTCCGTTAGAAATTCGCTTTAGCCTTGTAATCATTCTGGCAGAAAGACCACATTTTTCCTTAAGAAAAATAATTGCTTTTTTATTGTCATACTCCTCAGGAACTGTGAATATCAGTTTATTATCCATTGACTAATCTCCAAATAACAAATACAAATACACATTGTAAAATAAATATTAATGGAATACCCAACATAAATTTTAGATGTTTAGTCTTGTGTCTGATAAGGTGCATTGTGATATACATGGCAACGCTGCCACCAAAGGCAGACACAACAAGCAAGGTACTCTCACGCACTCTCCATTTATGCTTAATTGCTGTTCGTTTATCGTGAATTGTAATAATTATTGCAATCAAATTGATAACGACTAAATATATATTAAGAATATAAAAAACAAAGTCCATAAAAAACTCCAAAGGATGATATTTTGAAATACAAACAAATTACTCCGATTCTTCTTGTGTTAGCAATTTTAATTAGTGTAGTTGCCGTTGCAAGCCGACAAGTTCAAAATCTAAACACAAAATATAATTCCAAATCAACCCCCGACACCGCAAATACTTACAACGGTAAGCAAAACACTCAAAATAATGAGGAAATGCGTGGTGTGTGGGTATCATATATGGAACTCAGTATGGAAAACGAAGAAGATAAAAGTCAGAAACACTTTACGGAAAAATTTGAGGAGATTGCAGAAAACTGTAAAGCTCTTGGATATAACACTCTTGTGGTTCAGGTGCGACCGTTTTGTGACGCTCTGTATAAATCGGACTACTTCCCGTGGTCACACATATTGACAGGCGAACAGGGCAAAAATCCCAATTATGATCCGCTAAAAATAATGTGTGAAATTTGCATCAAAAACGATCTAAAAATACATGCCTGGGTAAATCCATATAGAATCAGTACGCAAAGCACACCAAAAGAACTTAGTGATGACAATCCATATGTAAATGACAATTCTATTGGCTTTGAAACAAAAGGCGGAACATATCTTGACCCATCAAATAAAAAAGCAAAAGAGCTGATTGTTGCAGGAATTGAAGAGATAGTCAAAAATTATGATGTTGATGCAGTTCAATTTGACGACTATTTTTATCCTTCCGATATGGGTAATGAAGATGAAGAACAGTATAAAGAATACATAAAAGGCTGCGGAAACGACAGTATGACGATTGAAGAATGGAGAAAAGCAAATGTAAATCTTCTTATAAGCGAGACATACAGACACATACACAGCATTAAAGATGATGTAGAATTCGGAATATCTCCTCAGGGCAACATAAACAACAGCAAAGGTCTTTTTGCTGATGTGAAGCTTTGGTGTACAACAAAAGGATATCTTGACTATATTTGTCCGCAAATTTATTTCAGTCTTGAAAATCCGTCACTTACCTTTGAAGATTCTCTACAAAGTTGGTGTGAACTTGAGTTTGCAAGTAATGTAGAATTATATGTAGGACTTGCAGGCTATAAAGCAGGCAAAAATAATGATGAGGGTACCTGGCTTGAAGAAAATGACATTTTAAGTAAGGAATACAAAATACTTTGTAACAATCAAAAAGTAAGCGGATTTATGATGTACAGCTATGCAAGTCTTAATTCAAGCGATGCTAAAATAGAAATGGAAAACCTTCACAATGAATTAAAGTAACTCACCTTCGCAGTAGTCATCAAATGACTTTACAATTCTCACATTAACAATCTGACCGCACAAATCGTCTTTGTTTGTAATAATGTGAACAGGAGTATAATTCTTTGTATATCCCTCAAGATAACCGTGTCTGAATCTTTCAACAAGCACAGTTTCAGATAAACCAACCTGAGTAGCAAGAAATTCCTTTCGTGATTGTAAAACTTGTTCTCCCATAAGCTTTGCTCTTCTCTCTTTTTCCTGAGGAGCAACCTGATTCGGAGCACTTGCGGCAACAGTGCCCTGACGCCTTGAATAAGGGAAAACATGTACCTTAGCAAAGCCAATCTTCTTGACAAAATCCATAGATGCCTTAAAATCCTCTTCGCTCTCTCCGGCAAAACCAACCATAACATCGGTGGTCATAGATGAATTATCAAATGCATTTCGCAAATTCTCAACAATCGTTGCGTATTCAAAGGTATCATAATGTCTATTCATATCACGAAGCGTTTTGTCGCATCCGCTTTGAAGCGACAAATGGAACTGCGGACAAAACTTAGGCTGAGCAGCTAAGCGGGCAATTAATTCTTCATCCATTTGTTCAGGTTCAATAGAACCAAGTCGTACTCTTTCAATACCGTCAACAGAACAAGCACATTCAACAGCATCAGCAAGATTAAAGTCTTTGTTAAGACCATAAGCAGACAGATTGATACCGACAAGTACAATTTCCTTATATCCGTTAAGTGCAACCTGCTCAACCTCTGTTTTAAGGTCAGAAAGCTCCTTTGAACGCACTCTTCCCCTTGCGTAAGGGATAATACAGTATGAGCAGAAACGATTACATCCGTCCTCAATCTTGATAAAAGCTCTTGTATGTTCTCCAAGTGATGTCACAGAAAGCTTTTCATATGCCTCATTTTTGCCTGTATGCTCAGAAATTGAGATATTAGTTACAGAATTAGCAATATATTTATTAATCATAGGAACAAGTTCTGCTCGCTTTGCGTTTCCGAGAACGATATCACAATTTTTAAAATTCTCAGAGTTCTCCGGAAAGGCTTGTGGCATACAACCCGTCAGCACAATAATTCCTGATGGATTATTTCTTCTTACCTTATTTATGATTTTTCGATTCTTTGCGTCACTTACAGATGTAACGGTGCAACTGTTAATAATTGTAATATCTGCAAAGTCTTTGCTTTCAGAAAGCTCAAAACCGTTTTTCAGCAAGTCTTCTCGCATTGCCTGTGACTCATATTGATTAACTTTACAGCCAAGTGTAACTATATTAAAATTCATCTATATATCATCCTTTTTTGGTTAAAAAGTTGAAAATTAAAAAATTGTAATTTTTGTATTGATTATCATAAAAATAAATGATAATATAAACAAGAAAATACAAGTGTCGGAGGTGACCGCATTGTTTTCAATGCCTATTACTGTCAACAACAAAAACAAACTGATAGAAGTTTTTGAAACGCTCTCACATTTTCCTAATAAGATAATGATGATTAAAAGTGGTGATTATACTGTAGACGCTCACTCACTTATGGGAGTTTTTGCTATAGATATCACAAAACCTTGTGAACTTATTCTTGAAACAGAACCCGACAGTATATTTAAAAAGGCAGTTTCTGAGTTTACACTCCAACACGCTTTATAATACATAAATATCTAATTTAAAGCCCTATGACTTTTGTCACAGGGCTTATTATTTTACTTTAAAAATATAACTAAAAAATTGTCTGACATTAATACTACTATCCATTAAAATCCTATGAATATTCATAAGTAGTTTTTATTGGATATTAGCATAAAGTCTAATAAAATCACTATGTATGCTCAATTTGTATACAAGATAATTTTGCTTTTATGAGTTTTTATCAACTTGATGGAAAGTTTTAAGATTGCCGGTTTTCTCACTTCTTTTATCAAGTTCGCTGAGCACTGCATCAAGTTCAATGCCCTGATCAACCATCATAACCATAAGATGATAAATTAAATCAGCAACTTCATAAACAGTTTCACTGTTATCACCGTTTTTTGCGGCAATAATTGTTTCGCTGCACTCTTCGCCAACCTTTTTAAGAATTTTATCAAGACCCTTATCAAGCAAATAGCAGGTATATGAGCCTTCCTTTGGATTATCTCTTCTATTTAATACTGTTGCATATAATGCAGCCAGCACTTCTCTGTCATTCATTATATTTACCTCACTTCAAAGTTTTAAAGAAACAGGAATGGCTACCTGTATGACAAGCTGCACCTGTCTGTTGAACAGTTATCAGCAGAGTATCATCATCACAATCAGCATAAATATCAATCACCTTTTGCAAATGACCCGATGTGGCACCCTTGTTCCAAAGCTCCTGACGGCTTCTTGACCAAAACCAAGTATAGCCTGTTTCAAAAGTTTTTTGCATACTTTCTTTGTTCATATAAGCAAGCATTAAAACTTCGCCTGTTGACTTTTCTTGAATTACGGCAGGAATGAGATCCGATTTTACAAAATATTTATCAAAATCCATAATTCACACCTATATCTTTCTTGTTATTTCAAGTGCCTGTTTTAAATCAAGCGTACCGGAATAAATTGATTTTCCGCAAATTGCACCATAAACATTCAGCTCTGCAAGATTGATAATATCTTTAAGCACTGCAACGCCGCCGCTTGCAATAACATTGCACGAAACCTCATGAACAAGATCGTCAAGCTGTTTTAGATTAGGACCGGCAAGTGTGCCGTCCTGATCTATGTCAGTGAATACAATAGTCTGAACACCAACGCTCTCCATACGCTTTGCAAGTTCTATGTAATTGATCTCAGAGTTATCAATCCAGCCCTCTGCTCTAACCATACCGTTCTTTGCGTCAATGCCGACAACAATTTTATCTCCATAAGCATTTACTGCATCAACAACAAACTGTTGATTTTTAACTGCTGCAGAACCCAAAATAATGCGATCAATACCTCTTGAGAGGTAATATTCAACGGCATTCATATCACGAATACCGCCACCAACCTCAACAGACAATCCTGATGATTTGGCAACATCAGCTATTAAATCTGCATTTACAAGCTTTGCATCTTTGGCACCGTCAAGGTCAACCATATGCATCCATTGGACTCCTGCATCAGCAAATTGCTGAGCAGCAATATATGGTGACTCTGCCACCTTTTCTACAGTTGCATAGTCGCCCTTAAAAAGACGGACACAGTTTCCGTCCTTAATATCAATAGCCGGTAATATATACATTATAACACACCCTTTGTTGAAAGTGGTTTATTTAAATCATTCTGTTTTACAGCAAGTCTTAATGCGTGTGCAACTGCTTTGTAAACAGCCTCTGTAATGTGGTGAGAATTGTCACCGTACAAAGACTTTATATGAAGCGTTATTCCTGCATTATAAGCAAATGCACGCATAAACTCAACCGTCATTGCACAGCCATATCCTCCGCATCTTTCCTGTGGAAAATCAGCATCAAAAACCAAGAAAGGTCGTCCACTGATGTCAACAGAGGCAAAAGCAAGTGCTTCATCCATCGGAACATAAAAACTTCCGAATCTGTCTATTGAGCCCTTGTCACCCAATGCGTCAGAAAATGCCTTGCCAAGCACAATTCCTGTATCCTCAACAGTGTGATGCTCATCAACCTCAAGATCACCCTTAACAGTAAGTTCAAGACCAAAACCACCGTGAGTAGCAAAAGAATTGAGCATATGGTCAAAAAAGCCGATACCTGTTTGAATTTTAACCTCACCGCCATCAAGATTCACTTTAAGAGAAATGTCGGTTTCTTTGGTTTTTCTTGTAATATCAGCACAACGCATAATATACCTCGCAAAACATAATTAATCTAAAAATAATTATACTACACTTTTCCCTATATTACAATAATTATCTGAAAACTATAGCAATTACTTGATATCAAATCTCACCTTGATTGAATTTGCGTGTGCAGTAAGTCCCTCTGTATCAGCAAATCTGATAACATCCTCTGCATCCGCTCTGAGAGCATCCTCTGTATAATAGATAAAACTTGATTTCTTAACAAAGCTGTCAACTGAAAGCGGTGAGAAAAATCTTGCAGTACCGCTTGTGGGAAGAACATGGTTTGGTCCTGCAAAATAGTCGCCAAGCGGTTCAGGACTGTAATTACCAAGGAATACAGAGCCTGCATTATCAAGCTTTCCAATATATTCCATAGGATTGTTACAGCAGACCTCTAAATGCTCCGGAGCAAGTTCGTTTGCAAATTCAACAGCTTGGTTCATATTGCTGCAAACAATAATTGCACCAAAATTGTTGATTGAAGATTCTATAATTTCTTTTCTTGAGAGCTTTTTCATCTGTTCTTCAAGCTCAAGCTTTGTTTTCTCTGCTATTTCTGCACTGTCAGTAAGCAAGATTGCTGAGGCAAGCTTGTCATGCTCCGCCTGACTCATAAGGTCAGCCGCAAGGAACTTTGGATTGGCTGAACTGTCGGCAACAATCAAAATTTCACTTGGACCTGCAATCATATCAATATCAACTGTTCCATAAAGCAACTTTTTTGCAGTAGCAACAAAGATGTTTCCAGGACCTACAATCTTGTCAACCTTTGGAACTGTTTCTGTACCATAAGCCAACGCAGCAACCGCCTGAGCGCCTCCAATAAGGAAGATTCTATCAACGCCCGCCTCTTTTGCAGCGGCTATAATATTAGGGTTAGGCTTACCATCTTTCATAGGTGGTGTACACATTATAATTTCTTCAACACCTGCAATCTTTGCAGGAATAGCATTCATAAGAACAGATGAAGGATATGCCGCAGTGCCTCCCGGAACATAAATACCAACACGCTTTAAACCTCGAATACGCTGACCCAATATTACACCGTTATCTTTTGTGGTCATCCAGCTCTGCTGAAGTTGACGCTTATGAAAGTCGGAAATATTTGCAGCCGCTTTCTTGATTGTTTCAAGGTAGTCTGCATCACACTGAGCAATAAGACTATCAATTTCATCAGCGGTAATTTCAGTCTTTGACGGTGCTTTGCCATCAAATTTTACAGTATATTCATTTACGGCTTTATCGCCGTTTTCTCTTACATTTTCGATAATTTCAGATACGGCAGGAATAACATTCTTATCAGAATTTTGTGCTCTTTTTTTGAGCATTTCAATAAATTCATATTCCTTTACTCCGTCAGCAGTTACTGTTATAATCATTTTGTCACAGCCTCCAATTTATTTTGAAGTTCCTCAATTTCTTTCTTGCGAAGTTTAAGACTTGCTGTGTTCGCAATTAAGCGAGCCGAAATATCTGTTACCCATTCAATAACCTCAAGTCCGTTTGCCTTAAGTGTTGAACCTGTTTCAACTATATCAACGATTCCGTCAGCAAGTCCTACAAGAGGCGCAAGCTCAACAGAGCCTTCAATCTTAATAATACGAACATCCATATTTTTATCATCAAAAAATGCACGGGTAACATTTGGATATTTTGTAGCTATTGTTTTGGTCTTGTATCCACTGTAAAAGTCATAATCCTTTTTTGTTGCCAAAGCAAATCTGCACTTACCAAAGCCCAAATCAAGCAGTTCATAAAATGAATTGCCATTCTCAAGAATTGTATCCTTGCCGACAACACCAAGATCACATACTCCGTGTTCAACATATGTAATAACATCGGCGGCTTTTGCAAGCACAACCTCAAACTCATTGTTCCCAACAGGTAAAATTAGTCTTCTGCCCTTGTTTTTGACCTCGTCACAATTATAACCTATTTTTTCTAATAATTCGATTGTTGTTTTTTCAAGTCTGCCCTTTGTGAGAGCAATTCTAAGCGATTTCATATACTTATCCCCTAACGCTGATTATTCTATTACCATTACCTCTGCTATACCACGCTCATCGGCATATTTCTGAGTCTTTTCAAGTGTGTCAAGAACGCTGAACTGAGCCTTTTTGCCCTGAGCATTAAGTTCTGCAACCTTTTTGATTGCCTCAATTTCATGACCATCAGCGGAATAAACAAGTACATCTGGATTGTCAGAGTAATCAACATTATCATCAATCAGTCTTTTGATTGTAATTGCATCAGTGTCAACAGCAAATCCTGCTGCACACATAGGAGCATCAAATTCCGAAAGCAGATTATCATATCTGCCACCTGAAATAACAGCGTCACCAATACCATTTATATAACCTGTAAACACCATTCCGGTATAATAATCATTACGCTGAACAAGACCAAGGTCAATAATAAGCTTATCACCCAGTCCAAGAGGAACAAGATCATTATATAAGGAATGTAAATACTCAAGAGCTTCAACTGCCTTTGTGCCCTCACAAATTTTTGAGGCTTTTTCAAACACCTCTTCACCGCCAAAAAGTGAAGGAAGACTTCTGATAGCATTTACTGCATTGCAGGGTTCAAGTTTATCAAGCAGATTATTAAGTGCAGAGTAATTTTTTCCCTCAATGGAAATTCTGATTTTCTCTTTATAATCTTCGTCAATATTGAGTTCCTGGGAAAGAGAATCAAAAACCTCGGCGTGACCAAGCTCAAATCTGAAATCATCAGCAACTGATGAGATACAGTCAACAGCAGTAGTCAGAATCTCAAGGTCTGCTCTTTTTCCACCTGCACCGACAAGCTCAACACCCATCTGCATATTTTCATTTCTTCTGCCTGTAAGAGTAGGATTGTTGCGATATACAGCCTGTTTGTAATAAAGCTTAACAGGTAGTGTTCCATTCTTAAGCCTTGTTGCCACCATACGAGCAATAGGTAGTGTTGAATCAGGGCGAACTACAACTAGTCTGCCTTTATTGTCAGTTGTTTTAAACATTGTCTCCTGCGCAATTCCACAGCAAGGCAAAGAGAAAATATCATAAAACTCAATACCCGGTGTTATAACTCTCTTAAATCCTCGAGTGACAAACACATCTTCAACTTTGCCGCAAATGTCATCCATAGCAGAACATTCGGCAAACAAAAAATCTTTTGTTCCCTCAGGAGTAATTTTTAAATACTTTTTCATAAATACCTCTTAATATACTTTAGTATGCTAATGCGTTAATATGTTACCACAATAAAAACAAAATGTCAAATTTTTAAGACTCATTATCTTTGTGATCTTCGTTATTGTCAGTATCTTCTGAATTTATTTGACTTTCATCATCTTCCTCATCATCAGAAGATTTATCAAACTTATCAAGATGAATAAGTCTTCTCAGCTTTTCACGCTGCATAGTTTCCTTTTCTTCACGCAATCGCTTTTGTTCCTCGGCAATTTTTGCGTAGTTTAACACTTCAAAATCAAGAGCCTCCCTGGCAATTTTTCCTTTTTCGGTAATTTTAATGCGAGTTTGCTTTTTAACAAGATAATAAATAACTGCATATATGGGCGTTCCCAAAATAAGTCCCGGAATACCAAATAGCGAATTTCCGACAAGTACGCTAAATAATACCCAAAAGCCAGATAAACCAACTTGTCCGCCGATAATCTTTGGTTTAATAAGGTTACCGTCAATCTGTTGAAGTATAATATTAACAATCAAGAACTTGACCATTTCCCATGGATTTACGAGCAAGAGAATGAAACAGCTTGGAATTGATCCGATAAAGGGACCAAAGAACGGAATGATGTTTGTAATTCCTACAAGCACTGCAATCAACGGAGAATATGGTACCTGCAAAACAGCGAGAACAATAAAATGAAGTATACCAATAACCGCAGCATCAATAATATCACCTACCAAAAAACGACCGCACTTTGTATCGGTGATATCAACAATCTCATAAATTTTAGGCAAATACTTGATTGGAAAAAATGCAACAGCTATTTTTTTAACCTGTCGACAAAGTTGTTCCTTTGAAGCAAGAAAGTAAACAGAAATAATTACAGCCATTATAAAATTATAAACACCTTTTGCCGTGCCTGAAAGCATTTGAAGTAAGTAATTACTTGCTCCTGATGCAAAATCTTTAGCATCATTGCTTCTGAGGTAATTAAACAATTCTTCGACGATTAAACTCAAATAATTGTCCTCATCAATACCTGCATGGAAAGTCTCGTTAAGCCAGCTGATAAATTGATCAACATAATTCATTCCTGTATCAAAATATATCGGCATACTTTCAGCCAGAGTTGAAATATTATCGATAATTTGAGGAACAACAATCCAAATCAAAACAACAAATAAAGCCAAAACTATAGTATATGTGCAGATTATAGCCAAAGGCTTTTTCATATTTTTAAGCCTTGGACGCTTTGTTCCAATCTTTCCAAACACCGTAGAATAGAAAAATTTGTATGGATAGTTCAAAATATAAGCAAACAAAAATCCTATTATAAACGGAGTAAGTACAGATGCAAATGTGCATACAATATCCCAAACGATCTTTATATTGTCTTTGATTAACAGTAACAAAACCGTAAAAGCAATACAAATAAGCACATTACGCAATGAAAGAAATTTTTTCAATAATATCACTTCCTAAAATAACGACATTTGTGAACTTTCAGGCAAGTCGCCAAGCACACCCAGTTCCTTTAAACTTTCAATAATACTTTTAGAAACCTTTGTTTTTATCTGCATATCTTCAATAGATAGATACTCATTAACAGCACCTGACTCTTCAAGTAAGATTGCAGCTGCCTCACCTAACCCTGGAATTGTCGAAAACGGCAGTCTGATTTTTCCGTCCTCCACAACAAACATACTTGCCTTTGATTTATATACATCTATCGGCAATACTTCGATACCTCTTGCAAACATTTCATTTACAATTTGAAGAATACCGTATTCTGCCTCTTCTTTAGCAGATGCCTCATGTACACTCATTTTTTGTTTGATTACATTCATTCTGTCACGAACAGCCTTATGACCCTTCATAACAACGCCGCCGTCCAGGTTTTCACTGCGGACTGTAAAGTAAGCAGCGTAATATTCAATAGGTTTGTGCACCTTGTACCAGGCAAGACGCAAAGCTGCAATCATATATGCAGCGGCATGAGCCTTTGGGAACATATACTTGATTTTCATACAAGAATCAATGTACCACTCAGGAACATTATGTTCACGCATAGCTGTAAAATGTTCTTCGGTAAGAAGCTTTGTAGCATTACCTTTTCGGACAATCTCCATAATCTTGAATGACATACTCGGGTCAAGTCCCTTATGCATAAGGTAAGTCATAATAGAGTCACGAGTACCTATTACCTCGGAAATATTACAAGTGCCGTTACGAATTAGCTCCTGTGCGTTTCCAAGCCATACATCGGTACCATGAGAAAGACCTGAAACCTGCAATAGGTCAGTGAATGTTTTCGGTTTTGTTTCTACAAGCATTCCTCTTACAAAGCCTGTACCACATTCGGGGATACTCAATGTACCCGTATCACAATCAATATCCTCTTTTGTTACTCCCAAAGCCTTTGGAGAAGTAAACAAGGACATTACATCAGGGTCGCTCATAGAAACATCCATAACAGGAATACCGGTGTACTCTTCAAGATAATGATAGATTGTCGGAACATCGTGTCCGAGCTCATCAAGTTTTGTGATTGTATCATGAATTGAATGGAAGTCAAAGTGAGTCGTAATATTATCGGAGCTCATCTTATCAGCAGGATGCTGTACAGGGCAAAAGTCGTAAACCTCATTTGTTCTTGGAACAACAACCATACCTCCCGGGTGCTGGCCTGTTGTTCTCTTAACGCCGGTACAACCCATTGCAAGTCGCTTTTCCTCTGCCTTGTGCATTGTAATTCCACGCTCTGATGTATACTTTTTAACATAACCAAAGGCTGTTTTTTCGGCAACCGTGGAAATTGTTCCTGCCTTGAACACATTGCTTTTACCGAACAATTCTTCTGTATATCTGTGAGATTTTGATTGATACTCACCGCTAAAGTTAAGGTCGATATCCGGAACCTTGTCGCCCTTAAAGCCAAGGAAGGTTTCAAATGGGATTTCATGACCGTCCTGCTCCATATGCGTACCGCATTCGGGGCAATCCTTTGGAGGAAGGTCAAAACCAGAACCGTAGCTGCCGTCCTCGATAAATTCGCTGTGTTTGCATTTGGGACAAATATAATGCGGACAGAGCGGATTAACCTCTGAAATACCCGACATTGTCGCAACAAACGAAGAACCTACAGAACCTCGGGAACCAACAAGATATCCGTGAGCCTCACTGTCTGCAACAAGCTTTTGTGCTGTCATATAAAGAACAGAAAATCCATAAGTTGTGATTGAATTAAGTTCCTTGTCAAGGCGAGCCTTAACAATCTCAGGCAGTGGATCGCCATACTTGTCCTTTGCCCTCTTCCAAGTAATATCAATAAGTTCTTCTTGTGCACCCTCAATGTTAGGAGGGAATGTTCCCTCAGGAATCGGACGAATACTTTCGCACATATCAGCAATTTTATTTGGATTTTCTACAACATATTCATAAGCTTCATTTTTGTCAAGCCAATCAAATTCCTTGAGCATTTCAGCAGTAGTGCGGAAATAAAGCGGTGCCTGATCCTCAGCGTCTTTATATCCCATACCGCCTGTCATAAGAATTTTTCTATACTCGGAATCGGTAGGATCCATAAAATGAACATCACAGGTTGCTACAACGGGCTTTCCGAGTTCCTTTGCAAGCTTGATAATTGTTCTGTCAATCTCATGCAGGTCTTCAACCGAATCAAATCTGCCATTTCTCAGCATAAATGAATTATTGCCCGTAGGCTGAATTTCAAGATAATCATAAAATGAAGCAATCTGCTTTAGTTCACCCCAAGGTTTTCCGAGTAAAATTGCATCATACAGCTGACCTGCACAGCAGGCAGAACCAAGAATTAAACCATCTCGATATTTTACAAGTTCACTCTTTGGAATACGAGGTTTCTTGTAAAAATAATTAAGATGACTGTAAGAAATAAGTCTGTATAAATTTTTAAGACCAACAAGATTTTTTACAAGAATAATCTGATGATAGGTTGGAAGCTTTTTAAAGTCGCCGCCTGCTATCTTAGTGTTAATCTCATTAGTTTTTGTGATACCGTAGTCATCTCTAAGACGGTTGCAAAAATGTATAAAAATTTGAGCAAGCATCAAGGCATCATCACTTGCCCTATGATGATTAAAATCTCCGAGACGCAAGTATTTTGCTATTGTATTAAGCTTTACATTTTTGATATCGGTCAAAATTGCTCTGGCAATAGCAACTGTATCAATAGATGTAAAGTTATATTCAATTCCCATATCACTGCAAGCCTGACGAATAAATGATGTATCAAATGGTGCATTATGAGCAACTAAAACACAACCATCTGCAAAATCAAGAAAAGCACGCACTGCATCAGCTTGTGAAGGTGCATCTTTTACCATATCATCAGTAATTCCCGTAAGCTCGGTAATCTTTCTTGGAATAGGCATTTCAGGATTTGCAAAGGTTGAAAAAGTATCTACTACCTCACCGTTTACAACCTTAACTGCACCGATTTCGGTAATTTTATCTCTACTTGCAGAAAGACCTGTTGTTTCAAGGTCAAAGCAAATAAATGTTCCGTCAAAAGATGTATCTGCATCACCATTGACGGATTCGACAAGGTCATCCATAAAGTATGCCTCAACACCATAGATAACCTTAATTTTTTCTTCACCCTTGTTAATCCTCTCAGCGGCTTTCATTGCATCAGGAAATGCCTGTGCAACACCGTGGTCTGTAATGGCCACAGCTTTATGCCCCCATTGATAAGCTCTGTTAACAAGGTCACCTGCCGATGTCATAGCATCCATCTGAGACATATTGGTGTGCAAATGCAATTCAACACGCTTTTTCTCAGCCTTATCTACAACCTTAACCTTTTCAGCAGTACCAATGGAACGGGCATTTACAACAAGTTCGCCTGCGTATTTGTCATATTCTACATCACCAAGAACAACAATAGTATTGCCCTTTTTGACATTATCCAGGACTGCCGACTCCTTTATTGAATTAAACACCTTTACGGTTGTTGAGCCTGTGTAGTCGGTAATATCTATAGTAAATATATTTTTATCGCCTGATTTTGTTACTCGTTTCTCCAAATCAAAGATATCGCCCCAAATTACAACTCTTCCTGAGTCACCTGCAATGGAGCTGATTGGAATCATTTTACCTCTGATAGAACGCCCATAAAGCGGTCTGATTGAAGACTGAACTATCTGAGGAGTGGCAAACTTACCCTCTCTGACTTCAACCTCAGTAACAATATTATCAACCTGCGATTGCTGAACATTCTTGGAGATTGTTTCTTCTTCATTATAAAAATCTGCGGCTCTTTCAAGCTGAACACGCTGAATTTGCTTTTCGGCGTTTTCAATCGCCTGCTTATACTCGTCGCTGTTCTCATTAATTTCAAAATTTCCTGTATATTGGACTGATATATGCAAATCAAACTCATCGGCAATCTTCTTTATAAGCAATTTGTCAAAACATTTTGCATCAAGCAGTGACTTGCCGCCATTGAGCAGATTAATTGAAAGAACATTACCCTCAAGCGTTACCTCTGCATTATTTAATGTTCCGTTAATTGAGGGAACATCACGCCTGATTGCAATATAAAGCTGTGAAAAATAGTCAGCAGTAAAAAGCTCTTTACTAAAATGAGGTTTAATAACAGCATTAGAAACATTCAGAACACGGGCAATTTTACGCTCAGCATCAAAAAGTGCATTACGCTCAACAAGCCCGTCAAAATTCACATCTAATGTGACTGAACGGGCTGTTTTATTAATATTAAGTTTTGACAAAATTCCGCCCGCAACTTCTGCATTAAGCTCAAAGCCGCTAAAAACAGAGCTAAAGACATAACCTAATGTATTTTTCATATATTCCCTTCTAATAGTGAAATTTAAAACCAACTATTATTACAGCTTTTCAATTTCATCCATCAAAACATCTACAAGCTTTTCTTCAGGTACTTTATAGAGAATTTCACCCTTTTTAAAAACAAGTCCGTTGCCAACACCGCCTGCAATTCCAATATCAGCCTCTCTTGCTTCCCCAGGTCCGTTTACTACGCATCCCATAACCGCAACCTTAATGTTTTTATTGCAGTTGCGGAGTCTCTCCTCAACCTCATTAGCAATCTTAACAAGGTTAATTCTTGTTCTGCCACAGGTTGGACAAGAAACAAATTGTACCCCGTCCCTCTTTATATTGAGAGCTTTCAAAATATCATATGCCGCATAAACTTCTTTTACAGGGTCAGCAGTCAACGAAACACGGATTGTATCACCAATGTTGTGGAGCAATAAAGAACCTATGCCCGCAGCTGACTTGATGATTCCCATTCTCTCGGTTCCTGCCTCAGTAACACCCAAATGCAACGGATAATCGCACTGCTGTGCCGCAAGCTCATAAGCCTTAATCATTGTAGGCACCGTTGAACTCTTCATTGAAAGTACAATATTGTTAAAATCAAATTTTTCAAGCAAAGATGCGTGATAAAGCGCACTGTCGCACAAAGCCTGTGGAGTAGGATGACCGTGCTTTGCAAGGATTTCCTTTTCAAGAGAACCTGAATTCACTCCGATTCTGATTGGGATATTTCTTGCTTTGCAGGCGTCAGCAACAGCCTTTACCCTATCATCAGAACCTATGTTGCCTGGATTAATTCGAATTTTATCAATTCCTGCTGCACACGCTTCAAGCGCTAACTTATAATCAAAGTGAATATCTGCAACAATAGGAACACTGACAGCCTCTTTAAGTGCAGGAATAAGCTTTATAGCGTCCATATTCGGAATTGCCGCTCTGATAATATGACATCCTGCTTTTTCAAGCTCTTTAGCCTGCCTTACAGAACCCTCAATATCAGTTGAGGGTATATTAAGCATTGACTGAACAGCAATATCCGCTCCGCCGCCGATTTTAACATTTCCGGCTGTCACCTGAATTTTACTTCCCATAAAAAATCTCCTTACATAATGCATTTACAAAGAACACATTACATTCCCGGCATTGTTCCGGTTACAAGTTGCCAAACATCCTTAAAGGTTACTACAATCATAAATATCATAAGCAGAGCAAATCCAACACTGTTTACAATTTGTTCAACCTTACGAGGAATAGGTTTTCTAAATATCCATTCTATCAAGAGGAATAAAAATCTTCCGCCGTCAAGTGCAGGAAACGGTAACATATTGAAAATACCAAGGTTAATGGTAATCATAATCATAACATAAAGAATATTGTTAAAGGCATTCATAAAACTTGTTTCAAGTCCAATGGATGCAACATGTGTTACGGCAGTTGCAATTCCAACAGGACCTGATAAGTCGGTAAAGGAAAATCTGCCTTGAACAAGCCATACAAGTGATGTCCACACCATTTTAGCCATTGAACAGGTGTTTGAAACAGTTTCACCGATTACAGTACCAAATGTTTTATCAATTTTAGTTACTGCAAAATCGTAAGACATACTTGTCTTTCCTTCTTTTTCATCCTCTTCATTCCTGAAATAGGTAAAGAAATGAACATCCTTAATTTCAATCTCTTCGCCGTTTCTAATTACTTTAACATCAGAAGAATAGCGAAGCCGAGTATCTTTTTCTTCTATCTCAACAGGTTCAAAAGACTTTTTGCCATTATAATATTCATTATAAATATCTTCACCTATCTGTTTATAAAAATTATATGCCTCTTCCTTTGTTTTGGCTGAGTTGATACTGCTACAACCGTTGGATAGAATATCATATAATTTTGAAATTGTGCTGTCATCAATATTTTCATTATCACTTAAAATTGAATTATACGCATTACACGCTTCTCTTGCACAATCCTGCAAATAAATTTTAAGCGATTTGCCGTCAACTTTCTTGCAATTCATGGTAGCCATTGCAAACTGCAAATCTCTTGAATTCCATACGGAATAACCATTTAATTCCGTGATTTTGTCGCCAATCTCAATACCGCAGTTTGCCGAAACGGAATTAGGATAAAAAGCATCAATCGTGGTTGATGCATAGCTGTCTGCCTGAACTGTGTAGGCAAACATCATTATGAAACCAAGAATAATATTCATAACCGCACCGGCAATTATGATAATCATTCTTTTCCAAATCTTTGCATTGTTAAAAGCTCTCGGTTCAGGACTTTCTTCATCCTCACCTTCCATAGCACAAAAACCACCAAGCGGTAAAAGTCGTAATGAATAATCGGTTTCACCCTTAGTAAATCCAAAAATTTTCGGGCCCATACCAAGTGAAAACTCGTTGACTTTTACACCTGATTTTTTTGCAGTTATAAAATGACCGAATTCGTGTGAAAAAATAATAAGCTCGAATAATAGAACACCTATTATAACCAAAGCAATTATTATTAAAATCTGCATAAGCTAAAATTCAACTCCAAATAAAATTACCGCAACCATCGGTCGTATAAAAAAGTTTTATATTACACCCTAATTTTTCTTGTCTAAAACATACTTTCTGGCAAGACTGTCGGCTTTGAGAATGTCATCAACTGTAGTCGGTTCAAAGTTCTCAATATTTTCAACAGCTCCCATAACAAGTTTGCCAATTTCAAGAAAAGTAATCCTGCCCTCTCTGAAGAGTCTATTTGCCTCTTCATTCGCACCATTTACCACAGCAGTTGCCACACCGCCCATATCAAGTGCCTTTTTGCAAGCCCGCAAACATTCAAATGTTTCATAGTCAGGCTCAAAAAAAGTAAGTTTGCCAATCTGCGCAAGACTCAATTCGCCTGCCGGCGACTCATATCTTTCAGGATATGTCACTGCATACTGAATCGGTATACGCATATCAGGCAGACCAAGCTGTGCAATTACAGAGTTGTCAGTATATTCAATAAGTGAATGAATAATACTCTCTCTGTGAACAACAACATCAATCTTATCGGACGGCATATCAAACAGCCATCTTGCTTCGATAATTTCAAGTCCTTTGTTCATCATTGTAGCAGAGTCAATGGTTATTTTTGCACCCATACTCCAATTCGGATGATTAAGGGCTTGCTCAACAGTAACACTTTTTAATTCGTCTATTGTTTTTCCGAAGAAAGGACCACCTGATGCCGTTAATATAAGCTTCTTAAGTGCTTTTTTCTCTGGCATTCCCTGCAAGCACTGAAAAATTGCAGAATGTTCGCTATCAACAGGTAAGAGCTTTACTCCGTTCTTTTCTACTGCGTCAGTAACAAGCTTACCGCCTGCTACAAGAGTTTCTTTATTGGCAAGAGCAATATCTTTTTTTGCATTTGCAGCAGCAAGGGTCGGACTCAAACCAACCATACCGACCACGGAATTTAACACAAGGTCAGCATCACTAATTGTTGCCGCCTCAATAAGTCCGTCCATTCCGCATAGAACCTTTGTGCTGGTATCCTTGATATTATCTTTTAAAATTCTCGCTCTACCCTCATCAAATACAACTGCAAGTTTCGGCTTATATTTTCTTATCTGCGTTTCAAGCAAATCAATGTTACTTGCTGCTGTAAGAGCCGAAACATTAAGTCCGAGCTTATCAACAACATCTAAAGCCTGTGTGCCGATAGAGCCCGTTGATCCTAAAATAGATATATTATTAATCATTATTTACACCACTGTTATAATAGGAATAAGTTGATTGAGCAAAACAATTACAGGTGCAGTAAATATTATGCTGTCAAATCTGTCAAGCATTCCACCATGACCGGGAAAAATTGAACCGTAATCCTTAATGTTGTATCTTCTCTTAATCAAAGAAAAGCCCAAATCGCCGACAATAGAAATCGGTGCATCGATAACACCAAGCAAAATTAGTGCAAAAAAGTTAATTTTTATATTTGGTGTAATCAGATATTGGAATAACAGTCCGACTAATACTGCCGAAATAACACAAAACACAACTCCGCCAATTACACCCTCAACTGTTTTCTTGGGACTGATACTGGGACAAAGCTTATGCTTTCCAAGTGTTACACCAATAAAAAATCCACCCGCATCAGCCATCCATGGTAACGCAAAAATTGTTATAAAATAAAATAAAATTCCAATCTTACTGCTACACATAAGCGGAATAGCACTCATTCCAAGCGAAATGAGCAATGTACCTGTTACAGAATATGCAAGTTCGCTATATGTAATTTTTCTATGACTTAAAATCATTACAATAAACATAACAAGCATATAAAGTACCACTGCCAAATAGACATAAGCCGTACTAATAAAAAACGGCATCGACAGTGAAAATAAAAGACAAGGGGCAGAAACTGCAAAGCTTTTGAGAAGCTTATTTGCATTAAGATATTCACCTGTCATAAAGGCTGTGGCTAATGCAACCAAAATTGCAACCACGGGCATCCATACCTCTGCAAGAAGCAGAAATAAAATAAGCATTGGAATTCCGATTACTGCCGTAAGAAGTCTTGGTTTTAATGATTTCATACTACCAACTCACTAATTATACTCCACCGTATCTTCTGTTACGGTTAGAGTATGTAATTAAAGCTTCATCAAGGTCAGATTCTTCAAAATCCGGCCAAAGCTTGTTCATTATAACAAATTCAGTATAAGCAGACTGCCAAAGCAAAAAGTTAGAAATTCTGTACTCTCCGCTTGGTCTTATAATAAGGTCAGGATCAGGTTGACCCGATGTATAAAGATAACTTGATACCATCTGCTCATCGATGCTATCAATACTCTTTGTGCCGTTTTTGACATCATTGCATATATTTTTAACAGCACGAACAATCTCATCTCTGCTGCCATAATTCATGGCAATATTAAGTACCATTCCATCTCTGTCTTTGGAACTTTCTTCATTTTCAATCATAAGATTTCTCAAGTCTTCGTTGAATGGTGACTTATCACCGATGAATTTTACAACAATGCTGTCATCCTTAAAATCCTCAAGAGCCTCCTCAAGATAAGATTTGAATAGTTTCATCAATGAATTAACTTCATCTTGAGGACGCTTCCAATTTTCGGTAGAAAAAGCATATACAGTCAAATATTTTATGCCGATATCAGAGCAATAACGAGTGATTTTTCTGAAAGTCTTAGCACCGGCAGAGTGACCTGCCTTGCGTGGAAGTCCGCGCTTTTTTGCCCATCTGCCATTGCCGTCCATAATAATGCCGATATGCACAGGAAGCTTATCAACATCAAAGCATGTTATTGCATCTTTTTTGCTTTTACTAAAAAGAGCCATTTAATTTCCATAGCCTTTCCGCCCACAAATATAGGTTAAAAACTCCTACAACCTTACTGCGGGCGGATAAGGCGTAAATGGAAATTTAGCCATCGCTCGTTGCCGCTTGCGGCA
>JAFLSM010000020.1:13899-40112 GCA_022510955.1 Ruminococcus sp. | reverse complement strand
TTTTTATTTTTGTAGGCTCTATTTGTTACCCCAACTTTTATTATAGAGCCGTTTTATATTGGGTTGTCTACCAGGATAGGTGCGGGTTACCGCACCTTTTAATTTATATGAATTTACTTATGCGTGACAGTTTGGAACTAATGGTTTATAAAGAACAAAAACTATATTTCATGTTAGATGAGCTGTCACTTATCTTAATAGAATCATAAGATTATAATTACAAAAATGATATTTTATTAAAAAAATATGAATAAGAAATAATTGGTGCAGAGAAAAGAATTTCGTTTGTTGCCATATTATTTTAAAGATTATGGGGCTTTTATTTTGGAATAGTCTCAATTTTTGTCGAAAAAACAGTAAATATTACTTTTTGTTAAACTAATGTTGTCAAATTATGTTTCTAATATCGAAAACTTCAAAAAACTTTCAAATTGATTGACATATTATACAAAAATTATTACTATTTTTAAATATTATTGAAATTTCAAAAATTAGTGTGTATAATGTCATTATAATAATTAAGTATGTGAGCGTCTTTTTGTGAAAATATGTATTGAGGGGTGCTGTGATGAGCTATTTTTCAAGGATCGTTGACCGAATGGTCAATGAGAAAATTCCGCCCAAACGCAGAAAGCGCATGGTGGTTTTTCTGGCTATTATCACCTTGCTTTCTATGACAACAACAACGGTTGCTTGGTTTACTGTAAATACCTTTGCAGGTGTTGACAGCCTTGACCTACATATTAGCGTTAGTGCTCAGTTGAAAGTTGCAATGCAGGATTATGGCACTGACCTTGACAGATACACAAAGGTTATTACCAATGATATGATTGATGAATATCTGGCGGCGCAGAATACAAGTCTTGAAGAAATGATTCTTGACCCCGTAACAACATCTGGGGGTACAATATTTACTAATCAGCGTGGAACAGAGCGTCAGCCTAATGATCGTTCATATCTTGAATTTGATTGCTACTTTATTGCAACTGAAGAAATGTGGGTTCACCTTACAACTGAAGGTACTGAAGCAGGCAATGATGACGGTACAAAGGTTACTACAACTTCAACAGGACCAAAAGCTGATGTAGTTAATTGTACACGAGTTGGTTTTACTACAACTGAGAGCGGCACAGCAATTTATGAGCCAAACAAGGGTGTGGCTGTAAACAATCAGAACACATTTGATTTGCCGAGTGGCACTATGGTTTATTCAAACAACACTCGCATTTTCCACATTGATCAGCTCAAACCTACAAAGGTAACAATAAGATTGTGGATTGAGGGTAACGATCCTGAATGTGACGACGATGTTCAGGATGCACAGCTTAGTGTACAGCTTTCATTTGTTGGTTGTGACGAAAACAATCAGCCAATATCGTAAGTTAAAATAAATTGTTGCAAGGGATATCCCTTGTCTATCAATTCAAGTTTTGAATTGATTATAGCTCACTATTAAAATTATGGAGTGATAAACTTGTTCGGAAAAAATAAATCAAAAATTGAACATCCGATTACTCCGGAAGAGTTGACAAAATATAATGACAAACATATTGCCGATTCTGATATTGAGCATTTGCATGTTAAGAATGATTCAATAGAAATCGTTAAATACAGAAAGCGCAGTAATAAGCTCAAGATAACACTTGGCGTGTGCATGGTCATTTTGTTGATTTTATTCTTGGTTTCAATGCTTGTAACACAGTGGGGTGACCTGATCATTAGTGTTGATTCACCTGCCAGAAAGCGAGGAATTGTACTCAGTGAAGACCCCGAGTTTAAAATTCAGGGTGTATCGCTTTCAGCAAAGCAAGTTGAGAATGTTACAAACATTACATATTCGTGGTTGCCGATTGACCTTGATACAAGCGAAAACGGAGCACACAACGGCGACAATTATGTTGCTTATACTTTCTACTGCAAGAATATCGGTCAGGAAGTTCTTAACTATGATGCAGTTCTCGAGATTACAGGTGTTGCAAAATCAGCCGACGAGGCTGTTCGTGTTATGGTTTACAAAAACGGTGAACCTGCAATCTACGGAAAGGGTCAGTATAACGACAGAAATACAGCTGAAACTGACTGTACAAAATTTGTTGATGATTCAACTGTAATGACAACTCGCACAGAGGACTTTAAAGTAGATGATGTTGATAAATATACAATAGTAATTTGGATTGAGGGTAACGACCCAGAGTGTATTGACGACATCCGCAACGGTCATATTCGTATGAGAATGTTATTCAGCGTTGAAGAAGAAGAGGAGGCCGTTAATCCTTGGTGGCCATGGTAAGGCTTTTCTGCCATCCAAGTCGTTATTAACGAAGAACAATTAATCTCTATTTTTAGTTTGAAAATTGTTAATTATTAATTATTAATTGTTAATTGAACAAGGTATTAGGTGCTAATCAGCACTGATATAAAAATTAAACTCCCTATGGTGTTTTAGGGGCAAAAATCAATTTAGGAGGATTTCTCTATGAAAACAAATTCAAGAAAGAAACTTTTAGTTTCTTCCGTAGCAATGCTTCTCGTTGCTATGATCGCACTCGGAACTGCAACATTTGCATGGTTCACATCAAGCACAAGCGTTACTGCTGATGGTATCACAGTTAGAACATCAAAGACATCAAGACTTGAAATTAGTGATGATACAATCGCGTATACACCATCTGGTTTCACTTATTCCGGAATGTCAGCTGTTATGGTTCCTGCATCTTCAGCTGATGGCAAACAGTGGTTCTATACAGAAGCTGCTTCTGCAGATGCATTTACAGCTAAGAACACATCTTCTTTCTCTCAGGTTCCTACTGATTCAAGCACAAACAAGTATGTTTATAAGAATCAGTTGAACATTAAGAATGCTGGTGATCAGCCAATTCAGAATGTTCAGATTACAATTACTAATTTCTCAGGTGACTATCTCCGTGTTGCTTTGGTTCCTGTATCAAATAAAGCACAGGGCGGCGACGCAACTATGACAGCAGAGAGCTTCCGTGCTAACATTTACGGTAACACAAACAATACAGCTCCTGCTAACTTAACTTATAATCCTGTTGAAAGCACAACTTCAATTTCTTCAACTGCTATCACACCAAAAACTGAAAAAGTTATTAATGTAACATCAGGTGCTGCAACACTTGCAGCTGGCGCTGAAGTACATTACAATTTGCTTGTTTGGTTCGAAGGTCAGGATGCTAAATGTTATGACTCAACAGCTGGCCAGGGCGTAACAAACCTTCAGTTTGCTGTAACAGGTACACCTGTATCAGAATCATAATTATAACTATAACTATAACTATAATAAAAAATTAATTTACCCCAATGATTGGAGATCCCCTGCATGAAAAAAGCTTTAAAAAGAATATTTAACATTGTTGTAGATGTTATCGTTATTTTAATTTTGATAGTGTCAATACTAATTGTTACACTTTCACTAACATCTAAAGCCTCGGGGGTTCCCAATATTTTAGGCGTTGCACCGCTCAGTGTTCAGTCAAACTCAATGGCAGATACCTTTACTACCGGTGATTTGCTCCTTTCCGAGGTAACAAATGATCCGGGTCTTAAATATGAGGTTGGCGATATTGTTAGCTTTCCAATTGAGATTGACGGTGAGACAGTTCTTAATACTCACCGAATTGTGGAAGTAATTGTGGATGATAGCATTACATACTACAGAACACAGGGCGATAACAAAGACACAAATCCTGTTCCGGACGAAAAATTACAGTCTGCTTCAACTATTGTTGCAAAGTATACTGGCACAAAAATCGCCGGATTAGGTAATGTATTAAGCTTCATCAGAACACAACTTGGATTTTTCCTTTGCGTTCTTATGCCAATGATTATATTGTTTGTATATGAGGCTATCAGGGTAGTTATGAACATCATAGCCTACAACAATGAAAAATCACTTGAAGCAGCCCAAAAAACTGTTCAGACTTCAGAACTTACTGAAGAACAGAAGAAAAAGGCTATTGAAGAATATTTGGCGTCAATAGAACAAAATAAGGATGACAACTCTTCGGTACAAACACCTGCTGAAGATGAGTGATTACCGATTTGAAATTGATGAGCACCCCATAAGAAATTTGTCCCTATCGATATAGGAGTGACTTTAGTAACCGAAAATATTCGACGGCTGTTTTCAGCTGTCGGATATCGGTTACATCACGACAGGACAAAATTTAATTATTACTAAGAAGAAAGATTAGTGTAGATTTTTTTAAGGAGATAATAACAGTGGATACAGTATTTAAGTTTCTGTTTGATTTTCTCGGTCAGTTTTTTGGCTCTCTGTGGTCAATAATAACAGGCTTTTTTGGCGGTATTGGAGGAGCCTTCAACTTCCCTGCCTACATCAATATTATAAATGCCTACACAACCGAGCTGGGCGGACTTGCTTGGGGTATTGCTATCCTTGCGATAGTTTTGCTTGTTGCAGTGCTTGTACTTGCTATCTGGCTCATTGTTGTCGGCTTAAAAAAGTTTATCCGTTCACATCGCAGAAGAAAAGACACAAATTCTCTTGTTAATGAGGTTCAGGCTCTCAACAAAGAGGTTATGCGTCTTAATCTTGAAAAGGATAAAATCCTTTCAATGAAGGTGTCGCAGATCGGACTTAATCCTAACGAAATTGCTGAGCTTACAGGTGAAGAGCTTGAAGCTCTTAATAACGGTGAGGAAGAACAGGCAGGCTCTCGCTTCTACAAGCTGGCTGAAATTGATACACTTTGGGCAGATTATCAGCCTCCTGTATACGATAATAATATCACACTTGAGGAGTTCTGCGACCGTTTCCGTTTATTTGCTTGCTCACAGCTTCACCTCTATTATGACATAAAGATTATTCGTCTGTTCGTTGCAGCATTTGCATCAACAAGACTTATTATCCTACAGGGTATTTCCGGTACAGGTAAAACCTCACTTCCATATGCATTTGGTAAGTTTGTAAGCAATCCTGCCGTAATCGCATCAGTTCAGCCTTCATGGCGTGACCGCAGTGAGCTGTTCGGCTACTTTAATGAATTTACAAAGAAATTTAATGAAACTGAGCTTTTAAGAGCAATGTATGAGGCTTCATATAACGAAAACATCTATCCTGTTATCCTCGACGAAATGAACATTGCTCGTGTTGAGTACTACTTTGCAGAAATGCTCTCAATTCTTGAAATGCCTTCAAGAGATGAGTGGGTTGTTGACATCGTTCCAAACTCATGGGCAGATGACCCTAAGCATATCGTAAACGGTCAGATTCAGATTCCGGGCAATATGTGGTACATTGGTACAGCTAACAACGACGACTCTACATTTGCTATTACAGATAAGGTTTATGACCGTGCTATGCCTATTGAAATCAACACAAAGGGTGTTGCTTTTGATGCACCATACACAGAGCCTATAAATATTAACTATAAACATTTTGAAGCACTTCTTGACGACGCCAAGGCAAAGTATATTGTTTCTGAGGAAAGCCTCAAAAAACTTAACTTGCTTGACGACTATGTTATTGAACATTTCCGCATAGCTTTTGGTAACCGTATTGTAAAACAGCTCCGTGACTTTGTTCCGGCGTATGTTGGTTGCGGCGGTACAGAAATAGACGGCTTGGATTACGTGCTTGCTCGTAAGGTGTTCAGAAAGTTTGAGTCACTCAACCTTTCATACATCCGTGACGAAATTGATGGACTTTGTGCATACATTGATGAGCTGTTTGGCGAAGAAAATATGAACGAATGTAAGGACTACCTGCGTATGCTTAAAAAGCTCGTCTGATTGAGCGTTAAAGGGTGAACTATGTTCGCCCTTTAGTTGGTATATATCACATGAAAGCTTAATGGGGTTTTCGGTAGTAAATTGTTATATGATTAGGAGCAATTAAAATGGCAGACTTTAGTAAGTATTACAGAGCTTATATGTATATGACGGAGCTTCTGCAAAATGACTTTACCTACAATTACATAACCGAAAAGCTTAAGGACGGCGATAAGGGCGAAGATACTCTTATTGGTAATACAAGCGAAAAAGTTATTGATATGGATTGGGTTGTAGCTATGGAAGAAGCACTGCCCTATATTCAAAAAGCCATTGACGAACAGCGCCGTTTTATTAAGCAGATTGATAATGTTGTAAGAATTGAGCTTGCAAGGCAAGTGGGCCCTGATTCTGTAAAACATTTATCTCAGCACACCAATTTTATTGCAAAGGTTGAGGGGGACATGGTTACCCCGAATAAAATTCTCACCATTGAGCGTGAAGAAAGCTTTGCAATTTACGAGAACCGTGTGTTAATGACGCTTATACATAAGGCTTTGCACTTTGTTGATGATAAATATTCAAAAATGAAGGATGTTCCAAATGACTCCAATCAAAGAATGAATGTTTTGCGTCATTTGGAGCTTGAACAGCAAAAGGTAGATATTTCGGTTAATTTTGTAAATGAGGTTCACGAAACTCTTGCAGATGACCTTGATGTAATTGACCTTTCAACTTTGTCGGACTTCGACCGTATTCGTCGTATCAGAACTACTTTGAATGAATTTTTGGCAACTCCTCTTATGAAAGAAATCGCCAAAGAACCTCAGGTTCGTCCGCCAATCACTCAGACTAACTTGCTCAAGAAGAATCCAAACTTCAAAAAAGCAATGGATCTTTGGAATTTCCTTGAAAGCTACAAAAAGGACGGCTTTGAGCTTGTCAGTGAGGAATATGACGGTTCTGTTTCAGACGATGTCAAGCAGGATGTTTATCTTTCAATGAATTTTCAGCATTTTATGCTTACTATTGCAACAAACCCTGCTCTGCGTAAAATGCTCAACGAAAAATACGAGGAAGAAAACGCTCGCCTTGCCGAGGAGGAAGCTAAACCTGAAAAAATAAGAGAAAAAGTTTGGGAAGCAAAGCTTGAGGCTCTTCGCAAGGAAGAAATGGAAATACGCTTAAGGGAAATCCGTGAGCGTGAGAAAAAAATTCTCGAACTAACTAATGAAATAAAGAATCTTAAAAATATACTTGAGCAAAAAGAACAGCAAATCCTCACCCTCAAGGGTAAAATTTCAATGCTTGAGGATGAGCTTAATGAAGTAAAGGAAGAGCTAAAGCAAACAAAGCTAAAGTTGCTTGAGGCTGAAAATAAGATTAAACAGCTTACCGAAGAAAACGAGCAGCTTAAAGCTAAGGTTGCAGAACTTGAAGCTCACATTGAAGAGCTTAATGCGACTATTGAAAAGCTCAATGCTGAAATTGATTCACTGAATACACAGATTGCTCAGCTCAATGAGGAAAATACTCAGCTCAAGGCAAAGGTTGCCGAGCAGGAGCAGATTATAGAACAACAAAAATCCCGAATTGCTAATCTTGAGGGAGTTGTTTCTGAGCAGATTGCAAAGATTGCGGCTCTCAATAACAATATTGAGAAGTGCAAGGCGAAAATGGCAGAGGATGCCGCTACAATTCAAAAAATAACTGATGAAAACAATCAGCTGAATCTCACTCTTCAAACAGAGCGTGAGCAGGCACAGGAAAGAGAAAGAACTCTTAAAGCTGACTTTGCAGAAAAAACTCGCATTGCTGAAGAGGCTCATAAAAATGAGGTAAATAAGCTTCAGAATAAGATAGATGATGCCGAAGCAAAGCATACTGCACATGTTGCTAAGCTTAATGCAGATTTTGCAGAGCAAACAGGCAAGGCTGAGCAAAAGCATATTGCAGCGCTTGCTGAGAAACAGCGTGATTTTGAAAAGCACATCGAAAAGATTAAGCAGTCAAATGCAGACGCATCTGCGGCAGTCGAAGCTAAACATGCATCTCAAATGCGTAAGCTGAAAAAGTCAGTTGACAAGCGTGTTGAGGCCGCACAAAAGGCTGCCGAAAAACAGTACAACGCAAAGGTTAAAGAACTTAAAGCACTGCATGCTAAGGAAATGGCTGAACAAAAACGCCGTGCTAAGGATGAGGTAAGACTTGCGAAGCAAAATGCAAAGGCTGAAATCAGAAAAATTAAGCTTAAAGCAAAGAAAAATCTTTTTACACCGGAAGAGCTTAACGATATAGATTAATCTATTTAATTGTGAGAGGCAACAAATGAACGACACACAAGTGACTAAAGGAAAAATAGGCAGACTAATTGCCAAAAACTTAATAGTTATGCTGGTGGCAGTTATAGTTGCTCTCACCGGTGTTCTTGCTTGGTTTACAAACCAAACTTCAGTAGAAGCAGACGGCGTTAGTGTTGAGTGCAAAGCACCCGACGGCGTTTATATTGCGATTGTTAAGCATGGCGACCCCGCCCCCTCAGATGATGAATATTCAACTGAAATTCATTTGAATTCTGAAAATTATCCTTTTTTAGAAGATTTATATATGACAGAGGTTACAGGTGACGGCACTAACGGTAGCTTTCTAAGACCTGCCCTCACTCAAAGCGGAGGCAAAGCAATGGTTGATACTTCAGCTGAATGGGCTTATGCTGAAGAAAACAGTGACTTCCTTAGCTTTGATTTATATATCAGATCTGAGTCACCTCACATCATTGGCTTAACCTCCGGTTCTTCAATAGCTCCGGTAAGCCAAAAGCTTACATGGAATGCCGGTGAGTCAACTACGGGCTGTAACCCAAGTACATACGGCAATTTCTCAAAGGATTGTATTGTTGGTGCAGTAAGATTTTCTGTAGTAGCTAATGGTGAAGACGAAACACGAGAACTTTTGTGGATACCTGCACCGAACATCAAATTGAGTGATGACGCTGCCTCTGTAGAAACTAATCTTACAAAAGGCGATACATATAAGCATTTTTATTATGATGAAAATAAGATCCAAAAGACTTTAACTAACTCGGCTGTAGTTGCAAATAATAAGTTGGACTACACTTTGGGAAGCGACAAGCAAATTGTTGAAATTCAAACAACCGATGCAGACGGTGATTATTTTGTCACTTATGTCACATGTAATATGTGGGTTGAGGGCGAGGACGATGAATCAAGGCTTGCTCTGGTTGGCGGAGAATATAAAGTCATGCTTGAACTTATGCTTATGGATAACTAAGAAATAAGGTGAAACATATGAATTTTAAGTATACTGTTAAGAATGCAATTTTACAGGCTTTCGATAGCAAAAGAATGAACAATAGAAAGCTCACAACATCATATGTTTCTTTATTTCTTGCATTTTTAATTTTAATTAGCGGAACAATTTCATGGTTTACTTTTAGGGACACTGCGAATGTAGATTCTGATACATTTTCACTTGAGTCTGCTTCAGGCTTGCGTGTTAATGAGGGTGAATCTATGTCAAACCATGTTATCCTTGATAAAATTAGGCTTGATGAGGCTTCAAGTGTTGACGGAAGAAATTTCTTTTTCCCTACAACAGGAACATTTACCAGCGCTACCAATTCCTCGGTGTTTCGAGAGGGTAATGTAGGAGATAAAAACCAAAAGTATGTTTACAAGGATTTCAGACTAAGAGGTAGCTCGGGAGAGGGCAATACTGAGATATATGTAAAGGGTTACACCATTGAAGTGGGTAATCAGGTGTTTAATGGTTCGACTGAGATTGTTTATGTTGACGGTAAACCAACAGAGACAGTTAAACACAGCGAATGCCCCGTTAGAATTGCCTTTATTATAAACAGTCAGGATGACCCTCAAGTTATTGACCCGACTGCTCTTGTGTCACAATATACACATACATATAATGCTGTAGAAAGTACTGATAATTACGGTAATGCAAGTGTTACAAAATCTGTTGCTGATCCTTTTTCTATGTATTATTATGTATTGGGTACTCCGTTGTTCACTCTAAAAGGAACTCAACCGATTGATGTTACAATGGTGGTTTGGCTTGAAGGTACTGAAAACGCCGATACAGGTGAAAGTAAAAGCAAAGATTATGCAAATGAAGAAATTTCTGTAGATATTGAGCTTGAAAGTAACTGGACAGATATGGAAATGGTTACTTTCGTAGATAACACACTCGGCGATAATCAGGGCTTAGGCGATATTAATAATCCGCAACAGTGGATAGGTAATGATGGCCATATTGTTACTATGACATATACAGATGTTACAACAACTGATAATAAAGGAAAGAATCCTGTTAGAACTGTAGTTATGTCTCCGGTAGCTTATAAAACAAACGGTCAGGCAATCAAATGGGAAGCACCTATTCCTAAAGCTGTTATTACGGACATTACATTTAACCGCTACGACAGTGCTAATGAAATCATATATAACGCATGGTACACTAAGTCTGATGCCGAAGCTATGTGGGATAAAAAGACAGATAAGCCTTATACTCTACAAGCGACAAGAGAAATAGACGGCGTACGCCAATTAGTGTATACTGCAATAAGAGGTAATGGCTACAGTACAACAACAAATGTACGCGAGAGATTATCTTCTTGTGCAGGATATTGGGGATATTCTAAATTATCCGGTGGCGGTTCCGGCGGTGGCGAATCAGGCGGCGGTGATTCAGGCACACTGGTTGAACTTGGCATAGCTTTAGATACTTCAGCAAAAAGCTGGATTCAAACGAATGTAAACAATGGATATAAGATGTATGTACAGTTAAATGATGGAACTACAAAAGAAATACCGCATACAGGTTATAACCGTTTTGAAATTAAGGGATCTGATTTTAAAGTTCCGTCCGGTTCAATAATTAAAACATTCTACCTCAGTGACGGTACAACTAAACAGCAGTTGAATTTGGTAAAGCAGGTTTCTGTAACGAGTTCATATAATTTTACATTTTACATTAATAATGAAGATAAATTTGAACAAAGATGATGAATTTGTTAAAATATAAAAAGGAGGTGTCACAATGACAGCAAAGTTTTTGAAAATAAGATCACTTTTAACGAATAATTCTTTATTTCGCAAAAATTTAATACTCATAGTTGTGGCACTCATAGAAGTCATAGCGATTATGGTTGTTTCAACTTCCGCATGGGTAGAAACAATTTCAACTGTTGAAATCAGCGGTGACACAGGCAAAATTGCCGCTCCGATTTTCACTACCGCAAGATTCGACGGCACTAACAGATCGCTTGATTTGACCAAGTATTTTAATGCGTCGGGCAATGTTCACCTTTCTTCTGCTTCAAGTGCAGATGGAAAAAATATCTTTTTTCCAAAGGTCAACACAAGTCCTGTTAAATACCGCAGAGGCACAATAAATGATGCTAATGTAAACTATATCAATTTTTCTATTATAATTGATGCTACTAATGCATCGGGTGACCTTAACTTTTTCTTTGATTCAAGTCCTATAATTACTGTCGGCGGCAAAACGGTTAATGACAGTTCGGTAAGAATTGCAATTTCAAAAGAGTATGAAGATGCAAAAATATTTTCAAAAAGTGAAAGTGCTGATAAAGCCGTAGTTGACGAGGACGGAAGCAAAGGCGATACCTCTGTTAATAGGTTTTCAACATATATTAATATGGAAGAAGATGAGGAACAAGAACCTATTTTTGATGTTGAATATGGCAAAACTGCTGAAGTGAATTTTACGCTTTGGCTTGAAGACCCAAATATGAGCAGTAAGTATACAGGTCAGAAAGTAGAGATAAAAAATCTTGAGCTTGTTACTGATACAAAGGAGTATGTTGTTTCTTTTGTTGATAGAACTACATCGTTCTACAATGGAGGTACTAAGAATGGATTATACTGGGTTGAAAATGATAATTCACAGATGTGGGTTTACAGCTCAGGTGCAAATAAGGCTTTAAAAATGACTCAGGCTGTTGATGATCCAAGATTGTGGTCAGCAAACATTCAGGAGTTTTTACAGTATAGAAACAGTGACCTTTATTTCCTGCGCACAAGCAGCACTGCAACAAATCCGACACCTAACAGCGACAATAGCATTGTTTATAATAAGTGGAAAACAAAGCTGTCAGAGGATACTAACAGCGATAAGACATATACAGCTTATTCCAATGTTGTAGGCAGCACAGATAAGTTCGGCACATGGGGTGAAGTTACAGAAATTCTGCTTGATTCAGAGGCTACATCTGTATTGCCTAAGCCTGCAAAAGCATCAGAACACACCGGTGCTGACATTACGCTTACAATTAGCGGTGTAAGCTACGAAATGAACTACAAGCATTATAACGGCAGCGCTCTCTGGAGATGTTATCTCCCAACAGAAAGCCTTGAAGACAAAGACGCTGCAACTTTTAAGTTTACAAGAAATGGTACAACTTATACATATAATGCCGACAAGAGGGGCGATTCAGTTAAATATTTTGTAACCTCGTCAAATACAGGTTATTGGTATCCTCCGGCAGTTATTAAAATTATTTCCGGAACAGATACAGGTTCTGTTGACAGCGGAACTGTTTTAGGTACAGCATCGGCATCAGTAGGTAACTACAGAGGAACCGAAATCAAGGTAACTCCGGGTACAGCTGTTACATTAAGTGCTACTAATTCAAATTACTATAAATTTGTGGGTTGGTACACTAGTTCTGATTACACAGTTCCTGCTAAGCTTACAGACGGCAATAAATTTACTCCGCAAAAAAGCCAAACATATACTTTCTATGCAAAATTCCAAAGACAATATTATGTACAGCTCACTGCTGTAACAGGTGACAGCTATCCTAATTCGACAGGCGGTACTGTTCAGTTTAAGGATGAACAGGCTACAAATCAAGTGAAAAAGTCATTGCTTGCAGGTGATAGTGAAAACACAAATGTTAAATTCACTGCTGCCGTGAGTGATACTAACAGCTATGAGTTTAGGGGCTGGTATACCAACGCAGAAGGTACAGGTAATGCATTCAGCACTAATTTGGTTTGCGATATCGGCACAGTTGATAAGGATTACACCCTTTATGCTAAATTTATGCCTAAGGAGGTTACTGTTAAAGCTGTTGCAATGCCAACAGGACAGTTTGGCAACAGTAAGGTAACATTCAGCGAGCCAACAGGTGCAAGCGAGGGCACAGAGGTTCAGGTTCAGGTATTCATTAACGGATATGCAACATTCCTTGCTAAACCTGATACGTCAAATGGTTATGAATTTGAGGGTTGGTATACTGATAAAGACCTGAAAAATAAAGTTTCAGGTGCGGGTGCAGAATACCGAACAAAAATTACAAAAGAAACAACCCTGTATGCTAAATTCAAACTCAAAAATGTAACTTTAACTGCAAAAGCCGTTACAGGAACATCCCTAAGTTCTGACGGCGGTACTGTTAAAATTACAGGAGGTACTGCTTCGACAGCCAGTGCAACAGACAGCAAAACAGTTGAATACGGTTCAGCTGTAACATTGACCGCAACACCAAAGGATGGCTATGAATTCAAGGGTTGGTATACAGGAGCAACAGATGGTTCAGCAATTAGCGGTATCGCTAACGGCGGTAGCTACACCAATGCAACTATAACTCTTTCAAGCGTTAAGGCTGATACTACAGTTTACGCAAGGTTTGCTACTAAAAACAGAGTATACTTTGCAAATAATCCTGTTGACGGCGATAGGTATTCAAGTGATAAACAATGGCAAACTCCATATTGTTATGTATGGCAAAATGGTGGATCAAGTAATAACGGTAGTTTCCCGGGTGTTGCTATGAGTTATGATGATTCTTTGGGATTATACTATTACGATATTACTACCAGCAATGTTAACAAAGTAATTTTCTCAGGTGGAAGTGGCAAGCCTCAGACTGAAGACCTTGATTTAGTAATTGGAGCAACTTATTACTTGAAAGCCAAGAGTGGTGAAAAGTATCCTGCAACAACTCAAGGTGGCGGTAATGATGACAATACAGTTACTTATTACTTTGTAGGAGAATCAGGATGGAATTCTTACTCTGTTTATTATAATAATAAATGGAAGTCAGGTACTAAAACTGATGCTTGGGAACAGGGTCTCATGACTGATAGCGGTAAGACCTACGGTGGTAGAAAGATTTGGTTTGCCACATTCCCAAAAGATGATATAATGTACAATATAGGATTTGCAATTAAAAATGGAAACACACAGGTTAGTTATTTGGAGCCTGTTCAAGGAGAAACAGCTTTAACTAATTATGACGGAAAAATGTATGACGCGACAAGTAAGAAATGGATTAATTATACTCATGACTAATACTGGTTTGTTTTATTGTTGGAGGTGATATATCATGAAAAAATCAAAAATATTACTCGTAACAGTGCTCGCATTGGTACTTTGCCTGTTGTGTGTAACCACATCAACCTTTTCGTGGTATACACGTCCTAATGCTCAAAGCGGTAACAAATTAGCATGGAACAGCGCTTATTCAATTTCTAACGGCAACGGCATTTCAATGCTTACTCAAGAGTCCACTGACGGAGGAGAAACCTACACAGAAGCTGTAAACAACTTTTCCTCCGCCGGATTAGCGGCAGGCGAATGTAAGTATTACCGTACTGCAATTACTAATACAGGTACTTCATCACAGAGTGTTTCACTTTTTCTGTCTCAGCTCGACCTCAGCAATAACACAGGTGGTAAATTCTATCTTGGCGTAAACGGTCCGCTCAAGACTTATAAGAACTACAGCAATACTACAGTTGAGGCAGGCACTGCTGTTAAGTCAACCATAAATGAAAAATATGTATACTTAGGTTTGCATGCCTCTGAAGAAAGCGATGGTAAATTTAATAATAAGATTGAGCGTATTCATGCTTGGAATAATTCCATTAATCTTGTTTCAAAAAGCTATTGGGATGATAGATACGTTACAGGAAAAACCGGTACATGGAAAATTGACGGAAAATGGAATGATCAGCAGCAGACTTTCAATATTTATGCAATGAAGATTGATTACAGATGTACTGATTTTCAGCTAAAAGGAGCCGGAGATGAAAATTCAGGATGGTATAATGATGCCAAACCATCAATTGTCAGCAATAACACGATAGTATTTTATGAATATGGCGACAATTATACTGCAGAGGCAAAAACTTCCGGCACTGCTGCAGGATTAGAATCCTTCTATTCATCTGCAAGTGTAGGAGTTGGAGATACTATTAATTTGAAGGCAACAGGACAGGGAGCATTATCATATGAATCTTCCAACACTGGCGTTGCAACAGTTTCTTCATCAGGTGTAGTAAGGGGCGTTAAAGCAGGTACAACAACAATTACTGTAACATCAACAGGTGCTTACGGTGAAACTATAAAAGCGAATTGTACGGTTAGGGTAATTGGAAATAATAGTAACGCGGGTTTTGATGTTCCGATTGTTACTAATTACAGCATTGCCGCAAGTGACGATCCTGAGGATCCTACAGTTAGATACGTTTATTGGTACATCAAAAACGAAAGCGAATCATCCTCTCTTAAATACAACATTTCAGAGATTTACCTCTCTCTCTGATTTTAATCTTTTACAATAAAAAAGGGTTGTTTTTACAACCCTTTTTTATTATACTTATAATTATACGGAAATGATTAATAACTGTTGCGTTAAATTTTAGATATCGGAGTTTCTGACCTAGCAAGACTACTGCCTTGCCGTTTTATTCGCCTGCTCTGCAAAATTTTCCGCTGACACCTGTTTGAATTTATTAATCAGAAATTAGTATTATATTAGCGTTATATCTTAAAGAGTTTGGAGAATATATTATGAAAAAAACAGAGGTGTTTGCCACCATAGATAAAATCAAAAATTTAAAGGCTTTTAGGATTGTGCGATTAATTAAAAATGTTATATGCTGGATTTTAATTGCGGTGCTTGCAGTTACGCTGATAGTATTTTTAACCACCCGTATTCAGGGCAATACGCCAACCGTTTTCGGTTACACAATTTTTCGCATAACCACAGGCAGTATGCAGCCTGAGCTAATGATAGGTGATATAATTCTTGACAAGATTGTTGAGGATGAATCTGAGATATCCGTGGGAGATGTTGTAACTTTTGAGGGCGGAAGTCAGTTTGACAATTTGCTGGTTACTCACAAGGTAATAGAAGCCCCGTACATCGACAGTCAGGGCAATGTTATGCTTCAAACGCATGGTGTTGCAAATGAAATTGACGATGACCCGATTAACTTTAATCAGGTGCGTGCCAAAATGGTATGCAAAGTGCCATATATTGATACTCTGTACAACCTCTTTTTGTCGCCGAGCGGATTATTAATAATGATATTGTTAATAATCCTTGTATTTATTGATGAAATTGCAAATATCATAAAAATAGTTAGCGGTAGAAATGAAACTAGTATAGCAGATATTAACGAGATAATTGACCGCATACAAAGTGAGAATCAATCCAGCGGCGTAAACTCGTATGAGCAAAGTACCGCAAAAACTGATGAAACCGATTAATATTTTTTACTCCGCTTTTTTTACATTCGCATCATAAGTTTATTTGGAGTTATAATGCAGTGTCCCGAAATTCAAACTTCAATTATTGGGCAAACATTATATTTTTATCCGCTTCATAAGTTAGTTTGAATATGTAACCATTGTATCCCGAAGATATACTCAGTTTTTATGGTAAAGTTCATAATTCACTATTTTAAGTTTGTAATAATTTTTCAGTGTTTTATTAGAGAGTAATCAAAGCGGTCACTACCGCCCCGAAGATGTACTTCGGTTGTTTGGTGTCAGTTCATAATTACCATTCAAATCTAAATTGGGAATTATGAGTTTACCAAATAACCGAAGTTTGTTTTCGGGTCATATTTATTTTGTATTAATATAAAATAAAAATTTTTTGTTTATAGACTGTTAGTATTATTTATAGGAATTTTATGGCGATGAATAAAAAATGAAACAATTTTGTGATCTGCGTTGTATTATTAGTAGAAGGCTTTCTATTAAAATGTAAGGAGGGGTTATGATGTGTGCAGTTGAAACAGAGCAATTCATCAATGACGTCGTTGAAAATTACTCTGATATGATGTTTCGTGTAGCTTATAACATAACCTGCAACAGAGATGACGCATTTGATGTGTGTCAGGATGTCTTTGTGAAATTAATGAAAAATAAAAACAAAATTAACAACAACGTGCATTTAAAGGCTTGGTTGATTCGAGTCACCATAAATTGTGCGAAAAATTTTAAAAAACAAGCATATAATAGACTCACTGTCTCGCTTAATGAATTAAGCGGTATACGAGCTGATAATATTGACGACAAGCTTGTATTGACTTCTTGTGTACATAAATTGCCTGAAAAATACAAGACCGCAATTTATCTATTTTATTACGAAAATATGAGCATTAATGAAATTTCACGATTGCTCGGAATTAGCGAAAATACCGTAAAATCCCGACTTGTAAGAGGCAGAGAAAAACTTAGAACAATACTTGAAAAGGAGAATTATAATGGCTGATTATTTTAATGTAGATAAATTTGCAGAAGAAATGGATACAGTGTCGCTTACTCAAAATCAAAAAGAAATTTTGCTTGACAAAATGCGTAAGTTCAATGAAAATGCAAATTCGGACAAGTCGTCGAAAAAAATAAAGTTGAATTACAGCGTATGGATAAAGAGCGTTGCGGCCGCACTTGTTGTTGCTATGATTTTTGGCGGTGTTTTTGTATATACAAATAGTATCAATGCAAAGAACAGCTTTGTTGTTGTGGCTTCTGCCGCCGAACTGCCCGAATCAGAACTAAACGATGCAATAGTAGGTGCTTTTTCTGACGGAGGTCGTGCAGAATTTGCAATGTATGACTTTGATTATGTGGATGTAAATAACCCGCTATACAGTACTCATCTTCTTAATGAGCAGGGGAAAATTGACTATTTTAATTTCTTCAACTTATCTGAACTAAACATAGTCGGCAAGAATATTGAGTCGGTAACGTTCAAGGCTAATAAAAAATTTACCTATTTTTCTATTGAGCCGTATTATCATGCTGAAAAAAGTCTTGAGGAAATACTTTCAATGTTTACGAATTGTGACACTCTGAGTAATTCGCAGTATGATAAGAATGCAGGTGATGGATTTAACGGATACTGCGATTCGTTTACCTATAAAAATCCTGATATATCTAATGAAGAACAGACTCTTGAACTCGGCGGATATATCAGCTTTGTAGTTGAATCTGACAGGACAGATGAAGAGATTGATGAGTATGTAAAAAAAATAGAAGAAGTATATTCGGCATATAAAACGGTTGATACCCCCGATGAAACGACGTCTGCTAAAATGAATGAAGAACTTATGAATGAAATTACTAAAAGCGTTGGAGAAATAGATAAAAAAACACTCCACGGTGCAACTATTGATATTACGGTAAATTTTGCAGACGGAAGTTCACAGACCAAGGTGCTTAATGTCGATTTCTATCAGAAAGTTGAGGACGGAGTGTATTATTCACCTCAAATTGTTTTGAGTTATGCCGACTGAATGTAATAAAATCAACTGCTAATGCAGATATAACTCTTATATGTTTGATGCAGCACCGCACAGCCAATGTGCGGTGCTTGTTTTATGCCTGAGGATTTTAGTGTTAGTGCGTGCATCTGCCAATTATATAAACTTTTGAAGTGCGAAAAAACATTGATTTTTTGTGGGGTTTATGATAATATGAAGTTGGATAGTATTCGCTTTGAAACTGTACCGTTTTTATCTTTTAATTCTTCAATGTTTTGCCTGTATCCGCATGGAACGGGACTTTTTACTGAACATCATTTAAACGAAGTAGATTTTACTTCGTTTTCAGCGGTGATTGGTATAAACTGCATAGAATTAATTTTAGGCACAGAAAGCGGTTTTGTTTTGCTTTGTGTGCTTTTTTTACTTTCGCATCATATGTTTTGTATAGTATATAATGCATTTCCCGTAATTTAAACTTCGGTTTAATATTATACATCATAAATCACTATCAAATGTTAATTTTAATATCTTTTGTTTTTTTACATTATAAGAAATTGCTCGTACATTACAGTCGGGTAAAAAAGGACATTTTTATATGGAGCTATCTGCTCGGATAGGTGCAGCCCACCGGCTGCTGATTTTTAGGAGAAAAGAATATGAAAAAAACTGTAAAAACATTTTCACAGGCAAAGGCAAACGGCGAAAAGCTTACAATGCTTACAGCCTACGATTACACCACGGCGTCAATTATGGACAGTGCAGGTGTTGACGCAATTTTGGTCGGCGACTCACTCGGCAATGTAATTTTGGGATATGATGATACTACGGCTGTTACAATGGAGGATATGATTCACCACGGTGCGGCAGTTGCAAGAGGGGCAAAGGAAGCACTTGTGGTTGTTGATATGCCTTTTATGTCGTATCAGACTTCTGTTTATGACGCAGTTGTCAACGCAGGCAGACTTGTAAAAGAGGGCAGAGCAGGTGCCGTCAAGCTTGAAGGCGGAGTTGAGGTGTGCGAGGCAATCAAAAAAATCACCGACGCAGGAATCCCCGTAATGGCTCATCTAGGACTTACACCGCAGTCAGTCAATGTTTTTGGAGGCTACAAGGTGCAGGGCAAGGACGAGCTGTCGGCCCGCAAGCTAATCAGCGACGCTCTTGCGGTTCAAAATGCAGGAGCCTTTGCCGTTGTGCTTGAGTGCGTGCCTGCAAGACTTGCTACACTTGTCACACAACAGCTTGCAATCCCGACAATCGGCATTGGTGCAGGTAACGGATGTGACGGTCAGGTGCTTGTGTATCAGGATATGCTTGGAATGTTCCCTGATTACACACCAAAGTTTACAAAGCGTTTCGGTGATGTCGGCAACGCAATGAAAACCGCTTTTACAGATTATATAAACGAAACAAAGTCCTCTGCTTTTCCGTCAGAGGAACACACATATAAAATTGATGAAAAGCTTATCCAAAGGCTTGAGGAGGAGCTAAAATGATTAAAGTTGTATCCACAGTTGATGAAACAAGAGCACAGGTAAAGGAATGGAAAAAACAGGGGCTCACAGTTGGTTTGGTGCCGACAATGGGATATCTGCACGAGGGTCATCAGAGCCTAATTAAAAAGGCTGTTGAAGAAAACGACAAAGTTGTTGTAAGCATTTTTGTAAATCCAATCCAGTTTGCTCCCAATGAGGACTTAGAAACTTATCCTCGTGATTTGGATGCTGACACCAAGCTTTGCGACAGCACGGGCGCAGACCTGATTTTTCATCCGACGCCAGACGAAATGTACCTTGACGGATTTTCAACTCATATCGAGATGAACAATCTCACCAAGGAGCTGTGCGGTAAATCTCGTCCGACTCACTTTGGTGGCGTCTGCACAGTTGTGGGCAAGCTTTTTAATATTGTTCAGCCAAACAAGGCGTACTTCGGTCAAAAGGATGCACAACAGCTTGCAATTATTAAAAGAATGGTCAGAGATTTAAACTTTGACCTCGAAATTGTCGGTTGTCCTATCGTTCGTGAGCCTGACGGTCTTGCAAAAAGCTCACGCAATAGCTATCTTAACGAAGATGAGCGAAAAGCGGCGTTGATTTTGAGCAAGTCAATAGAGCTTGGCAAAGAGCTTGTCGCAAACGGTGAGAGAAATGCGCAAACTATAATAAAAGCAATGACCGATAAAATTAACACAGAACCTCTTGCAAGGATTGATTATGTCAATGTTGTTGATGCACTTAACATCGAACCTGTTGATACCCTAAACGGAGAGGTTCTTGTTGCAATCGCCGTGTACATAGGCAAAACAAGATTAATAGATAATTTTTACTACGCTTCAGAAGTTTAATATGAATTAAAATACAGCAACCCGAAGTTTTTTACTACGCTTCATAAGTTTAATATGAATTAAAATACGGTGACCCGAAGATAAACTTTCGTTGTGTAGTGACAATCCAGAATCACTATCCAAACTTAAAATAGTTAATTATGAAGTGTATCTAACAGCCGAAGTAAATCTTCGGGATACGACGGTTGCATATTAAAACAAACTTATGAAGCGGAGTAAAAAAAACGGGGCGGCAGTGGTCGCTTTGATTACGATCTAATAAAGAACTCATAAACAATTACAAACCTCAAATAGTGAATTATGATGTTTACCGAACAGCAAAAGTTCATCTTCGGGTCTTAAAGGTTACATAATAAATAAAACTTGTGAAGCGGAGAAAAAAATGATTATTAGTATGTTGAAAAGCAAAATTCATAGAGCAACAGTAACTCAGGCAGAAATTGATTATGTCGGCTCAATTACCATAGATTCAGCTCTTCTGAAAGCGTCAGGAATTTTAGAATACGAAAAGGTGCAGGTTGTTGATGTTGACAACGGCAATCGCCTTGAAACATATGCAATCGCAGGTGAAGAAGGTTCGGGCATAATATGCCTGAACGGTGCGGCCGCAAGATGCGTTGACACAGGCGACAAGGTTATCATTATGAGTTATGCAGACCTCACAGAAGAGGAGGCAAAAGCTCACAAGCCGACAGTTGTTTTTGTTGATGAAAACAATGCTGTCAGCAGGGTAACACGATACGAAAAGCACGGGCGTTTAAAGGATATGGAGGATACAAATGTTTAAGGGAAAAACAGTTGTTCTCGGCATAACAGGCAGTATTGCGGCATACAAAATGGCAAATGTGGCAAGTATGCTCGTCAAAAAAGGCTGTGATGTAAATGTCATTATGACGCAAAATGCTACAAATTTTATAAATCCAATTACCTTTGAAGAACTTACAAAAAATAAGTGCCTTGTAGATACCTTTGACCGCAATTTTCAGTACAGCGTAGCACACATCTCGCTTGCAACAAGGGCTGATGTTTTTATGGTTGCACCTGCGTCGGCAAATGTAATCGGAAAAATCGCAAACGGTATTGCCGACGATATGCTCACCACAACAATTATGGCGGCAAAATGTCCCAAAATTATTTCGCCTGCAATGAACACAAATATGTTTGAAAATCCTATTGTGCAGGACAATATGAGCAAGCTTGAAAATTACGGATATACAATCATTCAGCCTGAAAGCGGCAGACTTGCCGAGGGAATGTCGGGCAAGGGCAGACTGCCTAAGGAGCAAACGCTTGTTGATTACATTGAGCTGGCTCTCTCGGATAATAAGGATTTAAAGGGCAAAAAGGTGCTTGTTACGGCAGGCCCTACTCAGGAGGCCATTGACCCCGTGCGTTACATCACAAATCATTCGTCTGGCAAAATGGGATATGCAGTTGCCAGGGCGGCTATGCTTAGAGGTGCTGATGTAACACTTGTCAGCGGTCAGGTAAGTATTGACCCTGTGCCGTTTGTAAATACAATTAGCGTGGTGTCGGCAAAGGATATGTACGACGCTGTTATAAAAGAGTTTGAAAATACCGATATTGTCATAAAGTCAGCGGCAGTTGCTGATTTTCGCCCGACTGTTGTTGCTGACAGCAAGATTAAAAAGGGTGAGGGCAATACAATGTCGATTGCACTTGAACGCACTGACGATATCATTAAATATTTAGGCGAGCATAAAAAGGACAATCAGTTTATTTGCGGATTTTCTATGGAAACCGAAAATATGCTTGAAAATTCACGAAAAAAGCTTGAAGGTAAAAAGCTTGATATGATAGTCTGCAATAATCTCAAAGAGCAGGGAGCAGGATTTCAAACAGATACCAATAGGGTGACAATCATTGATAAGTTGGCAACGGAAGAACTTGAACTTATGAGCAAGGCAGAGGTTGCAGACAAAATTCTTGATAAAATTGTTTCTTTAATTACCGCTTAAACTTATCAATAATCACTACCTAAACATTGATTTTAAATTATTACAAGCTTAAAATAGTGAATTATGAACTTTACCATTAAAACTGAGTTTACCTTCGGGGCGACAGCGGTCGCTTTTATTGCTCCCTAATAAAACATTGATAGATTTCAACAAGCTAAAATAGTGAATTATGATGTTCATCAAACAACCGAAGTATATCTTCGGGGCGGTAGTGACCGCTTTTATTACTTTCTGACAAAGTGTCGATAATTTATTACAAGCTTAAAATAGTGAATTATGAACTTTACCATAAAAACTGAGTTTACCTTCGGGTAGCAATTGTTACATATTAAATTAAACTTCTGAAGCGGAGATAAAAAATGCAGAATAAGATTCTTGAAATTTTAACAAATTCTGACGATTATGTATCGGGACAGGATATTTCCGAACAGCTCGGAGTTTCACGCCAGTCGATAAGCAAATCGGTAAAGGCTCTTAAGGAAAAAGGGTACAAGATTAGCTCTGTAACCAACAAGGGCTATCTGTTGATTTCTGTGCCGAATTATTTAAATGAGCAGGGAATAAAAAAATACCTCAAAACTGCCGTTATAGGAAAAAATCTTGTGGTACTTGATACAGTCGGCTCAACAAACGATTACCTCAAGTCAGAGGGAAGCAACGGGTGTGTAAGCGGAACGGTTGTTGCCGCCCGTGAGCAAACAAAGGGAAAGGGCAGACTTGGAAGAATGTGGCAGACAGATAAAGACGACTGCGTTATGTTTTCGTTTTTGCTTCGCCCGAGGATGTCGCCACAGGAGGTTTCGTGTATAACTCCGCTTGCAGGACTTGCCGTGTGTAAGGCAATCAGAGAGTATACAGGACTTGACTGCAAAATCAAGTGGCCAAACGATATTATTGTGGGTAGTAAAAAGCTGGTGGGGATTCTCACAGAGATGAGTGCCGAGTTTGACGGTGTGGAGTATGTTGTAACAGGAATAGGAATAAATGCAGAACACACAAGCTTTCCCGAGGAGATTTTACATAAGGCAACCTCTATTTTTATTGAAACAGGTTTGCACATAGACAAAAATGAGTTCCTTGCCTGCGTACTGAATCACATTGAAAATGAATTTGTTAAAAATGATATGAGATTATCCGAATCTGCACTTAAAGAGTACATTGAATTGTGTGCGACAATCGGCAGAAAAGTCACTTTTACTCGGCAGAGTAAGGAATTCAGCGCAACAGCAGTCGGCGTTGACAGCGATGGCGAGCTAAAGGTAAGGCTTGACGACGGCTCGGAATATCTTGTAAATTCGGGCGAAGTTGTCGTTCAGGGAATCTATTGATAATTAGCGACAGTGGTCGCTTTATTAATCACTAATACAACTTAGAATAGTGAATTATGATGTTTAGTATACAAGTGAAGTATATCTTCGGGTCGCAATGGTTACATATAAAAAACAACTTATGAAGCGGTGATAAAATGCTTTTATGTACGGATGTAGGAAATACCAATATAAAATTTGCACTCTACAAGGGTGACGAGCTTTTGATGAAAATGCGGTTTTCAACCAACCGCAAAAAAACTGCGGACGATTATGCCGTTGATTTGTACTCCATATTTCAAATTAATAATGTTGATATTCAGTCAATCAGCGGTTCAATTATTTCAAGCGTTGTGCCGGTGGTTACTTCACCGCTTGAGAATGCCATAAAAACCGTTACAGGTATTGACAGTATGGTTGTCGGTCCGGGTGTGAAAACAGGACTTGACATTCGCCTTGACAACCCTGCAACTGTCGGCTCTGACCTTGTGTGCACCTGTGTTGCAGTCAAAGAGCTTTATCCTTGTCCTGCAATAGTTGTCGGTCTTGGTACAGCAACTACAATACTCTATATGAACGAGAACAGAGCATACTGCGGAGGTACAATTTTGCCCGGTGTACAGGTTTCTCTTGACGCACTCACAAGCAATGCTGCACTTTTGCCTGCAATCAAATTGTCAATGCCAAAGAATGTCATAGGCACAAACACTGCCGACTGCATTTGCAACGGAATAATTTATGGCAATGCAAGTATGATTGACGGAATGATTGAACGGTATGAGCAGGAGGTGCACAAGTCCTGCACTCATCTTGCAACAGGCGGATTTGCACAGATGATTACTAAATTCTGCAAAAACGACATCATTGTCAATGATGATTTAATTCTTGAGGGACTTAAAATAATTTATAATAAAAACAGATAATAATGCTAAGCTTATATTGGCGATTAGTATAACAGGAATGCAATTCTTATTTTTTGAGAATTGCATTTTTTTACTCCGCTTCAGAAGTTAGTTTAAATATGTAACCATTACGACCCGAAGATATACTTTTTTTGTACGGTAAACATCATAATTTACTATTTATAGATAGGCTAAATTATAATTTATATTAGTAGAAGGTTTGGTAGTGTCAAAGGCTCCTTTGTAAAGGAGCTGTCAGCGATAGCTGACTGAGGATTTTAAAGCAATCCACTGGTTACTTTGATATGCACAAAAATTACTGATAGTTTTGTTGGTTATTACCAATTTGGTGCTTATCTTTAAGCCAACTTCTCTTTTAATGATAATAGCAAAGTTTTAACAGTTATTGTATAATATAGTCAAATAGTGAATAGGGGGATTTTGAATGAAAAAAAATATTTCAATTCTACTCAGTGCAACACTTCTTTTTGGCACAGCGGCACTCACGGCAAATGCGGCAACAGAAAGCTCAGAAGTAGTTTCAGCTAATGAGTACAGATTCGAAGAAATTTCGAAAACAACTCTTCCGAACAACACAATAAAATCTTATACATATGGCATAAAAGAATCTGATAATCCGGAAACAACAGCCTATTTTACACAGGACGGTACAACTAATATTTATGGCTTCAAATTAACAGACTGCTTGAAAGGCACGAAAACTATAAATAACGTGAAAAAGGGCGATTATAGGGCTTCGGTATGTAACGGAAGCAACATCTATGACAGATATAATTTTGAAAAAACAGGTGGCACATATGTACTCACCAAATTTAAGCTGTCTGATTTCGATGATTATTTTAACAGCGACGGCACATGCACAAATAGCTATTCAGATGGCTATACACACAATTTTAACTTTACAAAAGAGAGCGACGGAAATACTTCACAGCTTGCAATTATAAGCGGAGGTTATGTGAATTTTGTTGCTCCCGACAAAAACGGTTATGTTCAGGCATATATTTGCAAAAATTTAGGCGAATACACATACTATATGACAAACTTCAAATCAGCCAACGGCTGGTCAGGAGGCGGAACTACCGGCAGCAGTATTGCTATGCTGCGTATTGGCAATTCAGACCTTAAATTGGGAATCAGTGTTGACGATGTAACTGCTATTCAAAAGTATGCGTCGGATATGAAAGATTTTAACAAACTACAAATTCGTAATGCCGATGTGAATTTTGACGGCAAAATCGACATTGACGATGCAACAATGATTCAAAAGTATATTGCAGGCTTACTTTAATAAATTTTAGTTGAGGTGGAGAATATGAAAAAGATAATTTCAATTATTT
>JAFLSM010000020.1:0-13799 GCA_022510955.1 Ruminococcus sp. | reverse complement strand
GTAACTCCAAATAAAGACGGCTATGTAGAATTTTATGTAAGTAAGAATATCGGTGCGGTCACACGCTTTTTTACAGAATTTCAAAAGAAAACATTAAATTCAAGCAGCAGCGGCGGCGGAAGAAACGGCGCGTATTTAGATTATTTTACAATGGGCGATCCAAATTTCAGCGGTACTGTTAATATTAATGATGTAACGGCAATTCAGTTATACTCAGCAGGTGAGGAAAGCTTTGATAATCTTCAAATGCGTAATGCCGATGTAAACTTTGACGGCAAAGTCGATATTGACGATGCAACGAGAATTCAAAAATATATTGCAGGACTTCTATAATTTAGCGATATTATGTTTCATCCAAGTAGAGCAGTTAGAGTTTGTTTTTTATAAATATTTTATGCTCGACTGTTAATTAAAAGCAATAATATAAAGTAAAAAAGCAGTATTCCGATATATGTTTCGGAATACTGCTTTAAGTTTGTATAAAATCCGCTGAAAATGTAGTTTAATAGATTTAAAATGATGTTTACCGTAACACCTAAGTTTAAATTTCGGGATACTGCATTATAAGTTATATATAAATTTATGAAGCGAAAGTAAAAAAAGCAGTATCCCGTAATAACTAAGTTTAAATTTCGGGACACTGCATTATAAGTTTATGTATAACTTTTGAAGCGAAAGTAAAAAATTTACATGGAGGTGATTATGTCGTCAACTGTTTTTCCGGGAGGAATCATAGGAAGAACATTCTCGTCAGGGCTGATAACGCACTCAACAACAACAGGCTTGTTAAGTGCAAAAGCCTTTTCAAGTGTTGGCTTAACCTCGTCTTCGCTTGTAATTCTCATGCTGTCAACGCCAAAAGCGTTTGCAAGAGCAACAAAGTCAGTAGCTCTGTGTGGGTCTGTCTGTGAAAAGCGGTTATCATAGAACAGCTTTTGCCACTGACGAACCATACCGAGAACGCTGTTGTTCATAACGACAACAACAACAGGCAAATTGTATGACTTGAGAGTTACAAGTTCGTTCAGGTTCATATGGAAGCTTCCGTCGCCTGTTATAAGTACAATTCTTTTGTCAGGATGTGCCATCTGAGAGCCGATTGAAGCACCCATACCAAAGCCCATTGTACCCATACCGCCAGAACTTATGAATGTGCGCGGAACCTCGGCTTTGTTGTATTGCGCCGCCCACATCTGGTGCTGACCAACATCGGTAACCATAATGTCAGTGTCAGCCTTAATCTCGTTAAGAGCCTCAAAAACATCCTGTGCACTGAAGAAACCGTCGCCTAATGTCGGTTTAGCGGCGTTCTGTGTTTTCCAGTTGTTTATAATTTCAATCCACTCTTTGTGTTCCTGCTTATCTATGCCGATTGTAAGAGCTGTTAAGATATCTTTCACATCACCGAGAACATATTTGTCCACCTTGACATTCTTGTTAATCTCTTTTTCGTCAATTTCAATCTGAACAATCTTTGCCTGATAACCGAATTTTTCTCTGTCACCTGCAACACGGTCAGAAAAACGAGCGCCAACAGCAATAATAAGGTCGCATTTGCTTGTTGCCATACCTGTTTCGTAACCGCCGTGCATACCAATATTGCCCATGTTAAGCGGGTGGCTTGCAGGCATACAGCCGAGTCCCATAAGTGAACAGCAAACAGGGGCGTCAATTAATTCGGCAAATTTAATGAATTCCTCTGAAGCATTAGCGCTGATAATGCCGCCACCTGCATAAATGAGCGGCTGTGCTGAATTTTTAATAAGTTCCTGAACATCAGCAATGCTTTCGGGATTTTTAATCTTTATAATTTTTGGCTTTGTAGGTTCAATCGGAGTAAACTCTGCCTTGTTTGCTGTAATATCCTTTGGAACATCAACAAGAACAGGGCCTTTTCTGCCCTCTTGAGCAATAGCAAAAGCTTTGCGGAGTGTGGGGGCAAGGTCCTCAACCTTTTCAACTAAAAAGCTTGCCTTTGTAATAGGCTTAACAATATCTACAATGTCAACTTCCTGAAAGCTGTCTCTTCCAAGCTGGTCGGTTGTAACATTACCTGTAATTGCAACAAGCGGAATGCTGTCTATGTTTGCTGTGGCAATACCGGTTACAATATTTGTAGCACCGGGGCCTGATGTTGTGATAACAACGCCTGTCTTGCCTGTGGCACGAGCATAACCGTCAGCGGCGTGTGACGCTCCCTGCTCGTGAGCAGTAAGAATATGCTTGATTTTATCGCTGTATTTGTAGAGTGCATCATAAGTGTTCAGAGCCGCACCGCCGGGATAACCAAAAACAGTGTCAACGCCCTGCTCAATTAAGCATTCGCAAATGATGTCTGCACCTGTAAGCTGCATTTTCAATATCTCTCCCTTTTAACTTATCTGAATGTGTCGGATAAATTTCGTAATATATGTAAAAGTTTTAAAATCCGACAAAAAACAATATCACTCTTAATTTTATCTAATTAAAGCGCTGTTGTCAATAGTTTGCGTCTTGTGTACAGAATTAATTAGACCATAAAGCATAAAAGTTATTCCGCTTGTAAAAATTTGCTGATTGCTGAAACTGTTTTGCTGCTTGCAAGCCTTGTGAATTTAACAAAGTCCATACCTTTATTTTCGTCAAGGTCGTCGGAGATCGCCCTCAGAATTCCGTAAGGAACACCGCACCGATAGCACACATGACCGATTGCGGCACCCTCCATTTCACAAGCAATAGCACCAAAGCGGTCATTAATTCTCAGCCTTTGCTTGCGGTCTGAAATAAAGATATCACCGCTTGCCACAATTCCGTTTTTGGTGTTTGTATCGGGAATAGTTTTGCACGCTTCAAACAAATTTCTTGAAATTTCCTTGTCGCACTCAAAGTATGTTTTTGTGCCCTCAGGAAAAGACACCTCACCTTGTTTGTCGCCGAGTGCCGTGGTGTTCATATCGTGTTCTACTGATTTTGTAGCCACCACAAGGTCGCCGATAGTCACAATCGGCGAAACAGCGCCGGCAACACCGCTGTTGATTATCGCCTCCGGCGAGTAGCGTTCAATAAGTGCAAGCGTACACATAGCGGCATTCACCTTGCCAACTCCGCATACAACAATTACAACATCCTTGCCGTGCATTTTGCCTGTTGTAAATTTCATTCCGTAAAATTCTTCTGTTTTTGTGTCTCGGCAAAGAGCAATAAGCCCCTCAGCCTCAACCTCCATAGCACAAATAATTCCAATCATTTTTTATCTCCGCTTCATAAGTTTATTTTAATATGTAACTGTCGTATCCCGAAGATTAACTTCGGCTGTATGGTAAACATCAAAATTTACTATTTAAAGTTTTATTAGTGATTAATAAAGCGACCACTGTCGCCCCGAAGTTTAAACTTTGCCTGTATGGTAAACATCAAAATTTACTATTTGAAGTTTTATCAGTGATTAATAAAGCGACCACTGTCGCCCCGAAGTTTAAACTTCGGCTGTATGGTAAACATCATAATTCACTATTTGAAGTTTTATTAGTGATTAATAAAGCGACCACTGTCGCCCCAAAGTTCAAACTTCGGTTGTGTTGTACACTTCGCTTTCTATCTCCGCTCTATTAAGTTTTACTTAATAGTCTCTTAATTGTTCATTGTAATTGCAGATTGTTAATTGATAATTTAGTTTAGATTTTCAACAAAGCTATAAACTTTTTCCGACCAATCCCAGATATCCTTACAGTTGTTTTCGATAAAGTGGGTTCGGTTTAATAAATTACGAGGTATTTTATCTTTAAATAATTCTATGTACTGTAAGGGAATGATAATTGCATAAACATAATCGTTGAGCACAATTTTATCCTTTACTTTCATTGGCAAAACACCATCAAAAATGGTATCAGGATTTTTAGCGAGGTCATCAAATCTAAAATAAAATCTGACCCCTGGGGTGAAATCAACGCTTAAATCCTGTTCATTCGGAAATCGTTTCAGCTTGCGCTCCATAACAAGTCTGTCTCCAGCCTGACAATTTCCCCATGAAAGCATGACATAATTAAAATAGTCAGCAGGGTCATTTGCGGCGTTTCTGGATTCTTTCATAAGTACCTCGGCAGGCAAATTTCTTGCATTCACAGCCGACAGAAGTTTGCCGCTTTCAAAAATTTTCAAAGCGTTTTCAACAGGTGATGTGTGACACACAAAATCAGTCATACATCCCTTTCTCACAGGGCAAGCAGTACACTCTGTGATTTTATCGGGACGATTAATGTTATAAAACTTTTCAGGATGTGTTAAGGCATTATTTACAGTGCAAAGAATGTCGTCATTTTCAGATACAATTTTGGTTTTGCGATTATACAAATTTTCATAATTCACAAAGTCTATGATGTTTTTTATCTCCCAGTCTGAAATGTTTGGATAGTCAGACAGCTTTTTGTAAAGTACACCATCCCATACTTCTGTAAATTCATGATTACCTATATTTATTACCATAATTAACCTCCTTTGCGCATTTGCGCAGACTTAAATCAATTAAAATTACCCGTCTGATACATAATTATTGATAAGGCAGCGAGAGGTGCTGTCTCACATCTCAAAATTCTTTTGCCGAGTGTAGCGGGTTTGCCGCCGTTTGCAATAATTTCATCAACCTCGGATTGCTCAAATCCGCCCTCACTGCCGATAAAAATACCGATTGACTTCGGTGTTTCTGTCAGAATATCCTTTACGGATTCTCCGCCCATTTCATAAAAAATTATGGTTTTGTCGTTTTCTTTTGTAAGCTCTGAGGCTTTGGAAAAGGCAACGCACTCGCACACCTGCGGAACAGTTCCTCTGCGGCTTTGCATTGCGGCCTGTAATGCGATTTTTTGCCAACGAATCTGCTTTTTTGCAAGTGACTTTGCATCAGGGCGTGAAATGCATCTTGCGCTCACCACAGGTACAATTCTTGTTACACCAAGCTCAACGCATTTTTGAATTATAAAATCCATTTTGTCGCTCTTCGGAAGTGCCTGATACAACGTTACTTCTACATTAGGCTCGTTTTGGCAGGGCTTTTTTTCTGCGATTTTTACTACCACGCTGTCAGCGGATATGCTGTCGATAAAACAGGTGCATTCGGTGCGGTCGGGAGTGACAAGCGTTACTTCCTCGCCCTTGTTCATTCTCAGTACCTTTGATATGTGTTTTGCATTTTCGCCTGTTATTATGTAGTTGTCTTTCGAGATGTTTTCGTCTGTAAAAAACCAAGCCATACGCTCACTCCGTCTAAGGTGATTTTTTCAATTAATTTGAATAATCTGATAAATAATCTATTATTAATATACCAAAAAGCAAAAGTAATTGCAATAAATAAGTAATGGTGTTAAAATATAATTATCAATTAACAATGAACAATGAACAATTAAGAGATAATTAAATAAAACTTATGGAGCGGAAAAAATGATAATTTTGACTGATATTGATATTATTAATTTGATTCGTAAAAACAATCTTAATGCAGATACATTGCAGGAAGATGTTGTAAACCGTTTGCTTGAAAAGGGTCTTAAGGTTGCTACAGCCGAGAGCTGTACAGGAGGACTTTTAAGCGAGCGAATAACAAGAGTAGGCGGTTCAAGCTCTGTTTTTGAGTGCGGTATCTGTTCCTATGCAAACAGCATAAAGCATAAGGTGCTTGGCGTGCAGGAAACCACATTGTCGGTTTTGGGAGCAGTGTCTGCCGAAACTGCCGTGCAGATGGCTGAGGGTGTCAAAAAGATTTCGGGCGCAGATATCGGAATCAGCACAACAGGAATTGCAGGACCTTCGGGAGGAACTCCCGAAAAGCCAGTTGGATTGGTGTTTTTGGGCGTATGCACAAATTCTCAGTCTTATGCAATCAGGCTTGAACTCGGCGGAAAAGATAATATGAAAAACTCTCGTGATTATATACGCAAAGTCACAACCGATGCTGCGTTATTTACCATTTTAGATGTAATTTTCAGCAAAAAATAAGGATTTTTCATCAATTTGTAAATGTTAAAAAAAATTCTTGTAAAATAAATAACAATATGATAGAATGTAACTGTTACTATGGATTTATATGGGCGTTTTTATGCCCTTAAACCATAGATTTGAAAATTTAATATCCGTCAGAATGGAGTTGATTTTTATGGCAAGAAGTGCAGGTGTTTTGCTTTCAATTACTTCACTTCCTTCCCCCTACGGTATCGGCACAATAGGCAAAGAGGCCAGAAAATTTGCTGACTGGCTCAAAAAGTCAGGTCAGACAATATGGCAGATTCTTCCTGTTGGACCAACAAGCTACGGTGATTCACCGTACCAGTCATTCTCAACATATGCAGGCAACCCTTATCTTATCGACCTTGACACACTCAAGGATGAGGGTCTTGTAACTCAGGAACAGCTCGACAGCTTTGACTGGGGTTCAAATGATGAAGAGGTTGACTACGAGAAAATTTACAACAGCAGATTTGAAGTTTTAAGAATTGCATATAAAAACTTTAAGGCTAACTGCGACCAGAAGGCATTTAATTCTTTTAAGCGTAAGAATGCAAAGTGGATTAAAAACTATGCACTCTATATGGCTGTAAAGAAGAGCTTCAATATGATTTCATGGACAGAGTGGCCGGATGAAGAAATCAAAATGCATGAAGAAACAGCTGTAAAGCGTTATGAGCGTAAGCTTAAGGACGATGTTGATTTTTGGAAGTTTGTTCAGTTCAAGTTCTATGAGCAGTGGGAAAGCTTCCGTGCTTATGTAAACGGCCTCGGCATCAAAATCCTTGGCGATATGCCTATTTATGTAGCAATGGACAGTGCAGACACTTGGGCAAATCCCGAGTTGTTCCAGCTTTATGATGACGGTGATCCAATAGCAGTTGCAGGTTGTCCTCCGGACTATTTTTCTGCAACAGGTCAGCTTTGGGGCAATCCGCTTTATGATTGGGATTACCTTGAGCAGACAGACTACGAATGGTGGTTTGAGCGTGTAAAGGCTGCGTCAAAGCTTTATGACATTACAAGAATTGACCACTTCAGAGCTTTTGCAAGCTACTATTCAATTCCGTTCCCTGCTGAAAATGCAATTAACGGCGAGTGGGTTGATGGTCCACGCATTAAGTTCTTTGAAATGATGGAAGAAGCCATTGGCAAGATTGAAATTGTTGCCGAAGATTTGGGTACACTCACACCTGATGTAACCGAGCTTATGGAGCAGACAGGCTATCCGGGAATGAAGGTTCTCGAGTTTGCTTTTGACAGCGGTGAAGAGAACGACTATCTTCCTCATAAATATACAGAAAATTGTGTTGTTTATACAGGTACTCATGACAACGACACTGTTATGGGTTGGGTAGAAACAGCAAATCCTGAGGATATTAACTACGCAAGAAGCTATTGTCAGATGCCTGAGGATGAACCGTTTAACTGGGGTCTTATCCGAACAGCTTATCAAAGCAAGGCAGATATGGCAATCGTACCTATGCAGGACATTCTCGGCCTTGGCAAAGAGGCAAGAATGAACATTCCGTCAACTCTCGGCGGCAACTGGGTATGGAGATTAACAAGCGATGCTCTTACTGATGAGCTTGCAGATAAATTAAAATCTATGTCTGAAAACAGCGGACGACTGGAGGATTAATCTATGGGTAATATTATGGAAAAGCTTGAGCTTACAGCACAGTCTATGTACTGCAAGAAAGTTGAAGAGCTTACTCCTTCTGAGTTACACCTTTCACTCGGTAAGGCAGTAATGGGCGAAATTGCAGAAGATTGGGCAGCAAGCAAAGCAAAGCACAACAGCGAACGCAGAGCTTATTATTTCTCTGCTGAGTTCCTTATGGGCAGAATGATGTACAACAACCTCTACTGCTTAGGCATTCTTGAGGATGTTACTAAGATGCTCAAGAAAAAGGGCATTGACATCAATGTATTCGAGGATATCGACGATGCTGCTCTCGGTAATGGCGGTCTTGGCAGATTGGCTGCATGCTATCTCGACAGTGCTGCAACTCAGGAAGTTCCGCTCGACGGCTACGGCATCAGATACAAATACGGTCTCTTCAAGCAGCTCATCGAGGACGGCTATCAGAAGGAAATTGCTGATAACTGGCAGAGATTTGAAGATCCATGGTGCAACCGTGTTGAGGACGAGGCTGTTACAGTAAGCTTTAAGGATCAGACAGTTAAGGCTGTTCCTTACGATATGGCTGTTATCGGCTGCAAGACAAAAAATATCAACACACTTCGTTTGTGGCAGGCTGAAGCAATCAATGACTTTGATTTCACAGCATTTAACAATACAGAATATGATAAGGCTGTTAAGGAGAAGAATGACGCTGAAAACATCACAAAGGTTCTTTATCCAAACGACAACCAGTATGAAGGTAAGGTATTAAGACTTAAGCAGCAGTATTTCTTCTGCTCTGCTTCACTTCAGGATATTATGCGCCGCTACAAGGCAAAGCACGGCAGCGACTTCTCATTCTTTGCAAAGGAAAACGCTGTTCAGCTTAACGATACACATCCTGTATCATGCGTACCTGAGCTTGTAAGACTTCTTATGCTTGAGGGCATGAATTTTGACGAGGCATTTGAAATCGCAAGAAAGACATGCTCATATACAAACCACACTGTTCTTGGTGAGGCTCTTGAGAAGTGGCCTGCTGACCTTATGACACAGGTTGTTCCTGAGATTTATCACATCATTTGCCTCATTGCAAACAAGTGCCAGGAAGAGCTCACTGCAAAGGGTGTTTCTGAGGAAATGAAGACTAAGATGCGCATTGTTGACGGTAACATTGTTCACATGGCAAGACTTGCAACATACGCAGCAACATATGTAAACGGCGTTGCACAGCTTCACACAGAAATCCTCAAGGACGATGTTCTTAAGGAGTGGTATCAGGTATATCCTGAAAGATTCCAGAACAAGACAAACGGTATTACACAGAGAAGATGGCTTGGTCTTTGCAACCCTGAACTTTCAGCTCTTATCACTGATAAGGTTGGTTCTGACGCTTGGCTTACAGACCTTTCACTTCTTTCAAAGCTTAACGATAGCCTTGACACAAGAACAATCAACAAGTTTAACACAATCAAGAAGAAGAAAAAGCAGCAGCTTGCTGAGTACATCAAGAAAATGGACGGCTTTGATGTAAATCCTGACTCAATCTATGATGTACAGGTTAAGAGACTTCACGAGTACAAGAGACAGCTTCTCAACGCTTTCTCTATCATGACAATCTATTTCAGACTCAAGGATAAGAAGCTCACAAACTGGACACCTACAACATTCATTTTCGGTGCAAAGGCTGCTCCTGGTTATGCAAGAGCTAAGGCAATCATCAAGTATATCAACGAGATTGCTAACCTTGTAAACAACGACCCTGATACAAAGGATCTTCTTCAGGTTTACTTTATTTCAAACTACAATGTATCATATGCAGAAAAGATTGTTGTTGCTGCTGATATTTCAGAGCAGACTTCAACAGCTGGTCTTGAGGCATCAGGTACAGGTAATATGAAGTTTATGCTTAACGGTGCTGTTACACTCGGTACATATGACGGTGCTAACATCGAAATCGCAGAGTGTGCAGGCGAAGAGAACGAGTATATCTTCGGTGCAAGAGTAGAAGACATTGAAAAACTCAAGGCAGAGGGCTATGATCCAAAGGCTCTTTATGATGCTAACCCAGAAATCAAGAGAGTTGTTGATACACTTATCGACGGCACATTTGACGATGACGGTGCACAGGGTGAGGGTAGCTTTAAGGAACTCCACGATGCACTCCTCAAGGGTACATCATGGCAGGTAGCTGACCACTACTTCCTCATCTATGATCTCCCACTCTATGTTGACGCAAAGATTAAGGCTAACGCTGACTATGCTGACAGAAAGGCATTTGGTAAGAAGTGTCTCCTCAATGTAGCAAACGCAGGTAAGTTCTCATCAGACCGTGCTATTGTAGAGTATGCTAAGGAAATCTGGCACACAAGCTACAAGAAATAATTGTTTCTATAACGCTACATAGGTCGATTTAAATATGTAACCGTTGCGACCCGAAGATTCACTTCAACTGTTTGGTAAACATCATAATTCATTATCAAGTGTTGAATAGTGATTATGGATTGTCACCGAATAGTGGAAGTGTTCTTTCGGGTTGTTTTTTACTTTCGCTACATAAGTTTAGCAGAAATTATAATGCAGTATCCCGAAATTAAAACTTCGGTTGTATTATAAACATCATAATTCACTGTCAAATGTTGAATAGTGATTATGGATTTTCCCAGAACAGCAGAAGTATATCTTCGGGTGTTAATGGTTGAATATTAAATAGAACTTATGAAGCGGAAATAAAAATAAAAAATTTTTCAAATTTTTTTGAAAAAAGTGTTGACAAAACGATGTTCTTACAGTATAATATATCTTGCTGATTACGAGTATTAGCAATGACATGGCGGAATAGCTCAGCTGGCTAGAGCACTTGGTTCATACCCAGGGTGTCGTAGGTTCAAGTCCTATTTCCGCTACCATATCTGGCCCGGTGGTCAAGCGGTTAAGACACCGCCCTTTCACGGCGGTAACACGAGTTCGATTCTCGTCCGGGTCACCAAACTTTATATGCCGGTGTGGTGGAATAGGCAGACACAAGGGACTTAAAATCCCTCGGACTAATACTCCGTACCGGTTCAAGTCCGGTCACCGGCACCAAATTGAATTACGGTTAATGTTTTGTAATTGCTTATATGGAATGGCAAAACATTAACCGTAATTTTTTGTCAAAAATTCGCTGTATATACGATTTTGATATTTTCATAATCGAAACATATAGGTTTTATACAGTTCTTAAAATACAGTTCAACCCTAAAAATGAGATACAAAGTAAAAAAGCTGATAGAGATATTTTTATAATATCTCTATCAGCTTTACTTTTCACTATATTAGGCAAAATACGATAAACTTTAGTTTACTATATATTGTTTTATCGGAATTCACCTGCGAGAGCTTTTCTTTGTCAAAAACTTATCCAAACAAGCTCATTAAATTAGCTACGATAAGTCCGCCGCCTGTACCTACAACATAACCTAAAAGCGCCATAATAATACCAACAGGTACAAGTGCACTGCTGTATGTACCTGCAAGAACAGGAGCAGTAGCAGTACCGCCGATATTTGCAAGCGAAGCAACGGCACTGGTGAATATGTCGAGCTTGAGAAGCTTTGCAAGGATTACCATAATTATAACATGGATAACCAGAATTATAAATCCTGAGAGCAGCCATACAGGAGCGTTACCCATTGCAGAAAGGTCAGCTCTTGAAGCAATAAGAGCAACTACTATGTAGAGCATTACATTTGAAATTTCCTCAGTACCCTTAATCTTACCGAACGGAGTCATTGCGAGAACTACGCCGAGAACAGTTACTATAAGAACTGTCCAGGTGGCTTTGTCAAAGAACGGAAGAACGCCGTTGATAATTGTACCGAGACTCTGGCAAACTGCCGAAACAAGAAGTCCTGAACCAATGAGCAGTATTATGTTCTGCCATACGAGAGGCTTTTTGTTTGCAGCTGCCTCAGCTGCAAGAGACTTTCCTACCTCGTCGATAACGCGGGTATCAGCCTTTGTCCACTTGTTGAACTTATCTGACATTTGAATTGCCCAGAGCAGGAACATAACATACAATGTTGCACATATTGAGTCCATAACGAGCGCATACGCCATTGTTGATTCGGGAACATCAAGAGCCGCCTGAATAGCGAGCATGTTTCCGCCGCCGCCCATCCAGCTGCCGCAAAGAGCACCCAGAGCCTGCCATCCGCCCTCACCGAGAGCGTTATGCATAATAGCATACGAAACAACAAATCCCAATCCGATTGAAACTGTTGCTGCGAAAAAACCTATAAGCATCTTAGGACCGAGCTTTATAATCTTTTTCAGGTCGCACCGTAAAAGCATTATAAACAGCATCGCGTACAAAATAGGGTTCTTTAGCGAGCTGTATGCGCTTTCTGTAGCCTCAAGGTCCCACAGCTTAACTGTACATAAAACCATGAGTCCAAGGTAGATAAGAACTATCGGAGGTGCAAATTTGAAAATGTTTTGTGCTTTTTTGCCCTTGAAAATTTTGGGCAGACAGATTAGTATTGCAGCTATAAATATCAGGGCCGCAATGTACATAAAACCATCTTTAATCACTGTTTTACTCTCCTTTATTTAATTTTATTTCAGCATTTTAAGAACCTGCAAAAGGTATTTCCAGACACGCCCGCACGATTTAATGTCCAGACGCTCCTCGGGAGTGTGAACATTCCACATAGTCGGACCGATTGAAACCATATCCGCTCCGGGAAGTTTTTCGGTAAGGATACCGCATTCAAGTCCAGCGTGAATTGAGGTTATAATCGGCTTTTCACCGTACATTTCCTCGTACGCCGCCGCCATTGTGTCACGCAGTGATGAATCAGGGAGGTACTCCCACGCAGGATAATCATCGCCGAGCTGAATTGTTCCGCCTGCGTACTCAACAAACGACTTAACCGTTTTCACAAGAGAAACCTTATCAGCATCAGCATTCGAGCGAATCATAAAGTTGAGCCTTAACGCTCCTCCGTCAAACACTGCCTCGCCCGGGTTTGATGAGGTTTGTACCAAATTCGGAATATCTGCATTCATTGCGCGCACTCCGCTCGGCGACTGCATCAGAGCAAATATCATTCTGTCGGTGCTGTCGTAATCGGCGCATAATTCAGGAAGCGATACTGTTTGAGCAGACACATATGAGTCAGGCTCGGCAGTGGCACATTCCTTTTTGAGTTCCGCATCAAATACAGAGATTATTTTGTCAAACTCATCTTCCTCGTTTTTGGCAACACAGACAATAGCCTGCGCAGACGGAGTGATGACATTAAGTCTTCCGCCGGCGGAAATTGAAGCAATCTGAATATGAACGGAACCGTTCAGCTCGTAAAGCAACTCGCCGAGAACCTTTATGGCATTTTTACGGTTTTTGTTGATATCAATACCTGAATGTCCGCCCAAGAAACCGCCTATCGTGATTTCCTTTGCAATACCGTCAGCCGTAATAGTATCAACAGGAATTTCACAGCTGACACGCGATGCTCCGGCACAGCTTACTGTAAGCACACCCTCCTCCTCGGAGTCGATGTTAATAAGCCGTCTGCCCCTAAGCCGTGATGCGTCAAGCGCATGTGCTCCGCGAAGTCCCGTCTCCTCATCAATGGTGAGCAAACCCTCTATCGGCGGATGCGGAATGTTGTCCGAATCAAGCAGGGCGAGAATAAACGCCGCAGCAATCGCGTCATCGCCGCCGAGAGTTGTTCCGTCTGCGCGGAGAATTTCTCCGTCCACGATAATGTCAATTCCCTCTCTATCCATATCCTTTGTGCAGTTCGGAAGCTTTTCACAAACCATGTCAAGATGTCCTTGGAGTATAACGGGAGCGCTTTGCTCATAGCCCTCCGTTGCATCCTTGAAAATCATAACATTTCCGTACTCGTCACGATATGCCTCCAATCCGCGTTTTTCGGCAAAATCAAGGCAATACTGCTCTATTTGCCTTGTACTTCCCGAGCCATGAGGAATTTTAGCAAGCTCTGAAAAATAATAAAAGACTTTTTTCGGTTCAAGTTCGGTAATTTGCATAAAAAAACTCCACCTTAAATTATACTTCTGTAAAATTATAACATATAAGTCGAATTGTGTCAATGTATTATTAGGCAATTTTAATGGTAATCAAATTATTTTGGCTCTATGTCAATAGTTGGGGTAAACCCGAAAAAAGAATTTTACAAGCGATGGC
>JAFLSM010000002.1:61028-74320 GCA_022510955.1 Ruminococcus sp. | reverse complement strand
CCCGAAGGTATACTTCGGTTGTTTGGTAAATATCATAATTCACTATTAAAGGTTGATTTTAAAAATCTTTTATAACTTATTTTTAAAATAAATGTAAAATGATGTTTACTATTAAATGAAAGTTTAAATTTCGGGAAACTGCATTGTGATTTATTCTAAGCTTATGAAGCGGAAGTAAAAATGAAGTTTACCATAAAACCTAAGTTTAAATTTCGGGAAACTGCATTGTGATTTATTCTAAACTTATGACGCGGAAGTAAAAATGAAGTTTACCATAAAACTAAAGTAAAAATTTCGGGAAACTGAATTATAATCTATACTATGCTTATGAAGCGAAAGTAAAAAATCGAAAGTAAAAAATACGAAGATAAAAATAGCAGAAGTCTAAATTTCGGGCTACTGCATTATAATCTATACTACGCTTATGAAGCGAAAGTAAAAGAAAGGAGATTTTATTATGGGTATAATTAAAGCGGCGATTAACGCAGTAAAAGGAGGACTTGCTGATTCATGGCTTGAGGTTATTGAGTCTTCTCCAATGGGAGACAATACGCTTATCTGTCCGGGTCAGCTTATTTCTCAAAACGGCAAAAGCCAGAACAAAAAAGGAAGCAATAACATAGTTTCTAATGGTTCGGTAATTCATGTTCAGCACGATCAGATGATGATTCTAATCGACGGCGGTAAGATTGTAGACTTTACTGCTGAGCCGGGTTATTTCCAAGTTTCAAACAGCTCAATGCCGTCACTTTTCTGCGGTCAGTTCGGCGATTCAATTAAGGAAACCTTCAACCGTATCAAGTTCGGCGGAATCCCCTCACAGTCTCAGAGAGTATTTTATATTAATCTTCAAGAGATTAAGGGAATTCCTTTCGGCACTCCAACACCGATAAATTACTTTGATAACTTCTATAATTCAGAGCTTGAGCTTCGTGCTCACGGAACATATTCAGTTAAGGTTGTTGACCCGTTCAAGTTCTATGAGGAGGTTATCCCGAGAGAGGCAATTACAAATAACAGAGCTGTTGAGTACAGCGAGGTTAAGGCTCAGTACAGCGAAGAGTTTGTTTCTGCGTTGGGTGCGGCAATCAACCAGTATTCAGCCGACGGCGAGCGTATCAGCTTTATCAGATCAAAACAGCGTCTGCTGGGTCAGTATATGGCACAAACTCTTGATGATGAGTGGACACAGAACCGTGGTATGGAGGTATTCGCTGTTGCTGCCGATGTTTCTTACACAGACGACAGCCAGGCTCTTATCAATATGCGTAATAAGGGTGCTATGATGTCCGACGCTGCTGTTCAGCAGGGTTACGTAGCAGCTAACATTTCCGAAGGACTTAAGGATGCAGGTTCAAATGCAAACGGTTCAATGGCAGGCTTTATGGGTATGGGCGTTGGTATGAATGTAGGCGGAAATATTATTGGCGGATACCAGCAGAATCCTCATTATAATAATCAGCAGCCAAATCAGGGTGCACCTGCTCCTGCTCCGCAAGGGGGACCTCAGACTGCTCCGAGTGCAAATACATGGACTTGTGCTTGCGGTGCAACAAACACAGGCAAATTCTGCCCCGAATGCGGTCAGCCAAAGCCTGAAGCTCCTAAAAAGCGTTTTTGCACAAACTGCGGATACGAGTTGGGTGAAAATGCAAAATTTTGTCCTGAGTGCGGTACAAAAGCAGAGTGAGTTAAAAAACTTGAGAAGATAGTGTGAAAAATTACACTATACCTAATTTCATAACTTGCTATTATCGAAGATATATTGCCCGCTCAGTTTGCCACAAGTGCAACGAGCGACGGCTAAATTTCCATTTATGCCTTATCCGCCCACGACAAGGTTTTGGAAATTTTATACTAAACACCAATTAAAAAATGGATATCTTTCAATTAGTGTTTAGTATTAATCTTATATTTGTGGGCGGAAAGGCTATGGAATTTAATATGGCTATTGTAAATTATAAATGCCCCAACTGTGCCGCTCCGCTGAAGTTTAATCCCGATAAACAGTTGTTCAGCTGTGAATTTTGTATGTCGGAATTTACCGAGCAAAAGGTTCAGGAGATTTATGCAGAGCGAGAGGCTAAAGTCAATAAACAGGAACAGGCTGAACAGCAGGCACAACAGGCAAGGCAGACGCAAAAGACAGACACAGCTCAAAACAATGCACAGCAAAAGCAGGAAGAGGATGCTGTTGTCTATAATTGCCCAAGTTGCGGTGCGGTAGTAATGACTACCGCTTCGACAGCGGCAACAACCTGTTTCTATTGTCAGAACCCTGTTGTTTTGGGTGGCAGACTTTCGGGAGATTTCAAACCCGACCGAGTTATTCCGTTTGCACTTTCAAAGAAAAAGGCTGCCCAAAAGTTCCTTGAAATGTGCAAAAAGAAGAAGTTTTTGCCAAAAGATTTTGCAAGTGAAAAGCAAATTGAAAAGATGACGGGTGTTTATTTTCCGTATTGGTACATTGACGAGCAAAAGCAGGCGAATATGGTTGCAAAGGGCAACAAAATAAGAACATGGCGTGTGGGTAATAAAAGATACACCGAAACAAGCGTATACCAGCTCGAAAGAAGCGGTGACTTAATTATCAAAAATGTTTTTGAGCGTGCTCTTAAAAGTCAGGACCGTGATATGCTCCAGTGTGTGCATCCGTTTGACCTTACACAGGCAAAGCCTTTTGCAATGAGCTATCTTTCGGGCTTTCAGGCTGAAAAGCGTGACATTGAAAAGGCGGAGATTAACAATGCCGTTCAGCAACAGATGCAGGAGTATGGAAAACAGCTGTTAAAGAATACAATGTCGGGTTACACGGGCGTTGTGGTGCAGAAATATGACGATATAACAGAGCTTGAGTCGTGGAACTACACCCTGCTCCCTGTTTGGATTGTTACATATAAATTTAATAATAAGATTTTTCCGTTTGCCATTAACGGACAAACAGGCAAAACCTTTGGCAAGTTGCCCGTTTCAAAAGGCAGGCTTGCAATTCTGGCATCAATCATCACTGCCGCAGTATTTATTCTCGGTACAATAGGGGGGTATTTTCTGTTGTGATAAACTTTACAAAACGATTAACTTCTGTGTTTTGTGCAGTGTTTCTTGTGGCTTTGGGTTGCGTTACTTTCTCTGCCGAAAGTCGGCAAAAACTTACAGATGATGCCAATTTGCTATCAAGAACAGAGCAAAACGAAATTACACAAATGCTTGAGGACGCCTCCGCCCAGACCGACTGGGATGTGATTATCTATACAAATTACAACTATATTGATGAGTATGATATTGAGGATTATACAAATGAATATTATGATAATCACAACTATGGCATAGGCGACCAAAAAAGCGGAATAATATTGAATATTGATATGGGTTCCCGTGAGATGTATGTCATCACAAAGGGCGAAACAATGTACTACATCAGCGACGAGCGCAATGATGATATGCTTGATTCAATTCAAGCAGAGCTTATAAGCGGAGATTACTATGAGGCGGCTGAAACTTTTGTTAAGTACACTGTTAATTATTATGAACAGGGCAAGCCGACAAGCGGAACCTTTACTAATGTGAAAATTAACGAAAAAAAGGACCATCCCATACGCTACTCGCTGATTCACTATGGCATTCCGTCATTTATTGCCGGTGCGATTATCTCTTTGGTCACAGTATTTATAATTTATCGCAAATATAAAAACAACGGCAAGAAAAATATTTATGACCTTGAGGCAAACAGCAAAACAATGCTGACAACAAGTAACGATATTTTCCTTACAAAGAGTGTGTCAGTCACCACTATTCAGTCAGACAGCAGTAGTAGCGGTGGTGGTCACTCCGGCGGCGGAGGCGGTTCATCTCATGGAGGCGGCGGCCGAAGCTTTTAACGACCGCCCTCAAAGTTTGATGTAATTTATGACTTGTGTTCCCGAAGTTTTTACTTCATTTTATAAAAAAACTTCCATTTTACATCTGTTTTATAATTTAGATGTAAATGAAAGTTTAATAGATGTAAATGAAAGTTTAATAGATGTAAAAATGAAGATTACCATAAAACCGAAGTATAAATTTCGGGACACTGCATTATAAAATTATGATAAACTTGTGAAGCGAAAGTAAAAAAAGCGAAAGTAAAAAAGCGTAGAAAATATGAATTCTAACCATAAAGCAGAAGTATATCTTCGGGATACAACGGTTACATATTAAAACAAACTTGTGAAGCGGAGATAAAAAATGAAGTGTGTAAAAATAATCGAAAAGCTTTCACAATTTCATACCGCAAGTGAAGATGAGCTTGCAGAGCTGATTGACACCATCAATGACGAAGAACTTGAATTCTTGCGCAAAAAGGCTCAGGCGACAGCGCAAGAACACTTTGGCAACAAAATTTTTGTGAGGGGCTTAATTGAGTTTTCAAGCTACTGCAAAAATGACTGTCTTTACTGCGGACTGCGCCGTTCAAACAAAAAAGCAGTGCGTTATCGACTTTCAAAAGAGCAGATTATGCAGTGCTGTAAGCAAGGCTATGAGCTTGGTTTTCGCACCTTTGTTTTGCAGGGTGGCGAGGACAGTTATTTTGATGATGACAAAATGTGTGAGATTGTAAAAGCTATTCGTTCCGATTTTAGTGACTGCGCAATAACGCTGTCGCTTGGCGAACGCAGTCCAGAAAGCTATCAAAGGTTGTTTGATAGCGGAGCGGACAGATATCTGCTCAGGCACGAAACTGCAAATGAAGAGCATTACAACAAGCTTCATCCGTCCGAAATGTCGCTTAAAAACCGCAAAAGCTGTCTGTTTAAATTAAAGGAAATCGGCTATCAGACGGGTGCAGGTTTTATGGTTGGCTCACCGTACCAGACCACACAAACGCTTGTGGAGGATTTGATGTTTCTAAAGGAGCTTAAACCGCAGATGTGCGGAATAGGTCCGTTTATACATCACAAGGACACGCCCTTTGCAAGTGAAAATGACGGAAGTGTCCGACAGTGCCTTATACTGCTTTCAATTATTCGGCTTATGCACCCAAGCATACTTTTGCCTGCCACAACGGCACTTGGTACGGCTGACAAATTCGGTCGTGAAATGGGTGTTTTGCACGGTGCAAATGTGGTTATGCCAAACCTTTCACCTCGTGCACACCGCAGTGACTATTCGCTGTACGACAACAAAATTTGCACAGGCGACGAAGCGGCAGAGTGCATAAAATGCATGTCAAACAGAATGAAAAAAATCGGTTATATGCTTACTGTTGACCGTGGAGATTACAAAGAGAAATTTGGAGAAGACAATGTGCAAGTATGACAAACATTCGCTTAAGGCGGAAGAATTTATTAATGACGGCGAAATCATAGATTCGCTGAGATATGCTGATGAAAACAAGAACAACATAGAGCTGATTGACCAAATCATTGAAAAGGCAAAGCTTAGAAAGGGTATTGACCACCGAGAGGCAAGCGTGTTGCTTGCGTGCGAAAATGAAGAAAAGATAAACGAGATTTATGCCCTTGCAAAGCAAATCAAAAAGGATTTTTACGGTGACAGAATTGTTATGTTTGCACCGTTGTATCTGTCTAACTATTGTGTCAACGGATGTCTTTACTGCCCGTATCACGCAGTAAATAAGAATATTTGCCGTAAAAAGCTTAGTCAAGAGGATATTAGAGCAGAGGTTACTGCTCTTCAGGATATGGGTCACAAGCGTCTTGCTATCGAGGCAGGAGAAGACCCTGTAAATAATCCGATAGAATACATTTTGGAAAGTATTCAGACAATATATTCAATTAAGCACAAAAACGGAGCAATCCGCCGAGTTAATGTGAACATTGCCGCAACAACAGTTGAAAATTACCGCAAGCTTAAGGATGCAGGTATCGGAACATATATTCTTTTTCAGGAAACCTACAACAAAAAGCGCTACGAGGAGCTTCACCCAACGGGACCAAAGCACAACTATGACTACCATACAGAGGCTATGGACAGAGCAATGCAGGGCGGTATTGATGATGTGGGCATTGGCGCGCTGTTCGGTCTTGAGCTGTACCGTTATGAGCTTGCAGGACTTTTGATGCACGCAGAGCATCTTGAGGCAGTGCACGGAGTAGGGCCTCATACAATCAGCGTGCCTCGAGTACGCAGAGCTGACGACATTGACCCCGATGAGTTTGACAACGGTATCAGTGATGAAACTTTTGAAAAGATTGTAGCAATTCTGCGAATTGCAGTGCCGTACACAGGCATGATAATTTCGACCCGAGAATGTAAAAAAGTGCGTGAGCGTGTGCTTGAGCTTGGCATTTCGCAAATCAGCGGAGGTTCAAGAACAAGCGTCGGCGGATATGTTGAGGAAGAAGCTGAGGAAGATAATTCGGCTCAGTTTGATGTGTCTGACAACCGCACGCTTGACGAGGTTGTTAACTGGCTTATGGAGCTCGGATACATTCCGTCATTCTGCACAGCCTGCTATCGTGAGGGCAGAACAGGCGACAGATTTATGGCGCTGTGCAAAAGCGGTCAGATTCAAAACTGCTGTCACCCGAATGCTTTGATGACATTGCAGGAGTACCTTATGGACTATGCAAGCGAGAACACTCGTGAAATCGGTGAAAAATTGATTAAGCAGGAGCTCTGCAAAATTCCAAATGAAAAGGCACGAAAGCTTGCAACAGAATATATTTCCGACATAAAAAACAACAATAAGCGAGATTTTAGATTTTAATTTTTTGCTTTCGCTATATAAGTTTAAAAAATTTATAATGCAGTATCCCGAAATTTAAACTTCTGTTGTATGGTAAACATCATATTTTTACTCCGCTTCAGAAGTTTTATTTAATATGTAACCGTTGTATCCCGAAGATTTACTTCGGTTGTATACTAACCATCATATTTTTACTCCTCTTCAGAAGTTTGTTTTAATATGTAACCTTTAAGACCCGAAGGTTTACTTTGTCTGTTTGGTAAGCATCATTTTTTTACGCCGCTTCAGAAGTTTGTTTTAATATGTAACCTTTAAGACCCGAAGATTTACTTTGTCTGTTTGGTAAGCATCATAGTTCACTATTTTAAGTTTGGATAGTGATTATGGATTGTTACCTAACAGCAGAAGTATACCTTCGGGTCACTGTGTTTTAATTAATATTGAGCTTTTGAAGCGTAGTAAAAATTCTTCGGGTCACTGTGTTTTAATTAATATTGAGCTTTTTTTATTAAGTCAGCAGACATCACGGCATATTTTGAAAGGTAGATGGACCTTATCATGGTTGTATGCTATAATTGTTTTACAGACTGACAAATCGGAATTTATAGGAAGGTCTTATATTTATGAATAAATTTGAGCAACGTTCTAAAATTAGTTATGATAAAAAAGCAGAAAAATATGATTTGACTTTTGACGGAAAGTTTACTGTTAAATTTAAGGAAATGTTACTTAAAGCAGTAAGTATCAATTCTAATGATACAGTGGCGGATATTGCTTGTGGTAATGGTCGTTTGTTGTATAAGCTTGCAGAAAAGAATTCTTTTTGCGGATATGGGATTGATATATCTGAAAATATGGTAGAACAGGCAAAAAAATTAAATCCGAACATGAAGTTTTATGTTGCAAGGTGTGATGAATTGCCGTTTAAAAACGGAGAAATAGGAATGATGACTGTTTGTGCTGCATTTCATCATTTTCCAAATGTTGAAAACTTTGCTAAAGAAGCAGGCAGAGTAATAAAAAAGGATGGTATGTTATACATAGCAGATGTCTATTTGCCTACAATTTTTAGGGTAATATGCAATCCGTTTTTAAAATTTTCTAAATCCGGAGATGTTAAGTTTTATGCTCCAAATGAAATTGTTTCGTTGTTTGAGAATTATGGATTTACTGTAAGTGCTGTTGAAATTAGTGGCATGGTTCAAATGATTAAATTTCAGAAGATGTGATAAATCCCGATTATCTTAGAAGCTAATATTTGAGGTCGTGTCATAAAACAATCGTGTCCATATGTTCAGCGATAATAGGATTGTGACGCCTGCCATCCTAAAAGGAATTAAATATGAAAACTTGGGGCACCCTCCGTGAGGAAGGTGCCCCAATAGTCAGCTCTTTTAAATACCGATAGATTAATAATATTAAAATTACAACCGAATTAGCAGAAGAATACATCCATATCTTTTTCTTCGCCGTCAGCAACAAAGTAAGCCTTGCTTTCCTCTGGCTTGAGGTAAACGGAAATGTTCTTTGCGTCTTTGCCGTAAGTAGCTTTTACATTCTTAATAACTTCGTCGATTGATACCTGAACACCGGCGTATTCTACGAAGAAATCAACCTTTGTTTCAACAGCAGTTTCAGCCTTTAGTGCAGCAGGTTTCTTTGGGGCAACCTTTTTAGGAGCAGCTTTCTTTGCAGGAGCCTTCTTAGCAGGTGCTTTTTTCTCTTCCTTTACAGCAGGTGCTTCAACTTTTGTTGCAGTTGTCTTTGCTTCAGCTTCAGCCTTTTTTACAGCCGCAGCAGCCTTAGCGGCAGCAGCCATTTCAGCTGTTTCGTCTTTTTTTGATGTCTTTGCAGCAGTTGATTTTTTAGTAGTTGCCATAGTGTAATTTCCTTCTTTCAATGTTTTATGAAATAGTGCTGTTAATGCTAATAAATTAATACTATAACTTACAAGAATATTATACATTTGGTTTTTTTGATTGTCAACAAAACATATTATTTTCGGCGGTTAGTACATATTTTTGTTGTTTTAAAACGCTAATTGGTGATGTTGTACTATGAATAGACGGCTTTTTTATTGGATTTTTTCGCTTTGCAATGGGGTTTTTGTAAGAATTTGAAAAGATATGTGTGTTGTGGTAGAATAGTATAGCAAACTTGTTTGCAGAAATTTTATATAGAACGGAAGTCTTTGTTTTGTTAGAAAATTTTATCATGATTGCTCAGCAGGTTCTTGTGCTGTTCATTCTTATCGGTGTTGGTTTTGCCTGCGGAAAAAAGCGAATTTTGACAGATGAATCTTCAAAGAAAATTACAGACATAGTACTTTATGTTGTAACGCCCTGCGTAATGATTTCGGCTTTTCAGCGTGAGTTTTCAATGGAACTGCTCGGCAACATTTTGATTACGGCTTTATGTGCGTCAGCAATTATTGTGATGACAATTTTTATTTCAAAGCTTGTATTTCACAATAAAAATGAAGCACGCAAAAAGGTTTTGCAGTTTTCAACTATTTTTTCAAACTGCGGTTTTATGTCCTTGCCTCTTCAAAAGGCAATTTTGGGCAATGACGGTTGGTTTTACGGTTCGATATTCGTTGCAATTTTCAATATCATTGTCTGGACTTACGGACTTGTAATGATGAGCGGTGACAAAAAGCAAATGTCAATAAAAAAGCTTGCGTTTAATCCTGGTATCGTAGGTGTTCTGATTGCCTTAATTTTGTTTGTGCTGAAAATTAAGTTGCCGTACATAATCAGCCAGCCGGTTGACTATCTGGCGGCTCTCAACACTCCCCTGCCAATGCTGATAATCGGATTCTATCTTTCTCAGGCTAACCTAAAAAAAGCGTTCTCAGATGCAGGTGTATACCTTGCAATGGCTGTAAGACTTGTTGCAGTTCCGCTTTTGTCAACGGTCGTTATGTGGCTGTTAAAGGTTGACACAACAATTATGATTACCTGCGTTATTGCAAGCTCTGCACCAACGGCGGCTACAACCACAATGTTTGCCGCAAAGTATAGCCGTGATGTTGAACTGTCGGTGAGCGTCGTAGCATCAACAACACTTGTGTCAATCATCACTATGCCTCTTGTAGTGGCACTTGCCCAGACTATGTAATATATTTTTACATTTATTTTATAATTTATACATAAACTCCCTGTCAAAAGTTTATAGAAAGTAAAAAAGCAGCCGGTGGGCTGCACCTGTCCGAGCAGACAGTACCATATAACCAAAGTTTTAATTTCGGGATACTGCATTATAATCTATACTAAACCTATGAGGCGAAAGTAAAAAATGAGGCGAAAGTAAAAAAATCGGAGAAAAATATGGCTAGAGGATCTATGCAAAAACAAAAATTGCTGTATCTGCAAAAAATACTTCTTGAAAAAACTGACGAAAAGCACGGATTGACTACAACGGAAATTATTGCTGAGCTTCAAAAGTACGGCATTAGTTCAGAGAGAAAAAGTCTGTATGACGACCTCAAGGTTCTGGAGCAGTTCGGTCTTGATATTTGCCGTACCAGGTCGAATACAACCCGTTATTATGTCGGCAGTCGTGAATTTGAAATACCTGAGCTAAAGCTTTTGGTTGACTCAATTCAAAGCTCAAAGTTTATAACTCACAAAAAGAGCATAGCTCTGATAAAGAAACTCGAGGGACTTGTAAGCGAGCATAACGGCAAGCAACTGCAAAGAGAAGTGATTGTCAGCAATCGTGTTAAGACAGTTAATGAAAAAATCTATTACAATGTTGATGACCTGCACAATGCAATCAATAACGATGTGCAGATTACATTTAAATATTTAGGGTGGGAAGTCAACTTTGGTTCAACCGATAAGATTGTAAGGCGTGAACGCCGTGACGGTGCACTTTATAGGACTTCGCCATGGGCTCTTGTGTGGGATGATGAAAATTATTACCTTGTTGCTTTTGACGAGAACGACGATATGATTAAGCATTACAGGGTTGACAAAATGGACTGCATTGAGCTGACTGATGAAAAACGCAAGGGTAGTGATGTTTTTAAGAAGCTGAACATTGCACGATATACAAACAGCGTGTTCTCTATGTTCGGCGGAACCGAAACGGATGTAGCTTTGTCAGTTGATAACTCGCTTGTGGGCGTCATTGCCGACCGATTTGGCACTGATGTGTTTATTTCAAAAGAGAGCGAGACAAGCTTTAGAGTAGATGTTAAGGTTATGCTTAGCCCTCAGTTTTATGCGTGGCTGTTCGGACTTGGTGACAAGGTTAAAATTTTATCGCCTGCAAGTGCGGCGGAAAAATATAAGGAATACTTGAGTAAGATTTTAAAGCTTTATGCAAAGCAATAAATTAAATCATAGTAAATAAATAGGAAATTTATATATATGTATGATATATTGCTTTGGATAAAGAAAAAAGCATATTACTCAGATGTGATATATAGGCTCATAAGAATGTTTATACACTGTTTTCTCACGGCAAAATCCATTTAAATTGCTCATTATAATTGCATATATAAATTTTGTCATTTTTAGTGAGTATAATTGATTTTTTGGAAATTTTCAAAAACATATTGAATTTTAGGAAATTTTGATATAATATAAAATAGAGAGATAAGCAACATAATATGGATTTATGTTATTAGGAGTGTTGTTATGAGTTTTGAAATTTTGCGTTCATCTTCAACGTCGAGCGCAGCGTTCCGCGTTGTATGCGGAGAGATGATTATTGATGACAGTTGGAATATGCATAACGAGGTTTTGATTGCATATGTAAGAGAAGGTTCTCTTGCTATTGAAACTGCAACAAGTGCTTATGGTTTGCACAAGGGGGATATTTATTTTATCTCACCTAATCAAAAGTATCGTGTAAGCAACAACAACAATGCAAAAGTTGATGCTTTAATGCTTAATCTGTCAAATCCGGGTGCAGTTACACAGGAGTATATCCCACAGAGTATGATCAGAGGGTTGTCATCAGGTAATTGCACAAATTTTGCCAAGGTTTCAGCAGGTGACCCCAAATATGACGAGTTGTATTCTGATTTTGTCTGCGTTATGAAGGCAGAAAATGAAAAATTTGACTTTTTCCAGCTGTTGATTCACGGAAAGATGTATAATATTTTCTACATTCTGTTTTCAGTAGGTTATGTTAAGGTGTTTGATGTTGAAGTTCAGGGCAAGAAGTATCGTGCACTTCGCAGAATTACCGAGTATGTTAACGAGAATTTCTGCGAGCCAATTACTCTTGACGTAATCGCCATTGAAACAGGATTAAGCAGATATTATGTGTCACATTTGTTTAAAGAGCTGATGAACACAACGTTTATCGGTTACTTAAACGAATTAAGGCTTTCGCGTGCCGCAATGCTTTTGACAACAACAGATATCCCTGTTATTGAAATTGCCGGAATGTCAGGTTTTAATAACATTTCCAATTTCAACCGTGCATTTAAAATGTACTATGATACAACTCCGTCTAAATACAGAAGGAACGAAAGACAATAAATTTTTGTCCACATATTCAGAAGTATATTTTAATATAAAAACTTTAAGACCCGAAGATTTACTATGTCTGTTTGGTAAACATCATAATTCACTCTCAAAGTTTGGATAGTGATTATGAACTGTTACCGAACAGAGGAAGTATTCCTTCGGGTCGCAATATTTTAATTCATATTAAACTTCTGAAGCGTCGTAAAAAACTTAAGATTTTTGTGCTTCAAGTTCTCGTCTTTTTAAATCTTTTCTAAACAACAGCTTAAAGGTTTTTCTTATTAGAGGTTGAATAAAGAACATCTGAGTAAAGAACGCAAACGGAAAGTTAAAGCAAACAAGTCTTAACCAATTTGCAATCAGTGCCATTACGGTAAATCCGCTGTAATAAGGAAAATAAAGTAATGCGGCTATAAAGCTCATTGCAGGGCACATAAGTCCGACAGTTGCGCAGATGATTGCTGACTCAAATAAAACAGGGTGTGTTGTGCGTGGGTCAAATACCTTGCAGGCAAGCTTGAACGAAAGTGGACTGCCGTAAATTAACTCAAGGCAAAAGGCGAGTAAAAACTCAATAATTACAACAAACCAGATTGGATGGAATCCACCCAAAATGTAAACACCGCCCTGGTTGTTTATTGCGTACATAACGCTTGTGGTGCCGTTAAGGTCACGCAGAGTAGCGCCGTTTACAACATAAAGGCTGTAAAACACATAGGCATGAACGGTCACAAGAACAGTCAAAAACGCAAATACTGTTCTCTGAAATTGATTTCTTGGCATAAAAAAGTTCCTCCTTGCAGACACAAAAAAACACAAGTTGCACAGCGGTAAAGATTATAAGAAAAATTACATTTGTTCCGTAATCAGATTTACACGCAATGCGCTACTTGTGTCGTTAATGTATCTATATTAATTTGTCGAATTTATTATATCAAAATTTTTGCCCTTCGTCAAATTTTTTTACTACGCTTTAGAAGTTTTATTTAATATGTAACCACTGTCGCCCGAAGATGAACTTCGCTTGTTTGATGAACATCATAAAGCACTATCATAGGTTTAATAGTGATTAATAAAGCGGTCACTACCGCCCCGAAGATGAACTTCGCTTGTTTGAT